>NZ_JBQCEE010000183.1:0-5066 GCF_051960575.1 Jatrophihabitans sp.
CCGGGCGGACTGCGGGGCTGGACATCGACCCCCTGGGTTGGTGGGGGGGCGGGGGTGGGCACCGGGGGGGCGGGCCAACCCCCCGCCCCGCCGGCTGAGCGGTCACGAGCAGCCGCTCAGACCCCCCGGTCGGTTGGTGCGGGTCAGCTCAGGGTCGTCGCGGCGGGGTCGTTCGACGGCGTGATCGAGCCGCCGCCCGTGGCCGCGACGTTCGTGAAGCCGGGCATCTTGAGGTAGATCCCGGCGCAGGCCAGCGGTGCACCCGCGCCCATGGCCGCGGCGTTGGTGAGCGTGACGTGCAGCGTGCCGGGCGAGGCGCCCACCGCGGCCGCGACGACGAGGTTCGAGCCGAGCGTGAGGTTCGCGGACGACCCGTTCACCGCACCGGCCCAGGTGACCGCGCTGTTGGTGTGGTCGCAGCCGGCCTGCGCGCTGCTGAGGCCGCTGTCGCTGTAGCCGTCGGCGAAGGTGGCGTCGTTCGGCACCGAGAAGCCGGTGACCTCGACGGGGAAGATGTTCGGGTTGCTGATGGTGAGCACGACGTCGCCGGTGCCGCCGGGGTAGAGCAGGTTGCCGGCGGTGGGGCTCGCGGTCGCGGTGACGGTCAGGTTCGAGATGGTGGCCGACTGCGCCTCGCCGTCCGAGCCGCTGTTGATGCCGACGGTCCAGTTCGTCGCGGCGGCGGCGACGAAGAACGCGGTCATGGCGCCGGCGGCGACGCCGGCGATCGTGACGACCTTGCCGCGGCGGGTGCGGGGGGAGAGGCTGCGCATGGTGGGGCTCCTTGCTCGTCCTGTGACGTCCTGTCAAGTCCATGTCGAAGGGTCGTGACGATCTGTCACGCCTGATGCGTCGATCGTCGACGTCCTCAACAGATGTGAGGGGCTGGCACGCAAAGCCGGAAAGCTGTCCGAGTCGGGACCTTCAGCGGGCAGCGACCCGGACATCCCGTGCCACGGCATCGGGGCCGCACTAGAGTTCCGCCGTGGACCACCGCGAGCGCGAGTTGAAGTTCGACGTGCCGGTCGACTGGCAGTTGCCCGACCCGTCCGACCTGCTGCCGAAGCGAGGGTCGGTGTCGACCGCCGACCTCGAGCTCCAGGCCGCCTACTACGACACCGCCGAGCGGCACCTCTTCCGCTCCGGCCTCACGCTGCGCCGTCGGCGGGGCGGCGAGGACGAGGGGTGGCACCTCAAGCTCCCCGCCGGTGACGCGCGCACCGAGATCCAGGCGCCCCTTGGCACGCGCGGCCTGCCCGCAGCGCTGCGCGACGCGACAGCGGGGCTGCGGCGCGGTGCCCCGGTCGTCCCGATCGCCGAAGTGACGACGCACCGGCAGGTCACCCGGCTGCTCGCCGCCGACGGCACGCCGCGCCTCGAGTTCGCCGTCGACGACGTGACCGCGACGGCGTCGGGCGAGTTCGCGACGGTGCGGCAGTGGCGCGAGGTCGAGATCGAACTGCTCGGCGGTACCGAGCAACAGCTGCAGAAGGCGGCGGCGTGGTTGGGGCGACACGGCGCGAAGCCCTCGGTCAGCCGCTCGAAGCTCGCCCGCGCGCTCGGCGCGTCGAGCGGGCCGGAGCGCGATCGCCGCACCCTCGCCGGCGCCCTCGGTCGCTACCTGGACGAGCAGTTCCTCGTGCTGGTCGCGGGTGACGTCGCGCTGCGCCGCAGTGCCGGCGGCCTGCTCGACGACGCGACGGTGCACGGCACCCGCGTGGCCACGCGCCGCTACCGCAGCGCGCTGCGGGTCTTCGACGACGTCTTCGAGGCCGATCGCGCCGCCGCGCTCGAGGCCGAGCTCGGCTGGTACGGCGAGCTGCTCGGCGCGGTGCGCGACGTGCACGTGCTGCGTGACCACCTCGACCAGCAGCTCGCCGAGGTGCCCGACGAGCTCGTGCTGGGCCCGGTCGCCGCCCGCATCCACGCCCGACTCGCGGCCGACGAAGCCGCCGCCGCGCGCGCCCTCGCGACGGCGATGAAGGGCAAGCGGTACCACGCGCTGCTCGACGAGCTCACGGCCTGGCGCACCGACCTGCCGGCCCGCGACGGCCGGCGGAAGGCCGGCGCCGCGCTCGGCTACCTGCAACGGGCCGAGCGCACGGTGCGCAAGCGGTGGGCCGCCGTGCCGGACGGTCGCGGACGGGACGCCGCGCTGCACCGCGTGCGCAAGGCCGCCAAGCGCGCCCGCTACGTCGCCGAGCTCACCGAGCCGACCGTCGGCAAGGTGGCCCGCCGCGTGGCCAAGGACGCCCAGCGCACGCAGAAGGTGCTCGGTGCCCGGCAGGACCAGGTGGTCGCCGCCGACTTCCTGCGCCGGGCGGCCGTCGCGGCCCACGCCGACGGCGAGAGCACCTTCACCTACGGCCTGCTGTACGAGCGCAACGTCACCGAGCACTGACCGCGGCTCCCGCCGCTCGCGGACGTCGGGAGCGGTGTGTTGCGTTTCTGAACGGAATTGCGGGTTTCCCCGCGCGAACGGACGCCGTCCGCCGGGCAAGATGTCCCGGGTGCGACCACTTCGGACCCTGCCCCTCGAGGTCCGTGCGCTCATCGCCGTCGCGTTCATGGTCGCGCTCGGGTTCGGGCTGGTCGCGCCGGCGCTGCCCCTGTTCGCCCGCGAGTTCGGCGTCGGCAAGACCGCGGCCGGCGCGGTCGTCAGCGCCTTCGCGTTCACCCGCCTGCTCGTCGCCCCGTTCGTCGGGCGGCTGGTCAACGCGGCGGGGGAGCGGGTGGTGCTCGCCGGCGGCATCGGCATCGTCGCGGTGTCAAGCCTGCTGGCCGGGTTCGCGCAGAGCTACTGGCAGCTGCTCGTCCTGCGTGGCGCGGGCGGTGCCGGCTCGATCATGTTCAGTGTCGGGGCGGCCAGCCTGCTGGTGCGGGTGACGCCGAACCACCTGCGCGGACGCGCCCAGGGGGCCTGGGCCGGCGCCTTCCTGCTCGGCATGATCGCCGGGCCGGCCGTCGGGACGGTCGCGACCTGGTCGCTGCGCGCCCCGTTCTTCATCTACGCCGGCACGCTGCTCGTGGCCGGTTCGCTCGGGCTCGGGATGCTGCGGCGCAGCGAGCTCGCCGCCCCGCAGCGCAACCCGGCCGCGCCGATGCCCCTGCGGGCCGCGCTGCGACACCGTGCCTACGTCGCGGTGCTCGCGGCCGGGTTCGCGGGCGACTTCGCCGTCGTCGGCGCGCGCTCGTCGCTCGTGCCGCAGTTCATCACCGACGAGCTCGACCTGCGGCAGGGGTGGGTCTACGGCGCCTTCCTCATCGTCAGCCTCGTCAGCGGGGCGCTGCTGCTGCCGTTCGGGCGCACCGCCGACACGGTCGGGCGCCGCCCGGTGATCATCTTCGGGCTGGCGCTGGGTGCCGTCGGGTTCGTCCTGCTGCCGGTGCTGGACGGCCGCGTCGGGCTCGTGCTCGCCATGGCACTGCTCGGCGTGGCGGGCGCCGCCGACTCGGTGGCACCGGGTGCGGTGATGGGCGACGTCGTCGGTGGGCGCGGCGGCACCGTCGTCGCCGCGTTCCAGATGGCCGGCGACCTCGGCGCCATCCTCGGCCCGATCGTGGCCGGCGCGGTGGCCGACGGCGCCGGCTTCGGCGTCGCGCTCGTCGTGTGCGCCGCGGTCTGCCTGGCGCCCATCCTGCTCGTGCTCGCGGCACCCGAGACCCTGCGTGCCGGCGGCCCGCTCGCGCACCTTGAGGCGGCCCATGTCGCAGGCGTCGACGAGCGCGAGGCACCCACAGCCGATTCGGTGTGAATCGCCCGATTGCAAGCCAGCCCTCGTTCTTTGCTATTGTCTATCTAGCCGGTGGAGATACCGGAAACACTGGAATTCATGGGGAAGTCGATGACGCGTATCCGACCTGCTGCGACGATCGTCGCCGCCACCGCTGTGCTGGCCCTCGGCGTCAGTGCCTGCTCGTCGTCCGGTGGCTCGACCACGTCGAACGGCGGCGGCTCCGGTTCGACGGCCGCGGGCGCGACCGGCAGCAGCGGCACGGGCGGCAGCGGCGGCACGATCAACCTCGTGGCCTACTCGGTGCCGAAGCCGGCCTACGACGCGCTCGCGACGGCCTTCGCCGCGACATCGGCCGGCAAGGGGGTCACCGTGAACGCCTCGTACGGCCCGAGCGGCACCCAGAGCAAGAACGTGCTCAGCGGCCAGGCCAAGGCCGACTTCGTCAACTTCTCGACCGGCTCGGACCTCACCAAGCTGGTGCCGAGCAAGGTCGCGTCCGACTGGAACACCGGCCCGACCAAGGGCATCATCGCCGACTCGGTCGTCGTCATCGTCGTCCGCAAGGGCAACCCGAAGAAGATCACCGGCTGGGACGACCTGGTCAAGCCCGGCATCAAGATCGTGACCCCGACGCCCGAGACGTCCGGCTCCGCGAAGTGGAACATCCTCGCCGCGTACCAGCACGTCATCGACGAGGGCAAGTCGGCCAGTGACGCCGAGACCTACCTCAAGGCCTTCTACAAGAACATCGTCAGCCACGCCGAGAGCGGCTCGGCGGCGACGCAGCAGTTCCTGAACGGCACCGGCGACGTGCTCATCTCCTACGAGGCCGAGGCCATCGCGGCCAAGCAGAAGGGCGCGAGCCTCGACTACATCGTCCCCGCCCAGACGATGCTCATCGAGACGCCCGCCGCCGTCACGACCACCGCGAACCAGGCGGCGAAGGACTTCCTGACCTTCGCCGAGAGCGCCGACGGCCAGAAGATCTTCGCCGGCAAGGGCTTCCGCCCGGCGGTGCAGGGTGTCGACCCGGGCACCGTCGAGGGCGCGAACGACCCGAGCAACCCGTTCCCGCAGCCGAGCAAGCTCGACACCATCACCGAGCTCGGCGGCTGGTCGGCGGTCAACACGAAGTTCTTCGACGCCGACAACGGCCTGGTCACCAAGATCGAGAACGGCTGAGCGGTATGACGACCGACGTCGCGCCGGCGCCCGTGCAGGGCGCCGGCGCCGGCGTGCCCACCGGCCGGCGGGGCCGGCGCGGCACCGACCGCCCCCCGTACCCCCGGGACCCCGGATATTACCACGGGCTTGGTGTGGGGGTGATAT
>NZ_JBQCEE010000184.1:0-6854 GCF_051960575.1 Jatrophihabitans sp.
TTTTTATTTATTATTGGTTTTTTGTTGGCCTTTTTTTTAATTCCTTTTTTTTCTTTTTTTTTTCTCCCACATTTAAACCCCCCCCCCCCCCCCCGCCCCCGCGCCCCCCCCAGGGGGTGTTGATGTCGTCGGGGGTCGCGTCAGGCGCCGGCGACCGCCGTGAACGGCGGCAGGTAGCCGCCGGACTGCCCGGCCGCGGTGGGGTGGTAGCTCTGGGTGATGTTGCTCCAGTCGACGTTGTGCAGCCAGGACGAGCTGCCGTCGCAGATCTCGTGACCGTTGGCGAAGCCGCTGCGCACGTCGGCGAAGACGAACCCGTGCCGCGCGGCCGCCTGCTGGATCACGGTGTCGAGCACGTCCGCGCCCTCGTTGATCTTCGAGCGGGCGGTGTCGCTGAGACCCACGCAGTACCAGACCCCGACGTGGTAGAAGCGCGGGTAGTCGAGCACGACCACGCGCGCGTTCGGCGCGTGGGACCGGATGCCGTTGTAGGTGGTGTCGAGCAGCCCCGGCAGCTGGGTCTGCGCCTTCTGCTCGGCCGCGTTGACCTCGCTGACGCACGTGCTGGTGCTGTACAGGACGCAGTCCTCCATCACGCCGGCGAAGTTCACGTCGTTGCCGCCGATCGTGATGCTCACCAGCGTCGTCGAGGTCGACAGGGCCGAGAGCTGGTTCGCGTTCACGTCCGTCGTCTTCGCGCCCGAGCAGGCGACCGAGACGTAGGACGCGGGGGCGTGCGCGTTCGCCCACAGCTGCGAGTACGCCAGCGTGCTGCGCAGGCAGCTGCCGCTGGAACTGGTGTAGCTGCCCGAGCCGACGCCCGAGGAGTACGAGTCGCCGAGGGCGACGTAGCGGGCGCCGGCGGCGTAGGCGGGGGACGCGAGCGTCCCGAGCAGCAGCATGGCGGCGGAGGCGAGCAGGAACAGTCGACGTCGACGCACGGGGGAGTCTCCCTACGGGGGTGGGGTCGGATGATCAGTGCCTAGCACTCGGCACCTCTGGTCCGCGTAATGTCGCGGGCGCGCGTCCCGCTACCGGCGTTCGCAGGGCGCAGGTGCCACGATGGACGGCGTGAAACCCCGCGTGCTCGTGGTCGATGACGATCTGGCCCTCGCCGAGATGCTCGGCATCGTGCTCCGCAGCGACGGCTTCGAGCCGGCGTTCGTCACCGACGGCAGCCAGGCGTTGCAGGCGTTCCGCGAGAGCAAGCCCGACATCGTCCTGCTCGACCTGATGCTGCCCGGCATGTCGGGCATCGACGTGTGCCGCGCGATCCGGGCCGAGAGCGGCGCGCCGATCATCATGCTGACGGCGAAGACCGACACCGTCGACGTCGTGCTCGGCCTCGAGTCGGGCGCCGACGACTACGTGATGAAGCCGTTCAAGCCGAAGGAGCTGGTCGCGCGCATGCGGGCGCGGCTGCGCCACCACGACGACATCGTCGGTGAGACGATCACGATCGGGCCGCCGGACGACGCCGTCCGGATCGACGTGCCGGCACACCAGGTCACCCGCGGCGGGCGGCCCATCCCGCTGACGCCGCTCGAGTTCGACCTGCTCGTGGCGCTGGCGCGCAAGCCGCGCCAGGTATTCACGCGCGAGGTGCTGCTCGAGCAGGTGTGGGGCTACCGGCACGCCGCCGACACCCGGCTGGTGAATGTGCACGTGCAGCGCCTGCGGGCGAAGGTCGAGCGCGACCCCGAGCACCCCGACGTCGTCCTGACCGTGCGCGGCGTCGGCTACAAGGCGGGGCCGCCGTGACCCGTCGCGAGCGGCCGCGGTGATCCTCGACCCGGTGCCCGTCCCCTCCGCCGACGAGCCGGAACCGCCCCGCCGGGGGCGGTCGTCCGCCGTGCTCGCCCGCCTCGCCGCGTGGTCGACGGCCGTCGCCAACCTCTGGCGCCGCTCGCTGCAGGTGCGCGTCGGCACGAGCACCTTCGTCATCGCCGGCGTCGTCGTCGTCGTGATCGGCCTGCTGCTCGTCGACAAGGTCGCCAGCGGCGTGCTGCAGGCCAAGCGCGACTCGGCCGTCGGCCAGGCGAAGGTCGGTCTGCAGATCGCCCGGGCCGAGCTGTTCGACAAGTCCGTCCAGACCGCCGGAGACGTGCAGTCGGCTCAACAGGGGTTGCAGGCCGACCTCACCGCCAGCGGCACGAGCGCCGGGCTCTTCTCGATCGTGCTCGTGCCTGCGGGCGGCAACCTCGACGCCAGCGCGACGGTGCCCGAGCGGTTGCGCTCGCTGGTGCGCAGCGGGAACCTCGCCGTGCAGTACGCGCCGGTGCCGAGCGGGTCGAGCGGCACCCTGGTCAAGGGGCTCATCGTCGGCGAACCCGTCGAGGCGCGCACCGGCAGCTTCGAGCTCTACTACCTCTTCCCGCTCACCGCCGAGGCGCAGACCATCGACCTGGTCGATCGCACCGCCCTGTTCGCGGGGCTGGCGCTGGTGCTGCTCGTGGTGATCATCGCGCTGCTGGTCACCCGCCAGGTCGTCGGCCCGATCCGCCTGGCGGCCGAAACGGCCGGCAAGCTTGCCGCCGGCGACCTCGAGCAGCGCATCCCGGTGCGCGGCCTCGACGACACGGCCAGGCTCGGCCGGTCGTTCAACGACATGGCCGGCAGCCTGCAGCGCCAGATCAAGCGGCTCGAGGACCTCTCGCGGCTGCAGCGGCGGTTCACCAGCGACGTGTCCCACGAGCTGCGCACCCCGCTGACGACGATCCGCATGGCGTCCGAGCTGCTGTACTCGAGCCGGGACGAGTTCCCGCCGGCGCTCGCCCGCTCGGTCGAGCTGCTGCGCGCCGAGCTCGACCGGTTCGAGGCCCTGCTCGGCGACCTGCTCGAGATCTCGCGCTACGACGCCGGCGTCGCCCGGCTCGAGTCCGAGACGGTCGACCTGCGGGGTGTGGTGGCTGCGGCCGCGGCGGCGAACGAGGTGCTGGCGACCCGGCACGGCACCCGCATGATCATCCGCCAGCCCGACGAGCCGGTCACCGTGGACATGGACTCGCGCCGGGTCGAGCGCATCCTGCGCAACCTCATCGGCAACGCACTCGACCACGGCGAGGGCCGCCCGATCGACATCACCATCGCCGCCGACCGCGAGGCCGCGGCGGTGACCGTGCGCGACTACGGCGTCGGGCTCAAGCCGGGGGAGGCGGGCATGGTCTTCAACCGGTTCTGGCGCGGCGACCCCTCGCGCAGCCGGCTCACGGGCGGCACCGGTCTCGGGCTCGCGATCGCGCTCGAGGACGCCCGCCTGCACGACGGCTGGCTGCAGGCCTGGGGTGAGCGGGGGCGGGGCGCGCAGTTCCGGCTGACCCTGCCGCGGCACGCCGGGCACACGCTGATGAGCTCGCCGCTGCCCCTCGTCCCGCCCGATCTGGACGAGGACATCGAGCCCGCCCCGGACATCGACACCGACGCCGACGCGAAGGCCGCGCCGTGACCCGCCGACCCGCCACGATCGCGTGCACGGTGCTGGTCGGCCTCGCGGCCGCGGGCTGCACCGGCGTCCCGACCTCGTCGTCACCGCAGGCGGTCGAGCACCTCGGCGCGTCGCAGAGCCGCCAGCCACCACCCCCGCCGCCACGCGACGCCGACCCGCGCCTGCTGGTCAGCGCCTTCCTCGAGGCCAACGCGCTCGACGTCACCGACCGCAGCGCCACCCGCGCGTACCTGACCGCCGCGGCCCAGACCAGGTGGCAGGCGTCGACGGTGACCGTCGTCGACGACAACCCCCAGGTCGGGCAGTTCGACCCGAAGCGCAGCACCGTCGTCGTCAAGGGCCGGCTCATCGGCACGATCAGCGCCACCGGCATCTACACGCCCGACCTGTCCGGCAACGGCAGCGGCGGCGAGGTGGTGCCCAACCAGTTCACCTTGAAGAAGGTCGACGGGCAGTGGCGCATCGACCAGCTGCGGAACGGGTTGATCCTCACCGAGACCCAGTTCGAGCGCACCTTCGGCCAGCGCAGCGTCTACTTCTACGACGCCGAGGAGCGCTACGTCATCCCGGACGTGCGCTACACGCCCAACGGCGAGGCTGCCGCGGACGCGTCGCTGCTGCTCGACTACCTGCTGGCCGGGCCGCGGTCGGAGCTGCAGAACGCCGAGACCAACGCCGAACTGCCCGCGCAGGTCGACCCGCGCACCGCCTCGGTGACCCTCGGTTCGCCGACCGTCATCGACATCCCCGGCAGCTCCGACCTCGACGCCCGCCACCGCAACCGGCTCGCCGCGCAGCTGGCACTGACGTTCGACCAGGTCGTCGAGGGCGGCGCCTTCGTCCTGCACGACGGCGGCAAGACGGTGCGCATCCCGGCGGTGCCGGGCACCAGCTTCACCGCCGCCGAGGTCGCTGCCGCGACCGGCGCGCAGCCGCCGGCGGTCGAGCCGGCGGTCTACTACGTCGCCGACGGCGCCGGCTACGACCAGCGCGGCCGGCGGCTGCCCGGCCCCATCGGTGCCGGCTCGTACACGCTCACCTCGATCGCGGTCGCGCGCCGCGGCAGCAGCACGGACATCGCCGGCATCTCGAACGCCACCGGCATCCCGCAGCTCTACCTCGGCACGCTCGCGGGCGGGCTGAAGGGTGTGAAGCTCGAGGGGCCGATGCTCACCCGGCCGTCGTGGGCGGCCGGCCGCGAGGAGGTGTGGGTCGGCTCGGGCAACAAGCTCTACCGCGCCGTCGCGGGCGGACAGCTCGGCGGGGTGCCGGTGCCCGGCCTGCCGACCGGTGCGGTCATCAAGGCCCTGCGCGTGAGTCCGGACGGCGGACGGATCGCGCTCGTGGTCGCGGCGAAGGGCACCACCCAGGTCTACATCGGCACCATCGCGCGTGTCGGCGGGCAGGTGTACCTCGACGGCGTCGAGCCGATCAGCCCGGTCGGCATCGCCGTCGACGACGTCGCCTGGAACGACGAGCTCAAGCTGTTCTGCATCGGCACCACGACCGACACCAACGAGCCGCAGCTGATCGAGCTGCAGGTCGACGGGTCGCTCTGGACGGCCGGCCGCATCTTCGGCCTGCCGAGCACGCCGGACAGCGTCACGGTCGCCGAGTTCGAGCCGGTCTGGGTCTCGGCCGGGGCGGCGGTGTGGACGCAGAGCGGCAACTCGTGGACCAGCCCCACCGGGTCGACGGCGGGCGGCGAGACGAGCGGGCTCGCACCCGCGTACGCCGAGTGACCGCGATCGGCGCGCTGCGGTAGCACGGTGCTCGGCGCGCGCGGGCCGGCGTCCACAACCGGCGTGTCGTCCACAGCCGCGCCGCGGTACGCCGCCCGGGCGGTGTGCGGCGGCCAGGGTGGAGCCGTGCTGCTCGACACCGCGATCGACCTCGTCCTGCCCCGGCGCTGCCTCGGGTGCGAGCGGCCCGGCACGCCGTTCTGCGCGGCGTGCCGACCCGGCGCCGCAGGCTGGGTCGACGGGCCGGCCGTGATGCCGGTCGCGGCGACCGCTCGCTACGAGGGTGCGGTGCGCTCGGCGGTGCTCGCCTACAAGGAGCGCGGACGCCGCGACCTCGCGTCCGTGCTCGGGCAGTTGCTGGCCCTCGCCGTCGCGCTGCTGCCGGTCGATGCTGTCGTCGTTCCCGTGCCGTCGTCGCGACGGGCGGCCGCGGCGCGCGGTGGCGACCACATGGTGCGGCTGGCGCGGCGGGCGTGTGCCGTGCCGACGTCCGACGGGCGACGGGTCTGGACGCCCGCGCTCGGCCTCGTGCGTCAGGTCTCCGACTCCGCGGGCCTGTCCGCGTCCGCCCGTGCCTCGCATCTCGTCGGTGCGCTGCGCGCCCACCCGCCGCCGGAGGCGGGTGCGGTCGCCGTGGTCGTCGACGACGTCGTCACGACCGGCGCCACGCTCGCCGAGGCGCGGCGGGCCCTGCTCGTCGCGGGTTGGGCGGTGGCGGGCGCCGCGACGGTCGCGTGGACACCGCGTCGTGTCCCCCGGACGGACACATTCCCAGCCGAGTCACGTGGCGCGTCTAGCCGGATCCCAGGGCCGCGGTCTAACGTTGGAGCGACCTGACCAACCAGGTGGACGTCGGCCCGAGACCGGGAGACGAAATCCCGGTGGCGCCCCGCAGGTGCCTGCAAGACCTCGTCGCCGACGTCACGCCGCTCACGCGTGGAGGTCGCATGGCAACTGTCGCGAGCCACATGGAGATCGTCGTCCATGGCCGCAATGTGGTGGTTCCGGAGCACTATCGGCAGCACGTCGCCGAGAAGCTGACCCGCCTGGAACGCTATGACCACAAGATCATCCGGGTGGACGTCGAACTCCAGCACGAGCGGAACCCGCGGCAGACCGGCAGTTGCCAGCACATCGAGATCACGTGCCGCACGCGTGGTCCGGCGGTGCGCGCCGAGGCGTGCGCCGAGGACTTCTACAAGGCGCTCGACATGGCCGCCGAGAAGCTCGACCGCCGCTTCCGGCACGCCGCCGACCGTCGGCGGGTGCACCACGGCCGCCGCACGCCGCCGTCACTCGGCGTGTTGCCGGCCGACGTCGACCCGCTCGCGACCGACGTGGCCGCCGCCGTCGCCTCGGCCGAGGAAGCCGCCACGGGCGAGGAGGTCGAGGACGGCCAGGCCGAGGGTCCCGGTCAGGTGGTGCGGGTGAAGGAGCACCCGGCCAAGCCGATGACGGTCGATCAGGCGCTGTTCGAGATGGAGCTGGTCGGCCACGACTTCTTCCTCTTCAGCGACGTCGACACCGGTCGGCCCTCGGTCGTCTATCGGCGCCACGCCTACGACTACGGGCTGCTGCGGCTCGGCGAGACGACCGACTGACGGCTCGGTCGGGCTCGGGCCCGGCCGCGCACCGTACGTCGACCGGGCCGGTCACCGGTCCGGTCG
>NZ_JBQCEE010000185.1:0-2737 GCF_051960575.1 Jatrophihabitans sp.
CCGCACGCGGTCGGGGTCGGCGGGGTCGAAGCGGTCGGCCTCGCCGACGAGATCGAGCGGCAGCGGGCTCATCGGCAGCACATGCCCCACGGCGCCGACGAGCCGGCCGAGCTCGGCCAGGGCGGCCCCCGGGTCGGGGTGCCGCTCGAGCAGGCCGGTGAGCCTCAGGGTGCCGACCGGATGGCCGGCCAGCACGCCGTCACCGCCGAGCCGGTGCTGCAGGGTGTCGGCCCAGCGCGCGTGCTCGTCGCCCTCGCCGGCCAGCGCCACGAGCGCCATGCGCAGATCACCCGGCGGCAGCACCCGCAGCTCGCGCCGGATGCGGCCGGACGACCCGCCGTCGTCGGCGACGGTCACGACGGCGGTGAGGTTGCGGGTGAGCCTGCGCAGCGCGGTCAGCGACGCGTGCAGGCCGTGGCCGCCGCCGAGCGCGACGATGCGGGGGCCGCGGCCGGACGCGGCGGCACCCGGCTCACTCACGGCCGAGGTCCCGGTCGACGACGGTGACGCGGATGCCCTGCTGCTCGAGCCGGGCGGCCAGCTGCCGGGCCATCACCACCGAGCGGTGCTTGCCGCCCGTGCAGCCGACGGCGAGGGTGAGGTAGCGCTTCGCCTCGCGGGTGTAGCCGGCGCCGATGATCTCGAGCACCTCGGCGTAGCGGTCGAGGAAGGTGTCGGCGCCGTCCTGCGCGAGCACGTAGTCGCGCACCTCCTCGTCCCGCCCCGTGAGGTCGCGCAGCTCCGGGATCCAGAACGGGTTGGGCAGGAAGCGGACGTCGACGACGAGGTCGGCGTCGACCGGAAGGCCGTACTTGTAGCCGAACGACAGCACGGTCGCCCGCAGCTGGGGCGGCCCGTCGGTGAGGCCGGCGGTGAACGCCGACTCGAGCACCGAGCGCAGCTGGTGCACCGACTTGTCGCCGGTGTCGACGACCAGGTCGGCCTCGTCGCGCAGCCCCGCGAGCAGCGCCCGCTCGGCGGTGATGCCGTCGCTGATGCGGCCGTCGCCCTGCAGCGGGTGGGCACGCCGGTTGCTCTCGAACCGGCGCACCAGCACGTCGTCCGGCGCCTCGAGGAAGAGCACCCGGGGCCGCATGTCGCGGTCGGCGAGATCGCGGATGACCGCGCGCAGGTCGGTCGAGAACGCCCGGCTGCGCACGTCCATCACCACCGCGAGCCGGGTCACCGCGCCCTGGCTGCGGCTGCCGAGGTCGACCAGCGTGGCGATCAGCTCGGGCGGGAGGTTGTCGACGACGAACCAGCCGAGGTCCTCGAGGCATTTCGCCGCGGTGCTGCGTCCGGCACCGGACAGGCCGCTGATGATCACCGTCTGCAGCGCACCCTCGGGCCGTGCGGTTGGCGGGGCGGTCGGGTCAGTCATCGAGCACCTCGCCGGTGGTCACGTTCACGGCCGGGGGCGCCGGGGCGGACGCGGTGTCCTGCAACGCCGCGACGATCGCCTCGGCGGTGCGCCGCCCGATGCCGGGCACGGCGGTGATGTCCTCGACCGTCGCTGCCTTGAGCCGCTTCAGCGAGCCGAACTGGCGCAGCAGCGCCTTGCGCCGGGTCTCGCCCAGCCCGGGGATGTCGTCGAGCGCCGACTGGATCATCGACTTCGACCGCTTCTGCCGGTGGTAGGTGATCGCGAAGCGGTGGGCCTCGTCGCGCACGCGCTGCAGCAGGTACAGCCCCTCGGACGTGCGCGGCAGGATCACGGGGTACGGCTGGTCGGGCACCCAGACCTCCTCGAGCCGCTTGGCCAGGCCGACCAGCGCGACGTCGTCGATGCCCAGATCGTCGAGCACGGCGGCCGCCGCCGCGACCTGGGGCGCACCGCCGTCGACGACGAGCAGGTTCGGGGCGTACGCGAACTTGCGCGGCCGCCCCGTCAGCGGGTCGATGCCGGGGCGTTCGCCGGGGCCCGCCTCGTCGTCGGGGTCGTGCCCGCCAGCGTCCGCCCCCTCGTCGACCTGCGCGTCCAGGTAGCGCGCGAACCGGCGGCGCACCACCTCGGCGATCCAATGGACGTCGCCGGTGCCCTCGCTCGTGTCGCGCAGCGCGAAGCGGCGGTACTCGGACTTGCGCGCCAGGCCGTCCTCGAACACCACCATGGACGCGACCACGTTGGTGCCCTGCACGTGGCTGATGTCGAAGCACTCGATGCGCAGCGGCGCGACGGGCAGGTCGAGGGCCTCCTGCAACTCGCCGAGCGCCCGCGAGCGCGCCGTGAGGTCGCTCGCGCGCTTCAGCTTGTGCTGCGCGAGCGCCTGGGACGCGTTGCGCTGCACCGTCTCGGCCAGCACCCGCTTGTCGCCGCGCTGGGGCACCCGCAGGCTGACCCGCGAGCCGCGGCGCTGCGACAGCCACTCCTCGAGCGCTGCGGCGTCGTCGGGCAGCGCGGGCACCAGCACCTCGCGCGGGATGCCCGACGTGACTGTCTCGTCAGCGGCCTCTTCCCCGTAGAACTGCGTGACGAACTGCTCGACCAGCTCGCCCGTGCCCATCTCGTCGAGCTTGTCGACGACCCAGCCGCGCTGGCCCCGCACCCGGCCGCCGCGCACGTGGAACACCTGCACCGCGGCCTCGAGGTCGTCCTCGGCGAAGGCGACGACGTCGGCGTCGGTGCCGTCGCCGAAGACGATCGCCTGCTTCTCGAGCGCCCGCTTCAACGCACCGACGTCGTCACGCAGCCGGGCGGCGAGCTCGAACTCGAGCTGCTCGCTGGCCTCGAGCATGC
>NZ_JBQCEE010000186.1:0-5239 GCF_051960575.1 Jatrophihabitans sp.
CGGCGTGGCCCGTGGCGACGAGCGCGGCCGCCCCGGCGCCGCGTCCTTCCACGCCCGCTCTGCGCACCTCGCCCGCCACACCCGCCCCGCCCGCCGCGCCCGGCTGGCCCACCGCGCCGAGCCCGTCCGCCCCGGCACGGCCGTCGCCCGCGCGTGCCGACCACGAGCCGGTCGTGGTCCGTGCCGGCGACTCGCTCTGGTCGATCGCGGCGGGCCGACTCGACGGTCGGGCCACCGACGCCCGCATCGCTGCGGCGTGGCCGGCGTGGTGGGCGGCGAACCGCGCTGTTGTCGGCGCCGATCCCGACCTCATCCGCCCGGGTCAGGCGCTGCAGCCGCCGACCACCCAGCACCCGCGTCCAGCCGACACCGCATCCACACCGAGGGGAACGTCATGACCGCCGCCGCCGTCCGGTACGCCACCGTCCGCCCGGCCCCCCGCCGCGAACCACCGTTCGACGACGAACTGGCCGCTGAGCGCCCGCCGCTGCGCCTGGTGCGCGGGCTCGAGCTGGAACTGCCGTTCCCCGATCCGCACGTCGTCACGCCGCTGCAGGTGGGGGTCCGTCCGAGCGTGGCCGGTGACCCCGAGCTGTGGGCGCGTCGGCTGCTGCTCGGGCTCAGCGAGTACGCCGCGGGCCGGCGCCCGCTGCACCAGCTGGCACCGATCGTGAACCCGCTGCTGCTGCGCAGCCTGGGCGCCAACATCGACCGAGCGCGCACCGCACCCGGTGGTCACTGGCTCCGCGGCGCGGCGATCCGCTCGCTGCGCCTCAGCACGCCGGCCGACGGTGTCGCCGAGGTGGCGGCCGTGCTCAACGCCGGGCGCAGGGTGCGGGCGATGGCGCTGCGCCTCGAGGTGCGCCACGGTCGCTGGCAGTGCGTCCAGCTGCAGATGGCCTGACGGCCCCACGACACCGAGAACCCCCTGTCGTGGCTCGTCTTCCAGCCTGGAATCGAGCCACAGCAGGGGGTTTCGCGTGCCTCGGGACGTCAGCGCTTGCGCTTGCGGGCGTTGCCGGCGCTGCTGCGGTTGCCGCGGCTGCCCCGGTTGGGGTTGCTGCGGGTCTGTGGCCGCTTCGCCCCGTCGCCCGCGGCATCGGTCTCCTTCGACATCGACACCGACGGCGTGTCCGAGCCGAGTTCGGGCGCGGTGTAGGTGAGCGGCCGCTTCTCCGGCGCCTGCCCCAGTCCCTTCGCGGAGATCTGCGGCGCGTGCTGCTGCTCGTGCTGGGCCTGGGCCTGGCGCAGCAGCTCGTGGTCGAGCGCCGGGTTCTCGGAGTCGGCGTACGGGTCGACGATCGCCGGCGCCTGCTCGGCCTCCGGCTCGTCGGCCTCGACCTGCACCTCGAGGTTGAACAGGAAGCCGACCGACTCCTCCTTGATCGCCTCCATCATGGCGGCGAACATGTCGAAGCCCTCGCGCTGGTACTCGACCAGCGGGTCGCGCTGGGCCATCGCCCGCAGGCCGATGCCCTCCTGCAGGTAGTCCATCTCGTACAGGTGCTCGCGCCACTTGCGGTCGAGCACGGTGAGGATGACGCGGCGCTCGAGCTCGCGCAGCACCTCGGCCCCGAGGTCCTCCTCGCGCGCGTCGTACGCGGCCTGCGCGTCGGCGGTGAGCTCCTCGACCAGGAAGTCGCGGGTGAGGTCGGACTTCTCGCCGCCGGCCTGGCTGATCGCCTCGTCGATGGTGAGCGACACCGGGTACAGCGTGCGCAGCGCCGTCCAGAGCGCCTCGAGGTCCCACTCCTCGGCGTAGCCCGCCGAGGTCGCGCCCTCGACGTAGCCCCGCACGACGTCGTCGATCATCGGCCGGATCTGGTCGGTGAGGTCGGCGCCCTCGAGCACCTTGCGCCGCTCGTCGTAGATGACGGTGCGCTGCTTGTTCATGACCTCGTCGTACTTGAGGACGTTCTTGCGGATCTCGAAGTTCTGCTGCTCCATCTGCGTCTGCGCGGACTGGATGGCCTTCGAGACCATCTTCGCCTCGATCGGCACGTCCTCGGGCAGGCGCAGGAAGTTCATCATCGCCTGCACGCGCTCGCCGTTGAAGCGGATCATGAGGTCGTCCTCGAGAGAGAGGTAGAACCTCGACTCCCCCGGGTCGCCCTGACGGCCGGCGCGGCCGCGCAGCTGGTTGTCGATGCGCCGTGACTCGTGCCGCTCGGTGCCGAGCACGTAGAGGCCGCCGAGCTCGACGACCTCGTCGTGCTCCTTGGCCGCGTCCTCGTGGGCCTTTTCGAGCGCCTCGGCCCAGGCGGCCTCGTACTCCTCCGGCGTCTCGTCCGGCGAGAGGCCGCGGTCGCGCAGTGCGGCGTCGGCGGCGAACTCGGCGTTGCCGCCGAGCTGGATGTCGGTGCCGCGACCGGCCATGTTCGTGGCGATCGTGACCGCGCCCTTGCGTCCGGCGTTGGCGATGATGGCCGCCTCACGCGCGTGCTGCTTGGCGTTGAGCACCTCGTGCGGGATGCCGCGCCGCAGCAGCAGCGACGACAGCCGCTCGCTCTTCGCGACGCTGGCCGTGCCGACGAGCACCGGCTGGCCGGCCTCGTGCCGCTCGGCGATGTCGTCGATGACGGCGGCGAACTTCGCGTCCTCGGTCTTGTAGATGAGGTCGGTCTGGTCCTGCCGCACCATCGGCTTGTTGGTCGGGACGGGCACCACGCCGAGCTTGTAGGTCTGGTGCAGCTCGGCGGCCTCGGTCTGCGCCGTGCCGGTCATGCCGGACAGCTTCTTGTACAGGCGGAAGTAGTTCTGCAGGGTGATCGTCGCCAGCGTCTGGTTCTCCTGCTGGATCTGCACCCCCTCCTTGGCCTCGATGGCCTGGTGCATGCCCTCGTTGTAGCGGCGGCCCTGCAGGACACGGCCGGTGAACTCGTCGACGATGAGCACCTCACCGTTGGTGACGATGTAGTCGCGGTCGCGCTTGAACAGCTCCTTGGCCTTGAGCGAGTTGTTCAGGTAGCCGACGAGCGGGGTGTTGGCGGCCTCGTAGAGGTTGTCGATGCCGAGTTGGTCCTCGACGAAGGCGACACCCTCCTCGGTGACCGCGACGGTGCGCTTACCCTCTTCGACCTCGTAGTGCACGTCCTTCTTCATCCGCGGCGCCATGCGCGCGAACTCGAGGTACCAGCGCTGGTTCTCCTCCGCCGGGCCGCTGATGATCAGCGGCGTGCGGGCCTCGTCGATGAGGATCGAGTCGACCTCGTCGACGACCGCGAAGTTGTGGCCGCGCTGCACCATGTCGTCGAGCGACCACGCCATGTTGTCGCGCAGGTAGTCGAAGCCGAACTCGTTGTTCGTGCCGTAGGTGATGTCGGCCTGGTAGGCGAGCTTGCGCTTCTCGGGCGGCAGGTCGTTGGTGATCTTGCCGACGGTGAGGCCGAGGAAGCGGTGGACGCGACCCATCCAGTCGGCGTCACGGGAGGCCAGGTAGTCGTTGGTCGTCACGACGTGCACGCCGTCGCCGGAGAGCGCGTTGAGGTAGACCGGCAGCGTCGAGACGAGCGTCTTGCCCTCACCGGTCTTCATCTCGGCGATGTTGCCGAGGTGCAGGGCGGCGCCGCCCATGAGCTGCACGCGGTAGTGGAACTGCCCGAGCACCCGCCGGGCCGACTCGCGCACGACGGCGAACGCCTCGGGCAGCAGGTCGTCGAGCGTCTCGCCGTCGGCCAACCGCTCCTTGAAGGTGTCGGTCAGGGCCCGCAGCTCGGCATCGGTCAGGTCGACGTAGTCGCTCTCCATCGCCTCGATGTGATCGGCGATGTTTCCGAGACGGCGGACCTGCTTGCCCTCGCCGGCACGCAGAAGTTTGGCTAGCACCACGCGAGCCATGGTACGGGCCCCGTGGTCCGTCTCACTCGCGGCAAAGCGGTTTGCTCATGACCGGGCGTCTGCCAGGGTCGGCGCCATGGCGATCATCGACGGCGTCGACCTGACCGACCTCGTGCTCACCGGCCCCCGGCTCACCCTGCGGCCCTGGCGCCCCGACGACGCGGACGTCGTGTTCGCCGCCCTCCGGGACGACGCCGCGGCGGCCCGCTTCACGACCGTGCCCGTCCCGTACACCGAGGCGGACGCCGTCGCCTTCACCGGCAGGTTCGGCAACGCCGGCCGGGCGGACGGCAGCGAGCTCGGCGGCGCGCTGGTCGAGCGGGCCACCGGCCGGGTGGTCGGGTCGGCGAGCCTGCGGCTGCCCAGCGGCGACCTCGGCTACATCGTCTACCCGGTGCACCGCGGACAGGGCTACGCCGCCGAGGCGGTGCGGATGCTCGTCGCCTGGGCCTTCGCCCACGGCCTGCACCGCGTCGAGATCGACGCGGACGTCCGGAACCTCGCCTCGCTGCGCACCGCCCTCGACGCCGGGTTCGGCTTCGAGGGCGTCGCCTGGCGCAGGCCTGTGCAGGGCCCTGCCGGCAGCGACCGCACCCTCGACCTCGCCTGGTTCGCTCGCTTCGCCGACGATGACGGCGCACCGATCGCGCCGCGACTGCCGTGGCCGACGGCGCCGCTCGACGACGGCGTGCTGGCGCTGCGTCCGCTGGCGCCGGACGACGTGGACGGGCTGCTCGGCACGGAGGACGCCGAGTCGGTGCGCTGGAACTTCACCGGCGACGCACCGAGGCGCGCCGACCTCGCGCGCACCTGCGCCCGGGCCGGTCTCGACTGGCTCACCACCGGCCTGGCGCGGTGGGCGATGGTCGACACGGCGACCGGCGGCTTCGCGGGCGCGCTCACCGTGCGGCCGGTCGGCCCGCCCCAGGTCGCCGGCATCGGCTACGGCGTGCACCCCGACTTCCGCGGGCGCGGCTACACCGCGCGGGCGCTGCGGCTGGTGAGCGCCTGGGCCTTCGAGGTCGCGGGGATGGCCCGGCTCGAGCTGGGCGCGAAGGAGGGCAACGTCGCGTCGCAGCGCGCGGCGCTTGCCGGCGGGTTCGAGCCGGACGGGGTGCGGCGCTCGCGGCTGCGCAACGCCGACGGCACGTTCGCCGACGAGGTGCGGTTCGCGCTGGTCAACCCCGACCTCGCCGGGCACGGCGGTGGGACCGCCCCGTGTCCGGGCCCGGGGAGGTACGGGGGGGGGCCGGGGCCCCTCCCCACCCGGCCGGGAGGGGGGGGGTTTGTCTCTCTCCCCTTTGCGGGGTGGTGTGGGGGGGGGGCCGGCCCCCCCCTTTTCGTCCCGCGGGCGGGGCCCCGGGGCGGGCCCCCCGCCGTGCCCGGCGAGGTCGGGGTTGAC
>NZ_JBQCEE010000187.1:0-2896 GCF_051960575.1 Jatrophihabitans sp.
GTGCTGGCCGGGCGGGGGACGGCGCTCCCAATCAACACTTTCGCCGCTGTTTGGTGTTTTTTGGGCAGGTTGTCGGGGCTTTCCGGCGCGCAATGCACAACACCGCGGCGGGGCGGGGCGGGGCGGGGCGGGGTGCGGCGCGGCGAGGCGCGGGTCAGGCCTCCGGCTCGGCGAGCGGCGGACGCCGGGCGGTGAGCGTCGAGCCGGCGCTCGCGGTCACCACCATGAGCAGCGCGAGCACGAGCACGAGCGTGATGCGCTCGCCGAGCACGAGCACACCGGCGAGCGTCGCCACCGCCGGCTGCAGGCACATCAGCAGCCCGAAGCGTGCCGGCGTCAGCGTGCGCAGCGCGATCAGCTCGAGCGAGTAGGGGATGAGCGAGCTCATCAGCCCCACCCCGAGCCCGCCCGCCAGCACCGTGCCGTGCAGCAGCGCCGAGCCGCCCTCGACGACGCCGGCCGGCAGCACGACGAACGTGCCGACACCGAGGGCCAGCGCGAGGCCGTCGAGCTGCGCGAAGGCGGCGCCGACCCGCTTCGACAGCAGGATGTAGCAGCCCCAGCAGGTCGCGGCGACGAGCACGAGCAGGATGCCGAGGGGGTGCACGGCCGACCCCGCCGAGCCGGACGCGAGCAGCGCCACCCCACCGGCGGCGAGCACGATCCACAGCGCGTCGAGGCGGCGCCGCGACCCGAGCACCGCGACGACGAGCGGACCGACGAACTCGATCGTCACGGCGACGCCGAGTGGGATCCGGTTGATCGCCTCGTAGAAGCTCCAGTTCATCGTCCCGAGGATCACGCCGAACGCGGCGGCGGCGAGCAGGTCGGCGCGTGACCGCCCGCGCACCCGCGGCCGGGCGATCGCGAGCAGGATCGCGCCGGAGAAGACCAGCCGCAGCAGCGTGACACCGGCCGGCCCGGCCTTCGGGAACAGCGTGTCGGCGAACGCCGAGCCGAATTGCACCGAGCCCATGCCGGCCACGACGAGCAGCTCGGGCGGCAGGGGAGCACGGGACACGATCGTCGATGCTGCCAGCTTCGGCCGCCTACACTGGGAGCCCGTGACCGTCGAGAGTGTCTGGCCCCGCCTGGAAGCCCTGCTTCCCCGCGTGAACAAGCCGATCCAGTACGTCGGCGGCGAGCTCAACGCCCGCAGCAAGGACTGGGACGCCGTCGAGGTGCGCTGGGCGCTCATGTACCCGGACGCGTACGAGGTGGGCCTGCCCAACCAGGGCGTGCAGATCCTCTACGAGGTCCTGAACGAGCGCCCCGACACGCTCGCCGAGCGCACGTACGCCGTCTGGCCCGACCTCGAGGCGCTCATGCGCGAGCACGGCGTGCCGCAGTTCACCGTCGACGCGCACCGGCCGGTCGGCGCCTTCGACCTGCTCGGCGTCAGCTTCGCCACCGAGCTCGGCTACACGAACCTGCTCACGGCCCTCGACCTCGCGGGCGTGCCGCTGCACGCGGCCGACCGCGACGAGCGCCACCCGATCGTCGTCGCCGGCGGCCATGCCGCGTTCAATCCCGAACCGATCGCCGACTTCGTCGACCTCGCCGTGCTCGGCGACGGCGAGCAGGCCGTCGGGCTGATCACCGACATCGTCCGCGACGCCAAGCGCGAGGGGCTCAGCCGCGACGAGACGCTGCTGCGCCTCGCGCAGACCGGCTCGCTCTACGTGCCGCGGTTCTACGACGTCAGCTACCTGCCGGACGGCCGCATCGAGGCGGTGACGCCGAACCGCGACGTGCCGGCGGTGATCCGCAAGCACACGGTCATGAACCTGGACGAGTGGCCGTACCCGAAGACGCCGCTGGTGCCCCTGGCCGAGTCGGTGCACGAGCGCATGTCCGTCGAGATCTTCCGCGGCTGCACGCGCGGCTGCCGCTTCTGCCAGGCAGGCATGATCACCCGCCCGGTGCGCGAGCGCAGCATCGAGACGGTCGGGCAGATGGTCGACGCCGGCCTGCGGGCCACCGGGTTCGACGAGGTCGGCCTGCTGTCGCTCAGCAGCGCCGATCACACCGAGATCGGCGAGATGGCCAAGCAGCTCGCCGACCGCTACGAGGACGAGAAGGTCAGCCTCTCGCTGCCGTCGACCCGCGTCGACGCGTTCAACATCGACCTCGCCAACGAGTTCAGCCGCAACGGCCGCCGGTCGGGCCTGACCTTCGCGCCCGAGGGCGGCAGCGAGCGGCTGCGGCGCGTGATCAACAAGATGGTCAGCAAGGACGACCTGATCCGCACCGTCTCGGCCGCGTACGCGCAGGGCTGGCGGCAGGTGAAGCTGTACTTCATGTGCGGCTTGCCGACCGAGACCGACGAGGACGTCCTCGAGATCGCCGAGATGGCGCACGACGTCATCCGGGCCGGGCGGGAGGCATCGGGCAGTAAGGACATCCGCTGCACCGTCTCCATCGGCGGGTTCGTCCCGAAGCCGCACACCCCGTTCCAGTGGGCCGCCCAGGCTGCGCCTGAGGTCGTCGACGAGCGGCTGCGCAAGCTGCGTGCCGCGATCAACGCGAACAAGGCGCTGGGTCGCAACGTCGGCATGCGCTATCACGACGGCGAGCCGTCGCTGGTCGAAGGGCTGCTCTCGCGCGGTGATCGCCGTGTCGGCGCGGTCATCGAGGAGGTGTGGCGCCAGGGCGGACGGTTCGACGGGTGGAGCGAGCACTTCTCCTTCAGCCGCTGGATGCAGGCCGCCGAATCGCAGCTGCACGGTGTGGATCTGGCGTGGTTCACCACACGTGAGCGCGACGGCGACGAGGTCCTGCCCTGGGATCACCTCGACTCGGGCCTGGACAAGCAGTGGCTCTGGGACGACTGGCAGGACGCACTCTCGGAGTTCGAACAGGACGACTGCAGGTGGACGCCCTGCTTCGACTGCGG
>NZ_JBQCEE010000188.1:0-2040 GCF_051960575.1 Jatrophihabitans sp.
CTATCATGTCGGGGGGAAACACCCTCCCCCAGCACGCCGTCCCGGCGGCAGGTCGCCGACGACGCTCGGGGGAGTCGACCTCGGGGGAGACGACGTGGGCCCCGGCGCGGGTGCGCCGGGGACCACGGTTCGGACGGGACGGCGTCAGCCGGTGGTGATGCTGAGGTTGTCGAAGTCGATCGTGCTCGTGGTGCGGCCCGCCCAGGACTGGTCGCCGCCGCCGCGGAAGACCTCCCAGTACAGGTAGTTGATGTGCAGGTTGGCCGTGTTCCGGTACTGCAGGTTCTGCACGTCCTTGATGAGCCTGCCGTCGAGCCACATCTTGAAGACGCCGTCCGCGTGCGGCACGCCGTTCGAGCCGATCGTGTTCATGCGGTAGGACATCGTCACGGAGTGCCATGTCCCGGCGGTCATCGCGGTGTTCGTGCGCTGGTTGTCGCCACAGGTCGACTGCTTGGCGTAGTCGTAGGCGTAGCCGATGAGCTCGTTCGGACCGGCGACCGAGGGGTACGACGACGGCGTGATCCACATGCCGCGTCCGGACCAGGCGCCGCTGTTCCCGGCGTTGCACCCACCGGCGACACTGGGCCGCGTGCCCGGCGTCGCGCCGCCCAGGCCGGGCAGCTTGCCGCCGCGGCTCCAGTCGAAGTTCGACCCGAAGCGGATGTCGTACTTGATCGTGGCCTGGTCGACGGTCCGCGGGAGGTGGGCGTCGATGATCGCGCCGCTGGCCTCACCGATCGTGTTGGCCGGCATGGTGATGCGCATGACGTTGCCGTGGCCGGCGGCCGCGACGATCGAGGTCCGTCCGATGTTCGAGCTGCCGAGGTACAGCGACTGGTCGCCGAGCGCGGAGCGCTCGGTCTGCAGCGACACCGGGCCGCCCGTGGGGAACCGGTCGTAGTTCTGGGCGAAGATCGTCGTCGAGCCGGTCCGGGCGGGCGGGCCGCTGGGCGGTGGTGTGACACCGGCGGCCGCCTTGAGTGCCCAGACGAGCAGCAGGGTCTGCTGAAACTGGAACCGCGGCGACGCGGTGCGGCTCGAGAGGTAGCTCCACTCGCCCACGGTGCCGGTGCGCGGGACCAGGCCGGTCGACCGGTCCTGGTACTGCAGCTGCCAGTCGGGGATCGCGTGGCCGGCGACCCACGCGCGGAGCGCCAGCGACGCCGGCGCCGTGCCGCGCACCATCCCGACCAGGTTCAGGACCTGTCCGGCACGGACGTGCGCCGCGAGGCGGCGCGACCGCAGGGTGGTCTCCGCCCGGTTGTGCCCGAGCCGGGACAGGCTCACGGTCAACCCGCCCTGTGCGTCGATCGCGACGGAGGCGCGGTAGCCGCGGCCGTCCTGCTGCTGCCGCAGCTCGAGGCCGAAGTGGAAGCCGCCGGCGCCGGTGGGCAGCTTCGGGACGACGATCGACGTGCGCATGCGCGCATCGCCGACGACGACCGAGGGCAGCGACGCCGTGACGGTCTGTCCGGGGGTCAGCGCGGCGAAGGTCGCGCGGTTCGCGGCGACGTGGACGCCGACATTGGCGGGGCGGGTGAGGACGTAGGCGCCGCCCTGACCGGCGCGGCCCAGGCCTGACACGACGGTCCGATGAAAGTAGTCGGCCGCGACGCGCCGCTGGGGGACGGTCGCACCGTGCGCCGTGTCCGCGGTGACGATCGAGACGGCGCCGCTCAGCGTCAGCGCGCCGGCGACGAGCAGGGTGGTGCGCCCGTGACGGACGGGCCGGTGACCTCGAGATCGTGCTCCACGTCCGCGCCGGCCGAGGGGTGAGGACAGCCGGGATGCCGGAAGGAGGTTCAAGGGGGTGCTCCGGGTACTGGTCAGCCCCGCATTGGCAAATCCCCGCTTGCTTCACCGCAACCATACATCGTGACAGAACCAAGGTCAAAGTCCTGTCGGGCGATCGGTCAGCTGGTGGTGATGTGGAGGTTGTCGAAGTCGATGGTGCCGGTGGTGGGGGCGGCCCAGGTCTGGGTGCCGCCGCCGCGGAAGATCTCCCAGTAGAGGTAGTTGATGTGGAGGTCGGTGTTG
>NZ_JBQCEE010000189.1:0-9787 GCF_051960575.1 Jatrophihabitans sp.
GCGCCGTCTGCACGAGGTCCTCGGCGCGGTGGTGGTCACCGGTCAGCAGCCGGGCGGCGTGCTGCAGCGCGGCGCCGTTCGTCTGGACGAACGCCCGAAAGCCCGCTTCGTCGCGCACTGCCTCACCTCCGGCCGGTCCGTGCCTGCAACCCCCTCAGGGGACGAGGTGGCCCCGCGATCAGGTTCCCGCGTCGACCGGGCGGGACGCGTAGTGGTGCGGCGCGCCCGTCTCGGCGTGCGCGTACTCGGGGCCGTCGACGGTGAAACCGTTGCGCGCGTAGAAGCCGATCGCGGTCACGCGGGCCTCGCACCAGAGCAGCCGGCCGCCGCGGCGCCGCACCTCGTCGAGGGCGGCGTCGAGCAGCGTGGTGCCGACGCCTCGCCCGCGCACGGCCTCGGCGGTGGCCATGCCGCGCAGCTGCCAGGTGCCGGTCTCGTCCGGACGCTGCGGATACGGCCGCGGCAGCAGGATGCAGGCCGCGACCAGCTCGTCACCGTCGTACGCGCCGAGGTGCAGCGAGTCGGGCGCGTCGTCGCCGTGCACCGGCTCGTCGACCGGCCAGCTCGGCCGCAGCACCGTGCGCCGCAGCGCGCGCGTCGTGAGGGCGTCGACGAGCCGGATGTCCACCGTGGCGTCCAGGGTGCTCAGTGCCCCGGCTTGTAGGCCATGAGCACCACGATCACCACGAAGGCGAGGCCGACCACGCCGCCGGACGCGGCGATGCGCCCGGTCATGCTGACGACCGACTCCTCGCGTCCGATGGCCGCGGTGACCTTGTCGAGCGAGGGCACCATCACCAGGAGCACGACGCCGACCGCGACCAGCCAGAGCAGCAGGCTCACCCAGATCCACGGCTGGGTGAACTTGCCGAGCATCTGACCGTCCTCCTTCTGCGACATCAGCCCGAAGCCGGCGATGATCACGAGCACGGACGCGTAGGAGTAGATGCGCAGCATCCGGGACGCCGCGGCGGTGGCGCCGCCGTCGCCCTTGCGCACCCCGCGTCCGGCGGTGGTGGCGGCGTGCACGAGCGGGCCGACGGCGAAGATGGCGAACAGCAGGTGCAGCGCGAGCAGCAGATCCTTCACGACCCGACCCTACCGACCGGCGCTGGGGGGCCGGTCAGCCGGCGGCGCGGCCGCGACGCCGGCCACGGCGGGCGGCGAGGTAGTCGGCCACCACGTACTCGCCGAGGGCGCCGCGCTTCGGCAGGAAGACCCGGCCGCCGTTGCGGTGCCCGACCTCCTGCATGAACGCGACCAGCCGCGGGTCGTCGTCGAGCATGAAGACGTTGATCGTCGCGCCGCGACGGGTGCAGCGTTCGACCTCGGCGAGGGTGGCGGCGATCGTCTCGGGCGTCGGCGGCCAGGCGAAGTCGGCGAAGCCGTCGGGGGCGAGGTGCGCGGTCGGCTCGCCGTCGGTGATCACCAGGATCACCGGCTCGGCGCCACGGTGCTTGTCCAGGTGGCGCCGGGCGAGCATCAGGCCGTGCTGGAGGTTGGTGCCCTGCACGCGGTCCCAGTCGTGGTCGACGAGCGCGCTCGGCGACAGCACGCGGGCGTAGTCGCTGAAGCCGATGATCTCGATCGAGTCCTGCGGGTACTTCGTCGACACCAGCGAGTGCAGCGCGAGCGCCGTGGTCTTCGCCTCGCCCCAGGTGCCGCGCAATTCCATCGAGTACGACATGTCGACGAGCAGTGCCACCGCGGCGGACGCGCGCCGCTCGGTCTCGACCACCTCGAAGTCCTCGGGTGCGAGGCGCACGTCGCGGCCCGCGCCCGACCGCAGCACCGCGTTGCGCACGGTGCGCACGACGTCGAGGGGCTGCTCGTCGCCGAAGCGCCACTCGCGGCTCGCGCCGGTGATCTCGCCCGCGGCGCCGGCGTCGCGCACGTCGTGCGAGCCGCGGCCCTTCGACTCGACCATCGCGAAGACCCGCTTCAGCGCGGTCGATCCGAGGCGTCGCAACGCCCGCGGCGACAGGGTGAGCCCCTCGCCGCCGCGCTGCAGGTAGCCCTGTTGACGCAGTTCGCGCTCGATGCGCTTGAGCTGTTCGACGTCGTCGACGGCGGCACGCCCGAGCGCCCGCTCGACGAGCTCCTCGTCGATGTCGTCCATGGACGCGCCGGGGTAGTCCTGGTCGAGCAGTTCCTCGAGCCGGTCGAGGTCGGCGAGCTCGGCGAGCGCCCCGGTACCCTCGGCGTACCCCATGGGCTGGTCGCCGTCCATGCGCTGGCGGCCGCCCCATTCGAGATCCGGACGCGCCGCCTGCAGCCCGCGCTGCAGCCGGGCCATCTGCTCGGCCAGCCCGGCGTTGTTCATGGCCTGCGCCATCAGCTCGGCGAGCTCGTTGCGCTGCTCGGCGCTGAGCGAGTTCAACAGCTGTTGAGCTGCGGCCGCGCGGCGGGCGAGCTGGTCGACGAGTTCGTCGAGGTTCTGCGGCTGCTCGGGGAAGAAGTCGCCGTACTGCTGCATGAACTCGTCGAACTGCTCCTGGGTGTGCTCACCCCGCGCGTCCGCGTCGAGCATGTCGTTCAGCGCCGACATCATCTCGCGGATGCGCGCCATGTCCTCGGGCGTCGCGCTCTGCAGCGCGTCCTTGAGTCCCTTGAACTGCGCGTCGAGCACCTCGTCGCGCAACAGCTGTTGGATCTGGTCGTAGGTGGCGCGTGCCTCCGGCGAACGCCACTGGTAGTCCTGCAGCTCCTGCACGGCGCGGGCGGTGTCGCGGGGGAGGGCGTCGAGCTCGGCCTCGGCCATGCGTGCCGAGTCGTCGGGCACCGGGAACAGCGCCTGCCGTTCGAGCTCGACCGCTTCGTCCAGCAGCTCCCTGATGCGTTGCAGCGTGCCGTCGAGCCGGCCGCTGCGGCGCAGTTCGCGGGCGCGCTCGCGGGCCTGGCGGCGCAGCGAGTCGAGGCCGTTGCGGCCGTTCGCCCCCCGACGCAGCAGACGGTTCAGCGCCGACCGCGGCGACATGCCGGCCAGCACGTCGTCGCCGATCTCGTCGAGCGCCTCGCGGATGTCGTAGGGCGGCGCCAGCGGGTCGGGACCGCCGTTCCAGGCGCCGTAGCGGCTGCTCATCGTCCGTAGATGGTGCGGCCGCCGTCGGAGTCCTTGGCGAGGCGGCGGTTGAGGTGCAGCCCCTCGAGGGCGAACTCGACGACGGAGGCGGCGATGCCGACGGCGGCCGGGCCCTCGCCGACGCCGTCCGGCTCGAGACGGTCGAGCAGCGTCGACAGCACCGGCACGGCGCCGACCTGCTGCAGCAGCTCGCTCGCACCGATGTTGTCACCGGTGGTGACGGTGAGGCCGCCGTCGAACTTCTCCTGCAGCGGACGCAGGTCGAGGCCCGCGAGCCGGCTGCGGTAGGTCTCGGCGATGGCGCGGCGCAGCAGGTGCTCGAGCACCTCGAACTCGCGTCCTTCGTCGGCGTCGTCGAACTCGACCTTGCCGCGCGACGCGGGCACGACCGACGGAAGGTCGCAGACCCGCGCGACGGCGGCGCCCTCGTGGTTGATGGCTGCGCGGCGCACGGCCGACGCGGCGACGGTCTCGACCGCGGCGATCGCGAAGCGGGCGGAGACGCCCGAGCGCTGATCGACCTGCGGGGCGTCGCGCACGGCGCGCGCAAAGCGGCCGACCACCTCGAGCACGTGGGTCGGCACGAGCGGCGCCCCGTGGGTGGCGTCGGTCCACAGCACCGCGGCTTCCTGCGCGATCAGCGACAGCTCGGTGTCGAGCGAGAGCGGGTAGTGGGTGCGGATCTCGGCGCCGAAGCGGTCCTTCAGCGGAGTGATGATGCGACCGCGGTTGGTGTAGTCCTCGGGGTTCGCCGACGCGACGACGAGCAGGTCGAGCGGCAGGCGCAGCTGGTAGCCGCGCACCTGGATGTCGCGCTCCTCGAGCACGTTGAGCAGCGCCACCTGGATGCGCTCGGCGAGGTCGGGCAGCTCGTTCACCGCGAAGATGCCGCGGTTCGTGCGGGGCACGAGGCCGTAGTGCACCGTCTCGGGGTCGCCGAGCGTGCGGCCCTCGGCCACCTTGATCGGGTCGATGTCGCCGATGAGGTCGCCGACGGACGTGTCGGGCGTGGCGAGCTTCTCGCCGAGCCGGGCGTCGCGGTGCAGCCAGTCGATCTGCAGCAGCTCGCCCTCGGTGGCCAGCAGCGACTGGCAGCGCGAGCAGACCGGGGCGTACGGGTGGTCGTTGATCTCGCACCCGGCGACCACCGGCGTCCACTCGTCGAGCAGGCCGGTGAGGGTGCGGATGAGCCGGGTCTTGCCCTGCCCGCGCTCGCCGAGCAGCACGAGGTCGTGGCCGGCCAGCAGCGCGCGCTCGACCTCGGGCACCACGGTGTCCTCGAAGCCGACGATGCCCGGCAGCGACGGCTGACCCGCGGCCAGCCGGGCGATGAGGTTCTGCCGGATCTCGGCCTTGACGCTGCGGTGCACGTGCCCTGAGGCGCGCAGGTCGGCGAGGGTGGCGATGGCCGGTGCTGTCACGCCATCCGACGCTACGTCGGTGCGGGGCGATCCCGCCACCACGCGACCACGCGGGCGTCACCGTGCGAGAGTGGCGCCGTGCCGTCGTCGCGCCCGATCGATGATCTCGACGCCCGTCTGCTGCGCGCGCTGGACGAGGCGCCGCGGGTCGGCGTCCTCGAACTCTCGCGCCGCCTCGGCGTCGCGCGGGCGACCGTGCAGTCGCGTCTCGACCGGCTCGTCGAGCGCGGCGTCATCGCGTCGTTCGCCCCGCACCTCGACCCGGAGGCGCTCGGCTTCGCCGTGACCGCCTTCGTGACGCTCGAGATCCGGCAGGGACGCGGGCAGGACGTGCTCGCCCACCTGCGCGAGATCCCGGAGGTGCTCGAGGTGCACACGATCACCGGCCAGGGCGACATGCTCTGCCGGCTCGTCGCCCGCTCGAACGCCGAGCTGCAGCACGTGCTCGACCGGGTCACGCAGTACCCCGAGATCGTGCGCACCTCGACGGTCATCGCCCTGTCGAAGCCGGTGCCCTACCGCGTGCTGCCGCTCGTGGACGGGACGGCGTGACGGACGGGGTGATCGGGTGACGGATCGGAAGATCCACTGACGGCGAAAACGCCGTCACCCGCGGCCGCGATCCGTCACCCGGGCGCGCGATCCGGCACTCACGGCGGGGATCCGTCACGCGGAACGGGGCAGGTCAGCCGCTGAACGGGGCGGCCTTGACCAGGGTGACCTTGAGCGTCTTGCCGTTCGGGGCCTCGTACTCGGCGGTCTCGCCCTCGCGCTTGCCGGTGAGGGCCTTGCCGAGGGGGGACGCGGCCGAGTAGACCTCGACGCCGGCCGTCTCGGCCTCCTCGCGCGAGCCGATGAGGAAGGTCTCGGTGTCGTCGTCGCCGTCCCAGCGGACGGTGACGATCATGCCGGGGCCGGCGACGCCGTCGCTGACCGGCGCCTCGCCGACCTTGGCGGTGCGCAGCAGGGTCTGCAGCTGGACGATGCGGCCCTCCTGCTTGCCCTGCTCCTCGCGGGCGGCGTGGTAGCCGCCGTTCTCCTTGAGGTCGCCCTCCTCACGCCGGTCGTTGATCTCCTTGGCCATCGCCGGCCGGTTGTCGATCAGCTCCTGCAGCTCCCGCGAGAGTCGGTCGTAGGCCTCCTGGGTCAACCAGGTGACGGCGGTCTCGTCGGAGGTGGTCACGTGAGGGCTCCTGACACGGTGGAACGGGCGGAACGAAACAAAGAACGTAACACCGGCCACCTGTTGCAGGCCAAACGAGCGAGCGCGCAGGCAGGTTGTCGGTGGCGTCGGGAACAATGGACGCGTGACAGAAGCACTGCGCCTGATGTGCGTGCACGCGCACCCCGACGACGAGTCCAGCAAGGGCGCCGCGACGATGGCGCGCTACGTCGACGAGGGCGTCGAGGTGCTCGTCGTGACGTGCACCGGCGGCGAGCGCGGCAGCATCCTCAACCCGGCGCTGCAGGGACGCCCGGAGATCGAGGAGAACATCGCCGAGATCCGTCGCCGCGAGATGGACCAGGCCCGCGCGATCCTCGGCGTGCAGCAGAGCTGGCTCGGTTTCGTCGACTCGGGGTTGCCCGAGGGCGACCCGCTGCCGCCGCTGCCCGAGGGCTGCTTCGCGCTGACGCCGCTCCACGAGGCCACCGAGCGGCTGGTCGCCGAGGTGCGCCGCTTCCGCCCGCACGTCATGACCACCTACGACGAGAACGGTGGCTACCCGCACCCCGACCACATCCGCTGCCACGAGATCAGCGTCGCGGCCTTCGAGGCGGCGCCCGATCCCGACGCGTTCCCCGACGCCGGCGAGCCGTGGCAGCCGCTGAAGCTGTACTACGACGTCGGCTTCAGCGTCGAGCGCAGCGAGGCGCTGCACCAGGCGATGCTGGACGCCGGGCTCGAGTCGCCGTTCGAGGAGTGGCGCAAGCGGCGTGAGGAGTGGCAGGGCAAGCTCCGTCCGCCGAAGATCACCACCCGCGTCCCGGTGGCCGACTGGTTCGAGCGCCGCGACCGCGCGCTCATCGCGCACGCGACCCAGGTCGACCCCGGTGGCTGGTTCTTCAAGGTGCCGCTCGACCTGCAGAAGCGCGCGTGGCCGACCGAGGACTTCGAACTGGCACGCAGCCTGGTCGACTCCGAAGTGCCGGAGGACGACCTGTTCGCGGGCGTGCGGGAAAGGGTGGGGGCATGAGCCCGACCGTGGTGCTGGCCGTCAACAACGAGCCGCTGAAGTCCGGCCCGATCGGGCTGGGCATCATCCTGATCCTCTGCGTCGTCTGCTTCTTCCTGTTCCGCTCGATGTCGCGGCACATGCGGAACGTGCGCGAGTCCTTCCCCGGCGAGACGCGCGACGCGCACGGCCGTCCGGTGACACCGGCGGCCGCGGACGTCGCGCCGACGGTCGAGACGCCGGGCTCGCCGGTGGCCGCGCCGCCGGCCTCCACCGCGACGCGCCCCCCGCGCGCCCCGCCGACGTCCTGACGGCGCGGCGCCGCGTCGCGGGTCGCGCTCAGCCCGCCGCATAGCGGCGGGCCAGCTCGGCCGCCGTGGTGGCGAACGCGGCGCGCAGGTCCGGCGGGCCGAGCACCTCGACGTGCTCGCCGAGTTGCAGCAACGCGTGATGGCCGTGCCGCACCGACTCGATCGGGATCACGGTCTCGGCCCAGCCGGTGTCGTCGACCGGCCCCATCGCGTCCCGCGCCCGGCGCTGTGGCACCGTGCCGACCAGGAACAGCAGGTCGCGTCCGGTCGCGTCGAGCCGTACGGACGCCTCGGCGCGGTAGAGCCGCTCGGTGTAGTCCTGCTGGTAGTCCGACCACGACCGGGCCAGGTCGAACCCCGCGGGCCGCGCGAAGACCTCGTCCTGCACCGCCGCCGTCAGCACGCGCGACACCCGGTAGGTGCGCGGCTCGCCGCCGCCGTCGGCGCGTGCGAGGACGTACCAGGTGCCCGCCTTGAGCACGAGCCCCAGCGGTTCGAGCACCCGGTCGACGACCGCCCGGTTCGACCGCTCGTAACGCACCCGCACCCGGCGAGTCGTCCAGGTCGCCTCCGCCAGCACCGGCAGGAAGGGCGGCCGCTCGGGCTCGCGCTGCCACCCCGGCGCGTCGACGAGCACCGTGTCGCGGATGCGCGCGGCCCGGTCGCGCAGGCCGTCCGGCAACGCGGCGAGCAGCTTGAGCCGGGTCGTCGCGAGCACGTCCCCGAGCCCGAGATCGGACGCCGCACCCGGCAGGCCGGCGAGGAACAGCGCATCCGCCTCGTCCGGCGACAGCCCCGTCAGCCGCGTGCGGTAGCCCTCGAGCAGCCGCACCCCGCCGTGCCGTCCGCGCGTCGCGTACACGGGGATGCCCGCCTCGCCGAGCGCCTCGATGTCGCGGTAGATCGTGCGCACCGAGACCTCGAGTTCGGCGGCGAGCTCGCTCGCGCTGGCCTGCCCCCGCGCGTGCAGCGTCAGCAGGATGCTCAACAACCGGCTGGCCCGCACGCGACGATCTTCGCAGGAAAACCTGACAGTTGATGTCAGGTTCGGCGGGCAGGCTGCGAGGCATGACCACAGCAACGATCACCGTGACCGGCCAGTCCTGGGACGAGACCCCGTCGACCAGCGTGCCCGCCGTCGCCACCGCCCGCTTCACCACGCGCTGGGCGGGCGACCTCGTCGGCGAGTCGACCTGCTCGCTGACGATCTGTTACGTCGACGGCGACCCCGCCGACCCGCAGTCACTGGTCGGCCCGTACACCGGCTTCGAGCACGTCACCGGCACGCTCGCGGGCCGCGAGGGCAGCTTCGTGCTCGCGGCCCGCGGCGATCACCGGGGCGGCACCGCCACGACGCAGCTCGAGGTGGTGCAGGGCTCGGGCACCGGCGCGCTGGCCGGCCTGCGCGGGAGCGGTAGCTACGCCGCCGAGGCGATGGAGTACACCCTGACCCTCGACTACGAGCTGCCGGAGTGAGCATGCTGACCGTCGACCGCAAGCAGGTGCTGGCCTACCGCGTCGCCGCGCAGGGGCTCGACGCCGCCGCCTCGGCCGTCGGCGACCTCGCCGTGCTCGACATCGGCGTGCAGGACGGGCCCGGCGAGCAGGCGCGGCTCTCGTTCGCCAACCGTCTCGCGAAGCCGCCGTCGCCCGACGCCGTGGGCCCGGGACACCGCCTCGCGCTGGTCTGGTCGCTGCGCGGCGCCCCGCACGTGCACCGCCGCAAGGACCTCGACGCGCTCGCCGAGGCGCTCTTCCCGCTGAGCGAGGCCGACGCCGCTGGCCGGCTGAACGAGACGGGGCCCAGCGTCGAGCGCGCGGGCATCACCGCGCTCGAGCAGTTCGAGCGGGCCGTCGACGCGATGCACGACGTCGTCGCCCGGCCCAAGCCGAAGGGCGAGACCAGCACGGCCGTCACGAAGCGGCTGCCCGAGACGATGCGGCGCAACTGCCGCGCCTGCGGCACCTCCCACATCTCCGACTCGGCCATGCGGGTCTCGTCGCTGGCCGCCGGGCTCGAACTCGAGCCGGGCACCGCGCCGCCGGTGCTGCACCCGCGGGCGAAGGCGCGCCGCCCGCGCGAGACCGACGTGGCGGCGCTGCGCCGACTGTTCACCGACTACCTGCGCCTGCTCGGCCCGGCGACCGAGGTCGAGGTGGCGGGTTACGTCGAGGCGCGGCGGGCCGACGCCCGCGCGGCGTGGCCGGACGATCTCGTCGAGGTGCGGGTCGACGGCCGGACGGCCTGGATCCCGGCCGACGCGGCCCGCGCGCTCGAGGGCGCGCCCGAGCCGAAGACCGTGCGGCTGCTCGGTGGGTTCGACCCGTTCCTGCAGGCCCGCGACCGTGCGCTGCTCGTGCCGGACAAGGCGGCGCAGAAGACGCTCTGGCCGGTGCTCGGACGCCCGGGTGCGGTGCTCGCCCATGGCGAGATCGTCGGCGCGTGGCGGCCGAAGACGTCGGGCACGAAGCTGACCATCACCGTCGAACCGTTCGGCGCCCTGGCCCAGGACGTCTGGGACGCGCTCGAGCCCGAGGCCGAGCGCGTGGCCGCCGTGCGGGGCGCCGGGTCGGTGACGCTCGCCCGGGGCTGAGCTCCGCGCGTCCGACCGTCGTCACCCCGCCCCGACCCGCGATGATCTCGGGGAAACCCCGGTCCTGGCCCGGGTTTCCCCGAGATCATCGCCGGGGCAGGGGCCGCGCGGGCCCCCCGGCGCTGACTCCCCCCCCGGGGGTGGGCGCCGCGCCCGGGCCCCCGCGGGGGGCGCGCGACCGGGGCCGAAGGGCGTTGGCCCCCCC
>NZ_JBQCEE010000190.1:0-10190 GCF_051960575.1 Jatrophihabitans sp.
GCCCAAGGCATGCCGGGGTTCCTGCTCGTCCTGCTCTGCGTCGTCCTGTGGTTGCTCGGCCTCTACGGCATGCTCGGCGGCTGGCGCACCGGGGCGACGCGGCAGGCCGGCCTGCCGTCGCTGCCGCCGGTGCCGGCCGAGCTCGACGCTGCTCAACACACGTTGAGTGGCCTGTACGTCGGCACCACCTTCGCCTCGAGCTGGCAGGACCGTGTCGTGCACGAGGGCCTCGGGCTGCGCGCCGCCTGCACCGCCACCCTGCACCGGCAGGGCGTGCTCATCGACCGCGAGGGCGCCACGCCGGTCTTCCTGCCGCGCACGGCGATCGACGAGGCCCGGCTCGCACCCGGCCTCGCCGGCAAGGTGATGGGCGAGGGCGGCCTGCTGGTGATCCGCTGGCACCTCGGCGACGCCGAGCTCGACACCGGCCTGCGTGCCGACGACAAGACCACGTATCCGGACTGGGTGCATGCCCTGTCCGCGACCGACCCGACCGACCCGACAACGAGAGGCACGGCATGAGTTCCGCCATCCTCGTCCTGGAGGACGGCCGCCTGTTCAGCGGCGAGACCTACGGCGCCGTGGGTGAGACGTTCGGCGAGGCCGTCTTCAACACCGGCATGACCGGCTACCAGGAGACGCTGACCGACCCGTCGTACCACCGCCAGATCGTCGTGCAGACCGCGCCGCACATCGGCAACACGGGCGTGAACGACGACGACCCCGAGTCGCGCCGCATCTGGGTCGCGGGCTACGTCGTGCGCGACCCCGCGCGCCGCGCGTCGAACTGGCGCTCGCGCCGCTCGCTCGACGACGAACTGGCCGCGCAGGGCATCGTCGGCATCTCGGGCATCGACACCCGCGCGCTCACCCGGCACCTGCGCGAGCGGGGCGCGATGCGCTGCGGCATCTCGTCGTCGTCATCGCACGAGGAGCTGCTCGACAAGGTGCTCGCCTCGCCGCCGATGAGCGGCGCCGACCTGTCGGCCGAGGTGACGACGCCCGAGCCGTACACGGTCGAGGCGCTCGGCGAGCACCGCTTCACCGTCGCGTCCCTCGACTTCGGCATCAAGTCGATGACGCCGCACCGCATGGCCGAGCGCGGCATCACCTCGCACGTGCTGCCGTCGACCTCGACCGCCGAGCAGGTGCTCGCCACCAACCCGGACGCCGTGTTCCTGGCCAACGGTCCGGGCGACCCGGCGACCGCCGACGACGCGGTGGCGACCGTGCGCGAGCTGCTGCGCCGCGAAGTGCCGATCTTCGGCATCTGCTTCGGCAACCAGATCCTCGGCCGCGCCTTCGGCTTCGGCACCTACAAGCTCGGCTACGGCCACCGCGGCATCAACCAGCCGGTGCAGGACCGCAGCACCGGCAAGGTCGAGATCACCGCGCACAACCACGGCTTCGCCGTCGACGCGCCGCTCGACCGCGCGACGTCCACCGACTTCGGTGCCGTCGAGGTGAGCCACGTGTGCCTGAACGACGACGTCGTCGAGGGGCTGCGGGCCCGCGACGCGAAGGCGTTCAGCGTGCAGTACCACCCGGAGGCCGCGGCCGGCCCGCACGACGCCGCGTACCTGTTCGATCGCTTCGTCGAGTTGCTCGAGGGGAAGAACGCCTGATGCCGAAGCGCACGGACATCCAGCACATCCTGGTCATCGGCTCCGGGCCGATCGTCATCGGCCAGGCAGCCGAGTTCGACTACTCCGGCACCCAGGCGTGCCGCGTGCTGCGGCGCGAGGGCTTCCGCGTCAGCCTGATGAACTCGAACCCGGCGACGATCATGACCGACCCCGAGTTCGCCGACTCCACGTACGTCGAGCCGCTGACGCCCGAGTTCGTCGAGCAGGTGATCGCCAAGGAGCGTCCCGACGCGCTGCTCCCGACCCTCGGCGGCCAGACCGCGCTGAACCTCGCGGTGAAGCTGCACGAGAACGGCGTCCTGGAGAAGTACGGCGTCGAGCTCATCGGCGCCGACATCGACGCGATCCAGCGCGGCGAGGACCGCCAGAAGTTCAAGGAGATCGTGCGCCGGGTCGGCGGCGAGGTGCCCGCGTCGCAGGTCTGCAAGACCCTCGACGAGGCGGTCGCCTTCGCCGCCACCGTCGACAACAAGGTCGTCATCCGCCCGTCGTTCACGATGGGCGGGCTCGGCTCGGGCCTGGCGAACGGTGCCGACGAGGTGCGCACGATGGTGGCCCGCGGCCTGGCCGCCTCGCCCGTGCACGAGGTGCTCGTCGAGCAGTCGGTGCGCGGCTGGAAGGAGTACGAGCTCGAGCTGATGCGCGACAAGCACGACAACGTCGTGGTCGTCTGCGCGATCGAGAACCTCGACCCGATGGGCGTGCACACCGGCGACTCGATCACCGTCGCGCCGACGATGACGCTCACCGACCGCGAGTACCAGCACATGCGCGACATCGGCATCGCCGTGCTGCGCGAGGTCGGCGTCGACACCGGCGGCTGCAACATCCAGTTCGCGATCAACCCGGCCAACGGCGACATGATCGTGATCGAGATGAACCCGCGCGTGTCGCGGTCGTCGGCGCTCGCGTCGAAGGCCACCGGCTTCCCGATCGCCAAGATCGCCGCGAAGCTCGCTGTGGGCTACACGCTGGACGAGATCCGCAACGACATCACGCAGGAGACGCCGGCGGCCTTCGAGCCGACGCTCGACTACGTCGTGGTCAAGGTGCCGCGGTTCGCGTTCGAGAAGTTCCCGGGTGCCGACCCCGTGCTGACCACGCACATGAAGTCGGTCGGCGAGACGATGGCGATCGGCCGCAACTTCACCGAGGCGCTCGGCAAGGCGCTGCGGTCGATCGAGACCAAGGCGGCCGGTTTCTGGACGCGTCCGGACGAGGACCTGCCGCTGGACGAGCTGCTCGCCCGTGCTGCGGTGCCCACCGACGGCCGGCTGTACTGGGTCGAGCAGGCGCTGCGGGCCGGCGCGACCGTCGACCAGGTCGCCGAGACGACCGGCATCGACCCGTGGTTCGTCGACCAGATCGCGCTCGTCACCGAGATCGGCGCAGCACTGCGCGAGTCGCCGACGCTGACCGAAGCCCTGCTGCGCAAGGCGAAGCGGCACGGCCTGTCCGACCGGCAGGTCGCTGCCCTGCGTCCCGAGCTCGCCGGCGAGGACGGCGTGCGTGCGCTGCGGCACCGCCTCGGCATCCGCCCGGTCTACAAGACCGTCGACACCTGCGCCGCCGAGTTCGCGGCGCGCACGCCGTACCACTACTCGTCCTACGACGAGGAGACCGAGGTCGCGCCGCAGAGCGAGAAGGCCAAGGTGCTCATCCTCGGCAGCGGCCCGAACCGCATCGGGCAGGGCATCGAGTTCGACTACTCGTGCGTGCACGCCGTCATGGCGCTGCGCGAGGCCGGCTACGAGACCGTCATGGTCAACTGCAACCCCGAGACCGTGTCGACCGACTACGACACCGCCGACCGCCTCTACTTCGAGCCGCTCACCTTCGAGGACGTGCTCGAGGTCGTGCACTCGGAGCAGCAGTCGGGCACCGTCGCGGGCGTCATCTGCACGCTCGGCGGGCAGACGCCGCTCGGTCTGGCGCAGCGACTCAAGGACGCCGGCGTGCCGGTGCTCGGCACGCAGCCCGAGGCGATCGACCTCGCCGAGCACCGCGGCGAGTTCGGCCGGGTGCTCGACGAAGCGGGCCTGCCCGCGCCGCGGCACGGCACGGCCACCAGCTTCGAGCAGGCCAAGGTGGTGGCGGACGAGATCGGCTACCCGGTGCTCGTGCGGCCCTCGTACGTGCTGGGCGGGCGCGGCATGGAGATCGTCTACGACGAGCAGCACCTCGCCGACTACATCAACCGGGCCACCGAGATCACCGCCGACCACCCGGTGCTGGTCGACCGGTTCCTCGACGACGCGGTCGAGATCGACGTCGACGCGCTCTACGACGGGCACGAGCTCTACCTCGGCGGCGTCATGGAGCACATCGAGGAGGCCGGCATCCACTCCGGCGACTCCGCGTGCGCCCTGCCGCCGATCACGCTCGGCGCCGGGGACATCGAGAAGGTGCGCGCGTCGACGCTGGCGATCGCCCGCGGCGTCGGGGTGCACGGGCTGCTCAACGTGCAGTACGCGCTGGCCGGCGACACCCTCTACGTGCTCGAGGCGAACCCTCGCGCCAGCCGTACGGTGCCGTTCGTCTCGAAGGCGACGGCCGTGCCGCTGGCCAAGGCCGCAGCCCGCATCGCCCTGGGCGAGACGATTGCGCAACTTCGCGCCAATGGTGTGCTGCCTGCGTCCAAGGACGGCGGTGACCTGCCCGACACCGCACCGATCGCGGTGAAGGAGGCCGTGCTGCCGTTCGCGCGGTTCCGCACGCCGAGCGGTGACCAGGTCGACTCGGTGCTCGGGCCCGAGATGAAGTCGACCGGTGAGGTCATGGGCTTCGACTCGACCTTCGGTGTCGCGTTCGCCAAGTCGCAGGCCGCGGCGTACGGCGCGCTGCCGTCGAAGGGCACCGTCTTCGTCAGCATCGCCAACCGCGACAAGCGCTCGGCGATCTTCCCGGTGAAGCGCCTCTACGACCTCGGCTTCCGCGTGCTCGCCACGGCCGGCACCGCGCAGGTGCTGCGGCGCAACGGCGTCAAGGTCGAGGTCGTCGGCAAGTTCAGCGACGGCCCGGGCAACGTGGTCGAGAAGATCCTCGCCGGCGAGGTCGACCTGGTGCTCAACACCCCGTGGGGCTCGGGCGGCCCGCGCCTCGACGGCTACGAGATCCGCACCGCCGCCGTCACCGCGGGCATCCCGTGCCTGACCACCGTGCAGGCCGCCGCGGCCGCCGTCCAGGGAATCGAGGAGATCGCCCGCGGCGAGATCGGCGTCCGCTCGCTGCAGGAACTGCAGGCCACCCTCGCCGACTGGCGCCGTACGTGACGCCGGTGCAGGAGCAGGCGGAGATCTTCGCGCTGCAGAAGGTCGGCGACTACGTGCAGTTCACGGTGATCGCGCCGAAGATCGCGCAGGACGCGAAGCCGGGGCAGTTCGTCGCGGTCGCGGTCGGCGGCGAGAACACGGCGATGATCCTGCGGCGCTCGTTCGCCCTGCTGAGCGCGACGCCGAGCGGTGATTTCGCGGGCACCGTGCAGTTCGTCGTGGCCGACGCCGGTGCCGGCACCCGCTGGCTCACCCAGCGGCGCACCGGCGACGTCATCGACATCGTCGGCCCGCTCGGCGTGCCGTTCCCGCTGCCGTCCTCGCCGGTGCCCGCGGTGCTCGTCGGCGGCGGCTACGGCACCGCGCCGCTGCTGCCGCTGGCCCAGGCGCTCAAGGCGAACGGGTCGGAGGTCGAGTTCGTGCTCGGCGCCTCGACGTCCACCCGCCTGTTCGGCGAGCTGGCGGCGAAACGCCTCGCCGGACGCGTCACCGTCACCACCGACGACGGCACGTCCGGGCAGCGCGGCATCGTCACCGACGTGCTGCCCGAGGTCATCGAGCGGGTGCGGGCCCAGATCGTCTACGCGTGCGGCCCGATGGGCATGCTGCGCGCTGTCAGCGAGCTGGCGCAGGCGTTCCGCATCCACGCGCAGGTGGCGGTCGAGGAGTCGATGGCCTGCGGCATCGGCGTGTGCATGACGTGCGTGCTGCCGGTCGTCGGCGACGACGGGTACTCGCGCTTCGTCCGGTCGTGCGTCGAGGGGCCGATCTTCGACGGCACCCGGGTGCGGTGGCGCGACGTCGGCACCCTGCCGCCGGACCTCGTCGGTGCCGAGGCCATGGGAGGCCACTGATGGTGGACATGCGGGCCCGCGTCGGGTTCGTCGACGTGCCCAACCCCGTGCTCACGGCGTCCGGCTGCGCGGCGGCCGGCCGCGAGCTCGACCAGTTCTTCGACATCACGCAGCTCGGCGGGATCGTCACCAAGTCGATCATGGTCGCGCCGCGGTCGGGACGCCCCACCCCTCGCATGGCCGAGACGCCGAGCGGCATGCTCAACTCGATCGGCCTGCAGGGCCCGGGCATCGACGCTTTCATGGCGCACGACCTCGAATGGCTGCGCCAGCGCGGCGCCCGCGTCGTCGTCTCGATCGCCGGCGGGCACACCGACGACTACGTGACGCTCGCGCGCCGGCTCGCCGGCCACCCCGCCGTGGCCGCCATCGAGGTCAACATCTCGTGCCCGAACGTCGAGAGCCGCGGGCAGGTCTTCGCCTGCGACGCGATCGCGTCGTCGCGCGTCATCAGCGGTGTGCGGCGGGCGGCCGACCCGGACGTGCCGATCATCGCCAAGCTCTCGCCGGACGTGACCGACATCGTGCACATCGCGCGGGCCTGCGCCGACGCCGGGGTCGACGGCTTCTCGCTGATCAACACCACGCTCGGCATCGTGATCGACACCGACACCATGCGTCCGGCGCTGGCAGGCATCACCGGCGGGCTCTCCGGACCGGCCATCCGCCCGATCGCGGTGCGCTGCGTCTGGCAGGTGTTCCGGGCGCTGCCGCACCTGCCGATCATCGGCATGGGTGGCATCCGCAGCGGTCTCGACGCGCTGCAGTTCATCCTCGCCGGCGCGTCCGCCGTCTCCGTCGGCACCGCAGTCTTCGGCGATCCGAACGCGCCGATGCGGGTGCTGCAGGAACTCGAGACGGCGCTCGCCGAGCGCGGCTTCGCCTCGCTCACCGACGCCATCGGCCAGGCCCACCGCGTCGACGCGCCGCGAGTCATGGCGTGACCAGCTTCGGCGCACGGCTCGCCGCGGCGCTGGCCGCGCGCGGGTCATTGTGCGCCGGTGTCGATCCCCATCCCGGCCTGCTCGAGGCCTGGGGGCTCACCGACGACGCCGACGGCCTCGCCCGCTTCGCCGACGCGTGTGTCGAGGCCTTCGGCCCGACCGCGGCCGTGGTGAAGCCGCAGTCGGCGTTCTTCGAGTCCTACGGGTCGCGCGGCATCGCGGTGCTCGAGCGCACGGTGCAGGGCCTCCGCGAAGCCGGAGCGCTCGTGGTGCTCGACGTGAAGCGCGGCGACATCGGCACGACCATGGCGGCGTACGCACGGGCCTACCTTCACCCGTCCTCACCGCTCGCCAGTGACGCCATCACCGCGTCGCCCTACCTCGGCGTCGGGTCGTTGCAGCCCGCGTTCGACCTCGCCGCCGAGCACGACGCCGGTGTGTTCGTCCTCGCGCTGACCTCGAACCCCGAGGCGCCGCAACTGCAACACGTCACCGGCGCCGACGGACGCACGGTCGCACAGGTGGTCGTCGACGACCGCGCCGCCCGCAACGCCGGCGCCGAGCCGTACGGGCCGTTCGGCGTCGTGGTGGGCGCCACGATCGGGACCTCCGTGGCCGACCTGAGCGGGCTGAACGGCCCGTTCCTGGTGCCCGGCATCGGCGCCCAGGGGGGCGGGCCGGACGACGTGCGCCGCATCTTCGGCGACGCGACGGCCGCCGTTGTCCCCAGCGTGTCGCGAGAGGTGCTGCGCGCGGGGCCCGACGTCGCGGCCCTGCGTGGGGCCGTCGAGCGGCAGGTCGAGCAGTTCGCGTTCCTGCGCCGGGCCTCCGGTAGCTGAGAAGACCTGCGGCGAAGGGGACCATCGACACACGCGCGCAGCGCGTCGGAGTCTGTATCGTTCTCGCGGGCTGTGGCCCGCCGGTAAGGCACCCTTTTCCGCTCCTCTCTCCCCACAGGGAAGGACCCCGCATGACCCAGACCGTCGCCCTCGACGCTGCCCTCGTCACCAAGGCCGCCGCAGACATCCTCGAGCACGGCTACGCCGTCGTGAAGCTGTCCGACATCGACGCCAAGGCGCTGCGCAACGCGATCGACACCGCCAACGCGTTCTTCGACCAGCCGATCGAGTACAAGGACGCGCACGGCAGCACCGACCACAACTACGGGTACCGCCCGCTCGGCATCGAGTACTCGGTGAGCCCCGACCGTCCGGACATGAACGAGGTCTTCACCCTGTGGGCGAGCCGCCTCGACCTGATCCCGCACGCCGACGAGATCCCGGCGCTGACCGGCGCGTTCCTCGACTGGCGCGACGTGCTGGCCCCGCTCGTGGGCGCCGTGCTCGACGAGGTTGCCCGCAGCTACGGCGCCGACCGCGCGCCGGAGTTCGAGAAGGCCTCGTACCTGCAGATCAACAGCTACGTCGAGACGCCGCGCGACCGCGACCTGCTGCAGGACAGGCACGAGGACGGCCACATGGTCACCGTCCTGCACGCCACCGCGCCGGGCCTCGAGCTCTACACCGCCGACGGCGTGACCCCGTTCCTGCCCGAGGCCGACGAGATCGTGATCATGCCGGGCTCGGTGCTCACCGCGCTGAGCGGCGGCGACATCGAGCCGCTGTACCACCAGGTGCGCAACCACGGCCTCGACGACCGTCAGTCGATCATGTACTTCGTCAACCCGGTCGTCGACGAGCCGCTGTACTCGTGGGTCGACCGCGAGGAGAGCAAGGACCTGCGCGACCAGGTGCTCTACGCGCCGAAGATGTTCGGCCTGCCGCCGGTCGAGGCGCTCTGACGCCGCCTCGTCACTGACGCGCGGACGGCGCCGGTTCCCTCGGGAGCCGGCGCCGTCCGTCGTTCCCGCGCCGCCGCCGTGCGTCCGTGCCGTGTCCGCCCCCGTTTATCTTGTGCAGGACGCGCGCACGATCACGTGTGCCCTGCACAAGATCGCGATGTCTCTGTGGATCTTGTGGAGGACGCGCGCATGCTCACGCGCGTCCTGCACAAGATCGGTGTGGACGCGCGACTGCCGGGCGCCCGCCCTAGGCGGCCGGGGGAGTGGTGATCTTGTCGAGCTGGGCGAGGTCCTCGGCGGTCGGCGTCCAGTCGCCGGCCCGGACGTTCCGCTCCACCTGCGCGCGCGAGGTCGCGCCGGCGATGACGGACGACACCGTCGGCTGCCCGGCGAGCCCGCCGATCGCGACGTCGAGCAGTTCGACGCCCCGCTCCTTCGCGAACGCGTCCAGCGCCTCGACGACGTCGAAGGTCGCGTCGGTGAGGTCGGCCTCGCGGCCCCAAGCGGCGATCCGGCTGCCCTCGGGCGGGGCCTCGCCGCGCCGGTACTTGCCGCTGAGCAGCCCGCTGGCGAGCGGGAAGTACGGCAGCAGCCCGACGCCGTAGTGCTCGAGCGCCGGCACGACGTCGGCCTCGAGGGTGCGCGAGAGCCACGAGTACTCGTTCTGCGCCGAGACGAACCGCTCGAGGTTTCGGGTGCGCGCCGTCCACTCGGCGTCCGCGACCCGCCAGCCGGTGAAGTTCGACGAGCCGAGGTAGCGCACCTTCCCCTCGCGCACGAGTTCGGTGAGCGCCGAGAGCGTCTCGTCGATCGGCGTGGACGGATCAGGTCGGTGCATCTGGTAGAGGTCGATCCAGTCGGTGCGCAGCCGCCGCAGCGAGGCCTCGACCGCCTTGCGGATGTAGCGGCGCGAACCGCGGGCGCCCCAGTCCTCGCCGTTCGACAGGCCGCGTGCGCGCACGTCGCTGCCGAACTTGGTCGCGATGACGACGTCGTCGCGCTTGCCCTCGAGCAACTGCCCGAGGCGTTCCTCGCTCGTGCCGTACGAGTCGGCGGTGTCGAACAGGGTGATGCCGGCGTCCAACGCGGCGTGCACGACCTCGCGGCTCTGCTCCATGTCGAGCTTCATGCCGAGGTTGTTGGTGCCGAGCCCGACGACGGAGACGACCAGACCGGAATGACCGAGGCGACGAAAGTCCATGCGTCCATCCTGCCCACTTCGCGGCCCCGGTAGTTTCGCCGCATGCCTGCGCGTCTCACCGTCCTCACCGGACCGTCCGGCGTGGGCAAGGGCACGGTGATGGCCGAGCTGCGCCGCACGCGTCCGGACGTCTGGATCTCGGTCTCGGCGACCACACGGGCGCCGCGGCCGGGGGAGCAGGACGGCGTGCACTACTTCTTCGTCGACCGCGACGAGTTCGCCCGCATGGTCGAGGCCGGCGAGCTGCTCGAGCACGCCGAGTTCGCCGGCAACCGCTACGGGACGCCGCGCCAGCCCGTCCTCGACCACATCGCCGACGGCATCCCCACGATCCTCGAGATCGAGCTCGCCGGTGCGCGGCAGGTGCGCCGGTCGATGCCGGAGGCCCGCTTCGTCTTCCTCGCGCCACCGTCGATCGAGGCGCTCGTGCAGCGGCTCCAGGGGCGGGGGACGGAGTCGGCCAACGCGATCG
>NZ_JBQCEE010000191.1:0-18062 GCF_051960575.1 Jatrophihabitans sp.
CGGCAAGACGGTGTGGGCGGAGCTGCCGGTCGGCGACGACGCCCGGCCCACCTTCGACTGCGATCACACCGCGGTGCGCTGACGCTCCTCGTCCTTGGCGGTGCCCGGCCGCCCGTCGTCGTCGGGACGCAGCTCGTACGCGGGGTTCGCGATCGCCAATCGTCCCTGGTACTCGCCCACCCGCCCGGACGCGCGCACCCGCGCCCCGGGCGTGAGGCCCGGGATGGTGCTGCGCCCGAAGAACAGCAGCCGGATGCCACCGGACGCGTCGAAGAGCTCCACCGCGAGCGACGTGCCGGCGGTGCAGTCGATGCCGAGCGCACGCACGCGGCCCTCGATGGTGACCTTCTGCCGGTAGTCGGCGGCGGCGATCGGCGTGGTGCCGTCCGTCGCCACCTCGGGGGCGGCGGGCGCGACGACCGGAACCGGCCCGTCGGCCCGGTCGGCCGAGGCCGCCGCCGTCGTGAGGCGCTGCACCGTCTCGTCCGGGAGGGTGGTGTCGAAGGGCACGATCGTGGCGTTCACGTGCGGCACCTTCGTCACCGCCGCGGCGATGCGGTCGGCCGTGCGGTCGTGCAACAGCCGTTGTGACAGCAGGCTGAACGACCGACGCGGCAGCAGGATGGTCACCTCACTGCGGTCGCGCACCGCCACGTCGAGCGCGGTGGCCGCCGCGGTGTGGATCAGGCGCCGGTCGGGGCACTCCACGAGCGTCAGCGGCGTGCGTTCGGCGATGCCGCGCTGCACCCACTCGTCCTGCAGGTGCTGCGCCGCCTCGGCGTCGATGGCGATGTGCACCGCGCGGATGTCGGTGGGCCGCAGGCTGCCGGCGTAGCGCAGCGCCCGCAGGACGGCGAGGTCGAGGCGGTCGACGTAGACGAGCACCGTGTGCCGCGCGTAGTGCTGCGGCGCGCCGCCCTGCTCGAACTTGCGGCTGACGAGGTCGAGTGCGGCGGCCTCGGCGCGGTAGCGCGAGTTGAGCCGCAGCAGCAGCCACCACAGCAACGGCCCGAGCACGACGACGAGCCACGCGCCCTCGGTGAACTTGACGACGGCGAAGATCAGCACGACGAGCGTCGAGACGACACCGCCGGTGAGGCACACGACGCCCTGCGAGACCCGTCGCCGCCCGGCGCCCACGAAGTAGTGGTGCGCCATGCCGTAGCCCGCCATCGAGAAGCCGGTGAAGACGCCGATGGCGTAGAAGGGGATGAGCTTGTCGACCTGCGCGCCGACGGTGATCACGAGGGTCAGCGCGAGCGCGGTGAGCACGAGGATGCCGTTGCTGAAGGCCAGCCGGTGGCCGCGCCGGGTCATCTGCCGCGGCAGGAACGAGTCCTCGGCGATGAAGCTGGCCAGGAACGGGAAGCCGGTGAACGGGGTGTTGGCACCGGTGATGAGGATCAGCGCGGTGGCGATCTGGACGGCGCCGTAGGCGAGGTGGCCGTACCAGGCATGCCCGAACGCCGCGTGGGCCACCTGGCTGATGACGGTCGGCGTCCCGCTCTCGTACGGCGTCGCGTGGGTGCGGTAGGCGAGGTACGAGACGCCTAGGACGAGGCTGCCGAGCAGCAGGCTCATCACCGTCAGGGTGCGGCGGGCGTTGGCGCCGGCCGGACTCTTGAAGGCGCTGACGCCGTTCGAGATCGCCTCGAGGCCGGTCAGGGACGCGCCACCGTTCGCGAAGGCCTTCAGCAGCACGAAGATCGAGGCGCCGGCGAGGATCGCGTGCTTGTCGTCGTGCACCGCGATCATGCCGGCGTGGTGCGCGACGTGCGGCAGGTTGCCGGCGATGTCGCGCACGACGCCGACCGCGATGGCCAGGCCGGCCGTGCCGACGAAGAGGTAGGTGGGCAGGGCGAACGCCCGCCCCGCCTCGCGGACACCGCGGAGGTTGCCGTACGCGAGCACGAGGATGATGGCGACGGTGAGTTCGCGGGTGTACGGGCTCAGCGACGGCGCGAGCGAGACGACGGCCGCGACGCCCGCGGCGGTCTGCACGGCGACCGTGACGATGTAGTCGATGAGCAGGGCCACCGCGGCGATCTGGGCGATGCGCGGCCCGAAGTTCTCGCGGGCCACGACGTACGAGCCACCGGCCTGTGTGTAGACCATGACGACCTGCCGGTACATGATCGTCATGATCAGCAGCACGGCGAGCACGACGACGGTCATCGGCATGAGCAGGTGGAAGCCGCTGAGCCCGAAGGCCGGCAGCAGGAAGATCAGCATCTCCTCGCTGCCGTACGCCGAGCTCGAGATGCAGTCGCTCGACAGCACCCCGAGCGCCGCCTTCTTCGACAGCTTCTCGTCGTGCAGGCGGGCGCTCACCAGCGGCGGGCCGAGCACCTTCGACTTGATCCGGTAGCCGAGGCGCTCGGGGAGATCGGTGATCGGCAGGGCCGCCGGCACGGGCTGAGACACAACCCTCGAAGCTACGTCCGGGCAGCGGCTGGACGGGCCCGGCCGGCGTCAGGATCCGGCGCCCGGGCGTCAAGATTTCGCAAAGATTGCGGGCGGTGGTGCCCGTTCGCCCGCCGGGGATCCGTCAGGATGGCGGCATGCCCGCCACCGGTCGTCCCACGACGGGTGGCGCATGACCAGCGTGCTGGTGGTCGACGACGAGCCCGGCCTGCTGCGCGCCCTGCGCATCAACCTCGTCGCGCGTGACTACGTGGTGCACACCGCCACCGACGGACGCGAGGGCCTGCGCGCCGCCGCCCAGCACCGCCCCGACGTCGTCATCGTCGACCTCGGCCTGCCCGACCTCGACGGCGCCGACGTGATCCGGGGCATCCGCGGGTGGTCGGCGGTGCCCATCATCGTGCTGTCGGCGCGCGACCAGGAGGCACAGAAGGTCGTCGCGCTCGACGCCGGCGCCGACGACTACGTGACCAAGCCGTTCGGCATGGAGGAACTGCTGGCGCGGCTGCGCGCGGCGGCGAGGCGGGCGGGGCCCGCGCACGACGAGCCGCAGGTCGACCTCGGTGACGTCGTGGTCGACCTCGCGGCCAAGCAGGTGCGGCGCGACGGCGCCGAGGTGCGGCTGACCCCGACCGAGTGGCAACTGCTCGAGGTGCTCGCCCGCAACCACGGCAAGCTCGTCACCCAACGGCAGCTGCTGCAGGACGTGTGGGGCCCGGGGTACGGCACCGAGACGCACTACCTGCGCGTGTTCATGGCCCAGTTGCGGCGCAAGCTCGAGATCGAACCCTCGCGGCCGAACCACCTCATCACCGAGCCCGGGGCGGGCTACCGCCTCGTCTGACGCCGCCCGTCGTGACGTGCGTCATCGCCGCCGTCAGGAATCCGTGAGGGCGCCGCGATGGCGGCGTGAAGGGTTCGCGGAACACGTCCCCGACGCCCGCGGCCGGGCGTTCACTCGGTTCGCCGCACCCACCGGTGCGGTGTCGGCGGGCGCGCGCCCGGTGCAACTGGAGTGATCGTGAACGACTTCGGGATCGTGCTCATCACGGTGGCGGTCTTCGCGCTGCTCGCCCTCGTGGCCAAGGGGAGCGAGCGGCTGTGAACGCGACCAATGCGGTCGGCCTGGTGCTCTCGGCGCTGGTGCTGGTGTTCCTGATCATCGCCCTGGTCCTCCCGGAGAAGTTCTGATGTCGTCGAACTGGGCCGGGGTGGTCTTCCTGGGCGTGCTGGTGCTGGCGCTGGCCGCCACGTACAAGCCGCTCGGCGACCTGATCTTCCGGGTGCTGACCGGCACGCGCCATCTGGCGGCCGAGCGGGTCGTCTACCGCGTCGGCGGCATCGACGCCGAGGCCGACCAGACCTGGGGGCGCTACCTGCGCTCGGTGCTGTCGTTCGGCGCCGTGAGCGTCGTCCTGCTCTACGTCTTCCTCCGCGTCCAACACCACTTCTGGCCGCCCTACGCGGTGCCGCAGATGACACCCGACCAGTCGTGGAACACGGCGGCGAGCTTCGTCACCAACACCAACTGGCAGTCGTACTCGGGCGAGAGCGCGCTCGGCTACGCGGTGCAGATGGCCGGGCTCGCGGTGCAGAACTTCGTGTCCGCGGCCGTCGGCATCGCCGTCGCGGTCGCGCTCGTGCGGGGGTTCGCGCGCAGCCGCACGAACCGGGTCGGCAACTTCTGGGTCGACCTCACCCGCATCTGCCTGCGCATCCTGCTGCCCCTGTCGCTGCTCGCCGCGATCGTGCTGGTCGCCGGTGGTGCGATCCAGAACCTCCACCACTACGCCACGGTGCACACCATCGCCGGTGGCACGCAGACGATCCCTGGTGGGCCGTTCGCGAGCCAGGAGGCGATCAAGGAACTCGGCACCAACGGCGGCGGCCCGTTCAACGCCAATTCGTCGCACCCGTTCGAGAACCCGACGACGTGGACGAACTTCCTCGAGATCTTCCTGCTGCTCTGCATCGGCTTCTCGCTGCCGCGCACGTTCGGACGCATGGTGGGCGACAAGCGGCAGGGGCTGGCGATCGTCGCGGTCATGACCACCATCGCGCTCGCCAGCGTCACCCTGATGCTCGTCTTCCAGGGCATGCACCACGGCACGGTGCCCACCGCGGTGGGGTCGGCCCGTGAAGGCACCGAGACCCGCTTCGGCGTGCCCGATTCGGGCATCTTCGCCACGGCGACGACGCTCACCTCGACCGGCGCGGTCAACAGCTTCCACGACTCGTACACGAGCCTCGGCGGGGCGATGACCCTGCTCAACATGATGTTGGGCGAGATCGCGCCCGGCGGCACCGGTTCGGGCCTCTACGGCATGCTCGTGCTCGCCGTCATCACCGTGTTCGTCGCCGGGCTGATGGTCGGCCGCACGCCCGAGTACCTCGGCAAGAAGCTCGGCGCCCGCGAGATGAAATTCGCGTCGCTCTACCTGCTGACGACACCGGCGCTGGTGCTGGTCGGCACGGCGGTCGCGATGGCCCTGCCCGGTGAACGGGCGGCGATGCTGAACACCGGCGCGCACGGCTTCTCGGAGGTGCTGTACGCGTTCACGTCCGCGGCGAACAACAACGGCAGCGCGTTCGCCGGCATCGGCGTCAACACGGCCTGGTACAACGTCGCGCTCGGCATCACCATGCTGCTCGGCCGGTACCTGCCGATCATCTTCGTCCTCGCCCTGGCGGGTTCGCTCGCGCAGCAGAAGCCGACCCCGGCGTCCGAGGGCACGCTGCCCACCCATCGGCTGCTGTTCGTCGGCATGCTCACCGGCGTGACGGTCATCGTCGTCGCGCTGACCTACTTCCCGGCCCTCGCGCTGGGGCCGCTCGCGGAGGGTCTGCACTCATGAACGCCACCACCACCGAACGGCCACCGGCCGGTCACGAACCGGCCGCGCCGACCCGCGTCGCCGGCGGCCTGCTCGACCCGGCCACGCTCTGGCGCTCGCTGCCCGACGCGCTGCGCAAGCTCGACCCGCGCACCCTGTGGCGCAACCCGGTCATGCTCATCGTCGAGCTCGGCGCGGTCTACACGACCGTGCTGGCGCTGACGTCGCCGTCGGCCTTCGCCTGGCTGATCGTCGTCTGGCTCTGGCTCACGGTCGTGTTCGCCAATCTCGCCGAGGCGGTGGCCGAGGGCCGCGGCAAGGCACAGGCCGACGCGCTGCGCCGGGCGAAGACCGACACCGTCGCGCGACGGCTCACCGCCGACGGCCGTGAGGAGCCGGTGCCCGCGCCGGAGCTGCAGCGCGGCGACCGCGTGGTCTGCGAGGCGGGCGACATCATCCCCGGTGACGGCGACGTCATCGAGGGCATCGCCAGCGTCGACGAGTCGGCGATCACCGGCGAGAGCGCGCCGGTTATCCGCGAGAGCGGTGGTGACCGCAACTCGGTCACCGGGGGCACGAAGGTGCTGAGCGACCGCATCGTCGTCGAGATCACCCAGCAGCCCGGGCAGAGCTTCATCGACCGCATGATCGCGCTCGTCGAGGGCGCGAGCCGGCAGAAGACGCCCAACGAGATCGCGCTCAACATCCTGCTGGCGTCGCTGACGATCATCTTCCTGCTCGCCACCGTGACCCTGCAGCCGATGGCGATCTTCGCCAAGGTCGGGCAGCCGGGCATCCCGAACTCGTCGGCGCTGGACAACCACGGCATCACCGGCATCGTGCTGGTGTCGCTGCTGGTCTGCCTCATCCCGACGACGATCGGCGCGCTGCTCTCGGCCATCGGCATCGCCGGCATGGACCGGCTGGTGCAGCGCAACGTGCTCGCCATGAGCGGTCGCGCGGTCGAGGCCGCCGGTGACGTGAACACGCTGCTGCTCGACAAGACCGGCACCATCCCGCTGGGCAACCGGCAGGCGAGCGAACTCGTCCCGGTCGACGGCGTCACCGGTGACGCGCTGGCCGATGCGGCGCAACTGTCGTCCCTGGCCGACGAGACACCCGAGGGCCGCTCGGTGGTCGTGCTCGCGAAGACCGGGTTCGGCCTGCGCGAGCGGGCGCCGGGCGAGCTCACCCACGCGCAGTTCGTCGAGTTCACTGCGCAGACCCGCATGAGCGGTGTCGACCTGTCCGCCTACGACGGCGAGCCGGCGCGGCAGATCCGCAAGGGTGCGGCCGCGGCGGTGTTCGGCTGGGTGCGCGAGGGCGGCGGTGACGTGCCGGGGGCGATCGGCACCGTCGTCGACGGCATCAGTGCCTCGGGCGGCACGCCGCTGGTCGTGGCCGACCGCGTCGAGGGGCGGCCCGCCCGGGTGCTCGGCGTGATCCACCTCAAGGACATCGTCAAGGCGGGCATGCGCCAGCGCTTCGACGAGATGCGCCGCATGGGCATCCGCACGGTCATGATCACCGGTGACAACCCGCTCACCGCCAAGGCGATCGCGGACGAAGCCGGCGTCGACGACTTCCTGGCCGAGGCCAGACCGGAGGACAAGCTGGCGCTGATCAAGCGCGAGCAGGAGGGCGGCAAGCTCGTCGCGATGACCGGCGACGGCACCAACGACGCCCCGGCGCTCGCGCAGGCCGACGTCGGCGTCGCGATGAACACCGGCACGTCGGCCGCGAAGGAGGCCGGCAACATGGTCGACCTCGACAGCGACCCGACGAAGCTGATCGAGATCGTCGAGATCGGCAAGCAGCTGCTCATCACGCGCGGCGCGCTCACCACGTTCTCGATCGCGAACGACGTCGCGAAGTACTTCGCGATCATCCCGGCGATGTTCGCGGCCGTGTACCCCGGCCTGGACAAGCTCAACATCATGCGGCTGCACTCGCCGCAGTCGGCGATCCTCTCGGCCGTCATCTTCAACGCGCTCATCATCGTCGCGCTCATCCCGCTGGCGCTGCGCGGCGTGCGGTACACGCCGTCGAGCGCCGGCGCGATGCTGCGCCGCAACCTCGCGATCTACGGCGTCGGTGGCATCGTCCTGCCGTTCCTCGGCATCAAGGTCATCGACCTGCTGATCCAGTTCCTGCCCGGAGTCCGCTGACATGAACGTCGTCATCACCTGGCTGCGCACGACCTTCGCGTCGCTGCGACTGCTGCTCGTGCTCACCGTCGTGCTCGGCATCGCCTACCCGCTCGTCGTCACTGCGGTCGCGCAGGTGCCCGGCCTGCAGCACAAGGCCGACGGTTCGCTCGTGCGCCGCGACGGCAGGGTCGTGGGCTCGTCCCTGCTCGGCCAGTCGTTCACCGACGCCAAGGGCGACCCGCTGCCGCAGTACTTCCAGCCCCGCCCGTCCGCGGCCGGGGCCGGGTACGACCCCACCGCGTCCGGTGCGAGCAACCTCGGTCCCGAGTCGATCGTCGACACGCTGCCCGACCCGTCGGTCAAGGACGACACCGGCAAGCAGTCGCTGCTCACCCAGGTCTGCTCGCGCAGCCTCGCGATCGGGCGGTTCGACGGCGTCGACGGACGCCGCCCCTACTGCACGTCGACCGGTGTCGGCGCCGTGCTCGCGGTGTTCTGGTCGGGGCCGGGCTATCAGGGGCACGTCGTGCGTGCGGTGAGCGTGAACCAGGCCTGCCCGGCGACGCCGTTCCTCGCGACGTACCGCGGCGTGCGGGTCGAGTGCGCGCGGTTCGGCGCCGACTACTCGCGCGGCCAGATCGTGCCGGTGCGCGGTTCGGCGCCGGGCGCCCCGGCCGTGCCCGCGGACGCTGTCACGGCGTCCGCCTCGGGGCTCGATCCGGACATCAGCCCTGCGTACGCTCGCATCCAGGAGGCCCGGGTGGCGAAGGCGCGCGGCGTGACGGTGGCGCAGGTCGCGGCGCTCGTGTCGCGGTACACCGACGGTCGCGGCCTGGGCTTCATGGGCGAGTCGACCGTGGCGGTGCTGCCGCTGAACGTGGCGCTCGACCGGTCGTTCCCGGTGCCGAGCAGGTAGGAGTGCGATGACCGAGCGCGGTCAGCTGCGCGTCTACCTCGGCGCCGCGCCGGGCGTAGGCAAGACGTACGCGATGCTCGACGAGGGCCATCGCCGTGCCGCCCGCGGCACGGATGTCGTGGTGGCCTTCGTCGAGACGCACGGGCGCCTGCACACCGGCGAGCGGCTCGAGGGGCTCGAGGTGGTGCCGCGCCGCACGGTCGCGTACCGCGGCGCCGAGCTGACCGAGCTCGACCTACCGGCCGTGCTCGCGCGGCGGCCCGAGGTCGCGCTCGTCGACGAGCTCGCGCACACCAACGTGCCGGGCCTCGAGCACGAGAAGCGCTGGCAGGACATCGAGGCCCTGCTCGAGGCGGGCATCGACGTCATCAGCACCGTCAACGTGCAGCACCTCGAGTCGCTGAACGACGTCGTCGAGGCGATCACCGGGGCACGGCAGCGCGAGACCGTGCCCGACTCGGTCGTGCGCGCCGCCGAGCAGGTCGAGCTCGTCGACATGACGCCCGAGGCGCTGCGGCGGCGCATGGCCCACGGCAACATCTACCAGCCCGACAAGATCGACGCCGCGCTGTCGAACTACTTCCGGCCCGGCAACCTCACCGCGCTGCGCGAGCTGGCCCTGCTGTGGCTGGCCGACCAGGTCGAGGAGGGGCTGCGGCGCTACCGCGAGCAGCACGGCATCGCCGCGACGTGGGAGACGCGCGAACGGGTCGTCGTCGCGCTCACCGGCGGCCCCGAGGGCGACACGCTCATCCGCCGCGCCGCCCGCATCGCCGCGCGCACCGCGGCCGGTGACCTGCTGGCGGTGCACGTCACGCGCAGCGACGGGCTCGCCGGGTCGAGCGCGGCCGCGCTCGAGCAGCAGCGCCGGCTCGTCGAGTCGCTCGGCGGCAGCTACCACCTCGTCGTCGGCGACGACATCTCGACCGCCATCCTCGACTTCGCCCGTGCCAACCACGCGACCCAGGTGGTGATCGGCGCGAGCCGCCGCAGCGCGCTGCTGGCCGCGCTGCCGGGCACGGGCACCGGACTCGCGATCACCCGCGCGTCCGGCTCGATCGACGTGCACGTCGTCAGCCACGACTACGTCGGCCGCGGACGCAGCCTGCCCCGCCTGACGGGTGGGTTGAGCACCCGGCGACGGCTGCTCGGGGTGCTCGTCGCCGTCGTGCTCTTCGCCGTGCTGACGCCGGTGACCACGACGGTGCGCGAGCGGCTCAGCCTCGGCAGTGACCTGCTGCTGTACCTGCTGGCGGTCGTGATCGTGAGCCTCGTCGGCGGCTTCTACCCCGCAGTGGCGGCGGCGCTCGCGGCCAGCCTGCTGATCAACTGGTACCTCGTGCCGCCGATCCACCGCATCACGATCAGCGCGCCCGAGAACGCACTGGCGCTGTTCGTCTTCGTGCTCGTCGCCGCGATGGTGTCGCGCGTCGTCGACGCCGCCGCCCGCCGCGCGGCGCAGGCCGCGCGCACGAACGCCGAGGCCGAGTCGCTGTCGACCCTCGCGGGCGACCTGCTGCGCGGCGAGCAGGCGATGCCGCTGCTGCTGTCGCGGGTGCTCGAGACCTTCGGCCTCACGGCGGTGACGCTGCTGCGCCGCGACAGCGAGGCGCCGGCGAGCACGGCGCAGGACGGCACGGACGCCGGTCTGCGCGGCACCTGGACGGTGCTGGCGTGTGCGGGGGAGCAGCCGGTGGCGCGTCCGGAGGATGCGGACGCGGAGGTGCCGGTGGGCGACGACCTGGTGCTGGCGCTGCGTGGGCGGGCGCTCGCGGCCGCCGACCAGCGACTGCTCGCGGCCTTCGCCACGCAGATCGCCGTCGCCCACACCCAGCAGCAGCTGGCGGAGGCGGCGGCGGCCGCGGCCCCGCTGGCCGAGGCCGACCGCATCCGCTCGGCGCTGCTCAACGCGGTGAGCCACGACCTGCGCACCCCGATCGCGTCGGCGAAGGCCGCGGTCACGAGCCTGCGCGGGCGCGACGTGACCTGGAGCGACGACGACCGGCAGGTGCTGCTCGAGGCCGCCGACACCGCGCTCGACCAGCTCACCACCCTGGTCACCGACCTGCTCGACCTCTCACGCGTGCAGGCGGGGGTGCTGACGATGGCGGCGGTGCCGGTCGCCCTCGAGGACGTCGTGAGCCAGGCGCTCGGCTATGTCGCGGCCGACGCGGCCGGCGGCAGCGAGCGGCGGTTCGAGATCGACATCCCCGACGACGTGCCCGAGGTGATCGCCGACGCCGCGCTGCTCGAACGGGTCGTGGCGAACCTGCTCGACAACGCCGACCGGTACGCACCACCGGGCACCCGGGTGCGGGTCGTCGCGGAGGAATTCGGCGACGTCGTCGAGCTGCGCGTCGTCGACCGCGGCCCGGGCATCCCCGACAGCGAGCGCGATGCGGTGTTCCGTCCGTTCCAGCGGCTCGTCGACCACACCGTCACGCGCGGCGCCGGCGTCGGGCTCGGGCTGGCGATCGCGCGCGAGTTCGTCCAGGCGATGCACGGACGCATCACGCTCGAGGACACGCCCGGCGGTGGCCTCACCGTCGTGGTGGCCCTGCCGCGCAGCACGGCCGTGCCGAGCGACGACCGGCGCGGCGAACCGCTCGACGCTGGAACGATGCGTCCGTGAGCACGCCGCACCAGCCGACACCGGGGCACGTGCTCGTCGTCGACGACGAGCCCAGCCTGCTGCGCTCGCTGACGATGAACCTCGCCGGACGCGGCTATCGGGTGACGACGGCGACGACCGGCGCCGCGGCGGTCGAGCTCGCCGCCGCCGCCCAACCCGACGCGGTGATCCTCGACCTCGGCCTGCCCGACCTCGACGGCGCCGAGGTGATCCGCCGCATCCGTGCGCGTACGGCGCACCTGCCGATCCTGGTGCTGTCGGCGCGGTCCGAGAGCCGCGAGAAGGTGACCGCGCTCGACCTCGGCGCCGACGACTACGTGACCAAGCCCTTCGACATGAACGAGCTGTTCGCGCGGCTGCGCGCGGCGACCCGGAAGGTCGTCGACGTCGAGACCCCGCTCGTGGCCCATCTCGGGCCGGTCACCGTCGACGTCGAGAACCGCATCGTGCACCGCGATGACGGCGACGGGCCGACCGTGGTGCGGCTGACCCCGACCGAGTGGCGCATGCTCGAGGCGCTGTTGCGCCGCCCGGGCCGGCTGATCACGCCGACCGACCTGCTCACCGCGGTGCGCGGCGCCCCCGACCACACCGAGAGCAGCTACCTGCGCATCTACATGCAGCAGCTGCGCCGCAAGCTCGAGGTCGACCCCTCACGTCCGCGCCATCTCATCACCGAACCGGGCCTCGGCTACCGCTACCAGCCGTGAGGACGACCGGTGAGCCGGCCAGGATGCGATCACGCCCACCCACCGCTACCGTCCGCCCATGCCGGATGCCGATGCGGCGGATGCCCACGCGGCGGGTGACACCGCGGCTGGACGACCCCTTCGAGCGGCCGTCCGGCGGGCGGTGCCCCCGGTCGTCCGCTACCGGGTGCGCGGGTGGCTGCTCGACACCCCCGGGGTGTCCGAGGTCTTCTGCGCCGCCGACCCCTTCATCCGCACGTGGTCGCGCATCACGGCGCGCACGCAGATCGTCATCGACGGCTTCCCCCGTTCGGCGAACTCCTACGCCCGCGCGGCCTTCCTCGCGGCCAACCCCGGGGTGCTCGCCTCGACCCACCTGCACACGCACCGAGCCATCGAGCGCGCCGTCACGTTGGGTGTCCCGGCCCTCGTGCTGGTGCGCGACCCGCGGCCGGTGATCGCCTCGGCGATGCAATACACCCCCGAGGTGCCTGCGCTGGCCGGCCTCCGGGCGTGGCTGCGCTACTACGGGCCGATCACCGAACTGCTGGACACAGTGGTGATCGCGGACTTCGCCGAGGTCACCACGGACATCGGTGCCGTCATCTGCCGCCTCAACGAACGGCACGGCACCTCGTTCGACCGCTACGAGCGCAGCGACGAGGCCGATCGCGCGCTCAACGACGAGATCGACACCTGGACGGCCGCCCAGGTCGGCCCCGACCGGCTGGCCGGCAGCATCGCCCACCCGAGCCCGCTGCGACGGTCGACGGGCGACGTCCTCGCCGGTCTCGACCGCCGCAGTGCAGCCGCGCTCGACCGCGCCGTCGAGCTCTACCGATCGCTCCCGCTGCACTGACGTCAGCACGCCTCGGGCACGATGGAGCGGACCATGACGACCAGCCCGCTCCTGCTCACCGACGCGCTCACCGGACCGCTGGAGCCGGACGCCGCGTACGCCGCCTTCCTCGACTGGACGACCGCGCAGGGCCTCGAGCTGTACCCGGCGCAGGACGAGGCGCTGCTCGAGCTGGCGACCGGCGCCAACGTGGTGCTGGCGACGCCCACCGGCTCGGGCAAGTCGCTGGTCGCCGTCGGTGCACACTTCTTCGCCCTCGCCGCGGGGTTGCGCACCGTCTACACCGCACCGATCAAGGCGCTGGTGAGCGAGAAGTTCTTCGCCCTCTGTGCGACGTTCGGGTCGGCCAATGTCGGCATGATGACCGGTGACGCGGCCGTCAACGCCGAGGCGCCGATCCTGTGCTGCACGGCCGAGGTGCTCGCCAACCTGGCGCTGCGCACCGGCGCCGACAGCGACCTGCGGGTCGTCGTCATGGACGAGTTCCACTACTACGCCGACCCCGACCGCGGGTGGGCATGGCAGCTACCGCTGCTCGAGCTGCCGAACGCGCAGTTCCTGCTCATGTCGGCCACGCTCGGCGACGTCAGCCGCATCGCCGACGACCTCACCGACCGCACCGGACGCGAGACCCGGGTCGTCGGCGCCGGCGCACCGCGACCCGTGCCGCTGCACCACTGGTACGCCGTCACCCCGCTGCACGAGACGATCACCGACCTGCTCGCCGGTGGCAACGCACCGATCTACGTCGTGCACTTCACCCAGGCCGCGGCGCTCGAGCACGCGCAGTCGCTCACCAGCATCAACGTGGCGTCGCGCGCCGAGCGCGACATGATCGCCGAGTTCATCGGCGGGTTCCGGTTCACCGCCGGCTTCGGGAAGGTGCTGTCGCGGCTCGTGCGGGCAGGCATCGGTGTGCACCACGCCGGCATGCTGCCGAAGTACCGGCGGCTGGTCGAGCAGCTGGCACAGGCCGGGCTGCTCAAGGTCATCTGTGGCACCGACACGCTCGGCGTCGGCATCAACGTGCCGATCCGCACCGTGGTGTTCGCGGCGCTCGCGAAGTACGACGGCACCCGCCAGCGGCAGCTGCAGGTGCGCGAGTTCCTGCAGATCGCCGGCCGGGCCGGGCGCGCGGGCTTCGACACGGCCGGCACCGTCGTGGTGCAGGCGCCCGAGCACGAGACCGAGAACGCCCGGCTGCTCGCCCGCGCCGGTGACGACGAGAAGAAGCGCAAGCGCATCGTGCGCAAGAAGCCGCCCGAGGGCTTCGTGAACTGGAGCAGCAAGACCCACGAGCGGTTGCGCACCGCCGACCCCGAGCCGCTCGCGGCGCACTTCACCATCACGCCGGCGATGCTGCTGAACCTCATCGCGCGCCCCGGCGACGCGTTCGCCCACGCCCGCGCGCTGATCGAGGCGACGCACACGACATTGCCGCAGCGGCGGCGGCTCGTGCGCGACGCCATCCGCGGCTACCGCGCCCTGCTCGCCGCGGGCGTGATCGAGCGCCTGGACACCCCCGACGCCGAGGGACGCACGGTGCGCCTGGTCGCCGACCTGCCGGTCAACTTCGCGCTGAACCAGCCGCTGTCGACCTTCGCGCTCGCCGCCCTCGACCTGCTCGACCCCGAGGCCGAGACCCACGCCCTCGACGTCGTCTCGGTGTTCGAGGCGACGCTCGACGACCCGCGGCAGGTGCTGTCGGCGCAGCAGTTCAAGGCCCGCGGCGAGGCGGTGGCCGCGATGAAGGCCGAGGGGCTCGAGTACGAGGAACGGATGGAGCAGCTCGCCGAGGTCACCCACCCGAAGCCGCTCGACGAGCTGCTGACCGCCGCCTTCGCGATCTACCGGCAGAGCCACCCCTGGCTGGACGCCGACCAGTTGCGTCCGAAGACCGTCGTGCGCGACATGTGGGAGCGTGCGATGACCTTCACCGAGTACGTCTCCTTCTACGGCCTCACGCGCAGCGAGGGCGCGGTGCTGCGCTACCTCACCGACGCCTACCGCGCCCTGCGCTCGGGCGTGCCCGACGCGGCGCGCACCGAGGCCGTCACCGACATCGTCGAGTGGCTCGGCGCGGTCGTGCGGCAGACCGACTCGAGCCTGCTCGACGAGTGGGAGCAGCTGACCAGCGGCGACGTCTCCACACCTGTCGAGGACGTGCGGGCACCGGCACCGAGCCGGCTCACCGCGAACACCCGCGCCTTCACCGTGCTCGTGCGCAACGCGCTGTTCCGGCGGGTCGAGCTCGCCGCGCTGCGACGCACCGACGAACTCGGCACCCTCGACGCCGCCGCCGGCTGGGACGCCGACCGCTGGGCCGACGCACTGGACGGCTACTTCGCCGAGTACGACCGCATCGGCACCGGGCCGGACGCCCGGAACGCGGCGCTGCTGCACGTCGACCCGTCCGAGGCGGGCGTGTGGCACGTCCGGCAGGTCTTCGACGATCCCGAGGGCGACCGCGACTGGGGCATCAGCGCCGACGTCGACCTCGCGGCCAGCGACGAGGCCGGCGAGCCGGTGCTCACCGTGACCGCGGTCGGTCCGTTCGCCGGCTGAGCGGGACCTACTGCTTGCGGCCGAGCACGTAGAGCCGCTCGGTCGTCTCGCCGCGCGCGGCGTAGGGGCCGCGGTGGTACCACTCGAGGTCGACCAGACCCGCGCCCTCGACGGCCGCGCGCACGGCGGCCGGGTCGTGCAGCACGACGTCGACGTCGACGGATCGCTCGAACCAGGCGTCCAGATGCCTGATGCCGGCGCCGGCGTGCAGCGCGGCGAGCACCCAGCCGTCCGAGCGGGTCGGCCGTGCGAGCGACGTGACCGCCCCCGGCAGCTCGGAGGCCGCGAGGTGGATGAGCGAGTACCACGCGAGCACCGCGCCCCAGCCGTCGTCGTTGCGCGGCCGCATGAGCGAGCGCAGGTCGCCGACCTGGTAGTCCCCGTCGGGGAAGCGGCGCCGCGCCTCGTCGACCATCGCCGGCGTGAGGTCGATGCCGACGGCGTCGTTGCCGGCGTCGGCGAGGAACGCGGTGACGTGTCCCGGGCCGCAGCCGACCTCGACGATGGGATGGTCGCCGGCGAGCCGGGCGACGTGGTGCAGCAGCCAGCGCTCGAACGGCAGCTCGGCCAGCTCGTCGACGAGCCTGTCGGCGTAGGCGTCGGCGACGGACGCATAGGTCGCGCGCACGCGCTCGTCGCGTACCTCGCCGCCGGACGCGAGCACCGACTCGCGGTCGACCGGGTCGTCGTCGATCGCGGGCGCGGACTCGGCGATCGGCCCCAACAGGTGGATCCAGCGGTTGTCGTGATGCCCGGGGCGGCGAGGGAGTTCGCGCACGAGCCCGCGGTCGGCGAGGGCGAGCAGCGTCTGCTCGGCGGCGGCCTTGTCGGCGAACGGGTGCAGCCGCTCGGTGCGGGTCTTGAGCTCGCCGGCCGTCTGCGGCCCGCGCAGCAGCAGCACGGTGAGCAGCGCCCGTTCGTCCGCACCGAGCTCGAGCACCTCGGTGAGCGTCTGGTGGTACTTCAGCGTGCGGCTGCCCGCGCCGGCCCAGACGATCCGCGCGAGGCCGCGGTCCTTGAGCGCGCGCGCCGTCTGCTCGACGGTGCGGTCGTCGAGGTCGGTCACGGGGTCGCGGCTCGTGGCCTGGTTGCACGCCGTCCGCAGCGCGTTCAGCGTCATCGGGTACCCGGCCGGCACGGTCACCTGCTTCTCGAGCAGGCTCCCGACGATGCGTTGCTCGGTGGCGTCGAGGACGGGCAGTTCCACCCGCCCGACCCTAGCGGGGCGACGGCGCGTCAGGCGCCCGCGGCGAGCTGCTCGTCGTCGCCGCGGTCGGCGCCGCTGCGGTGCCGGCCGGACGGCAGCACGTCGTGCACGATCGTGAACCAGCCGGGGCAGCCGCACAGGCAGCCCTCGACCTCGCCGCGGCGGATCAGCCGGCGGGCCACGGCGAGCACCGCCTTGGGGTCGACCCCGTCGATCTCGCGGCTGTAGGGGGCGAGCGGGTCGGCGGCGTGGGCGACGACCTGGTCCTCACGGCCGCCGAGGATGCTCGCGATGTCCCACCGGCTCGCGCCGGTGTCCTCCGGCCGGATCTCCCGGGCACGGGCGACCGCGTGCAGGAAGTCGGCGTCGCCGATCTTGTTCCTGCGCAGCGCGAAGCTGGTCCGAATCCCCATGCGGTTCATCCTCGCGCAACCCGGCCCAACCCGCGACGTGAGAACGCGCCGTGCGCGGATTGTGCGTGCGCGTCAGTCCGCGGGCGGCGTGTCACCCTCGGTCGGCCGCTGCGCCTCGCGGGCCCGGCGGCGCTGCTCCTCGGCGCGGGTGCGCAGCAGGGCGAGGAACTCCTCGTCGTCGTCGGGGTTGCTCGGCACGGTGCGACCCGGCCGGTCGTGGCGCGCGGACACCGCGCCGCCGCCGCGCGCAAAGCGCTGGGCGGAGGCGCCGCGACCGTTCCAGTTGCGTCCGGCGATCAGCCAGGCCAGCGAGCCGAGGTCGACGAGCAGGATGACGAGGATCAGCCAGACCAGCTTCGGCAGGTTGCGGCACTCGCCCTCAGGCGTCGTGATCACGTCGATGATGCAGAACAGCCAGACGCCCAGTGCCAGCACGGCGAGCCCGCCGTCGAACAGGATCATCCCGCCCTCCACCTGTCGTGTGCGGCCCAGCGTAGCCCGATAGGTTGCTGCGCATGGTCGGACTGCGCGAGATCGTCGCGACGCTCGACGCCTGGTTCGATCCGCGCACGGCCGAGTCGTGGGACGCCGTGGGGCTGGTCTGCGGCGACCCGGCCGACACGGTCGAGCGGGTGGTGCTCGCCGTCGACGCCGTGCCGGCGACGGTCGACGAGACGCTGTCGGCCGGCGCGCAGCTGCTGATCACCCACCACCCGCTGCTGCTGACCGGCGTCCACGGGGTGCCCGCGGACGACCCGAAGGGCGCGCTGGTGCACCGGCTCATCCGCGGCGGTGCCGCCCTGTTCGTGGCCCACACGAACGCCGACGTCGCGCGTCCCGGGGTGAACGACGCGCTCGCGGCCCGCTTCGGGCTGCTGGACACCCGGCCGCTCGACCCGGCGGACGAGCCCGCGCTGCACAAGCTCGTGGTCTTCGTCCCGGACGCGGACACCGAGCGGCTGGTCGACGCCCTCGCCGCGGCGGGAGCGGGTGCCCTCGGCGACTACGACCGGTGTGCCTGGACGACGACGGGCGTGGGCACGTTCCGTCCGCTCGACGGGGCGCGGCCGGCCATCGGCGCGGTCGGTGCGATCGAGCGGGTCCGCGAGACGCGGGTCGAGATGGTCGTGCCGGCCGGGCGGCGGCACGACGTCATCGGCGCGCTGCGGGCGACGCACCCGTACGAGGAGCCCGCCTTCGACCTGCTGGCGCAGGTGCCCTCGCCGGGCCGCACCGGGCTCGGGCGCGTCGGGCGGCTGCCGGCGGCGACGACCCTGCGGGAGTTCACCGCGCTCGCCGCCCGGGTGCTGCCGGCGACGACGTGGGGCGTGCGTGCGGCCGGCGACCCCGACCGCCGGGTCGAGACCGTCGCC
>NZ_JBQCEE010000192.1:0-4777 GCF_051960575.1 Jatrophihabitans sp.
TGGGTGCGCGACTCGCTGTCGATCCTCTACCAGTTGCTCGCCGGCGCCGGCGACGAGGGCGTCACCTACAAGACGGCGGTCGGGCTGCTCGGCGTCACCGACGACGCGCTGCTCGACGAGACGATCGACGCCCTGGCCGCGCACGACGCGCCCGCCGTCTTCCGCGCCGTCGACCGCGTGGTCGAGGCCGGGCACGACCCGCGCCGGTTCTCGCTCGACCTGCTCGACCGGTTCCGCGACCTGATCCTGCTCGCCGCCGTGCCGGACGCCGCCGAGCGCGGCCTGCTCGACCCGCCCGGTGACCAGCTCACCCGCATGCTCGACCAGGCCGACCGGCTCGGGCCGGCGACGCTCACCCGGTTCGCCGAGATCGTGCACGCGGCGCTGATCGAGATGCGCGGCACCACCTCGCCGCGCCTCGTGCTCGAGCTGTTGTGCGCGCGCATGCTGCTGCCCGACGCGACGGCCGACGCCGCGGCGCTGCTGCAGCGGCTCGAACGGCTTGAGCGCCGGCTCACCGTGGCCGGCGGCGGCGCGCCGGTCGCCGACGAGCGTCCGGTCGCGGCGTCCTCGGCCCGCGCGGCCGCCCCGGCTGCCCGCACCCCGACGGCGACCCCGTCGAGTGCGCCGGCGGCGCGGCCACCGGCCGCGCCTGCGGAGCCCCCGGTGGCCCCCGCGCCGCCCGCCGCCCCCAGCCGTGCCGCGTCGGACGCTCCGGCGACCCAGGCTGCGGCGTCGCCTCCGGCGGCGCCCGCTGCGTCCGCCCCCGGTGGCGGCGCGGCAGCGGCCGGTCGGGCGGCCGGGTCGCGACCGGCGGCGCGCGAGCCCCGGCCGGCCGGCCCGGGTGCGGCGGGCTTCACCGCTGCCGCCGACACCTCGCCGGCCCCGGCGACGCCGCCGCCGGGTGGTGGCGCCGCGGGCACCCTCGACGCCACCGCGCTGCGGCGGATCTGGCCCGAGGTGCTCGAGGTCGTCAAGCAGGCGAGCCGGCGCACCCGCGCGCTCGTCGACAACGCCCAGATCGCGTCGGTCACGGGCGACACGGTGAAGCTCGAGGCACCCGCGGCGCTGGCGAAGATGATCGCCGAGGACAGCAACACCGAGGTCCTGCGCGCCGCGCTGACCAAGGTGGTCGGCGGCACGTGGAAGATCGCGGTCGGTGCGGGCGGCGGCGCGGCGGACACCGCGCGGCCCGCGGCCACGGGCGCGGTGCGCTCGGCGCCCGTCCGCGAGCTGCCACCGGAGCCCGACCCGCGCGACGACCTCGAGCCCGACGACGACGGCCCGCCGGACGAACGCCCGGTCGTCGACCCCGAGCAGGAGGCACTGCGCCTGCTGCGCGACGAGCTCGGCGCGCGGCCGCTCGACGCCTCCTGACGACATCCGCCCTGAGCGGACGCGGCCCGCGCCGTCCGGGGGTTGCCAGGGGTGACGGTTAGGCTGGGAAGCCGCGACGGACGGCCGCGCGGGCAGCGCTGCGGCGCATCGAGCAGACAGCAGGGAGTCAGCATGGCGAAGGGTGGCGGGCCGCAGTTCGGCGGCGGCGGGCCGAACATGCAACAGCTGTTGAAGCAGGCCCAGAAGATGCAGCAGCAGATGGCGGCGGCGCAGGAGGAGCTGGCGGCGACCGAGGTCACCGGTTCGGCCGGCGGCGGCCTGGTGACCGCCACGGTCACCGGTGCCGGTGAGCTGCGCGCGCTCGCGATCGACCCGAAGGCCGTCGACCCGGACGACGTCGAGACGCTGCAGGACCTCGTCGTCGCCGCGGTGCGCGACGCGCGCCGGGTCGCCGAGGAGCTCGCCGAGCAGACGATGGGCCCGCTCACGAGCGGCCTCGGCGGGATGGCCGGCGGTCTCGGCCTTCCCGGCCTGTAGGCCGCAGGCCCCCATGTACGAAGGCGCGGTCCAGGACCTCATCGACGAGCTGGGGCGGCTGCCCGGCGTCGGTCCGAAGAGCGCGCAACGCATCGCGTTCCACGTGCTGGCGGCCGAGCCGGCCGATGTCGAGCGGCTCGCCGACACCCTCAAGCGGGTGAAGAACGAGGTCAAGTTCTGTTCCGTCTGCGGCAACGTCGCCGAGGCCGACACCTGCCGCATCTGCCTCGACCCCCGGCGTGACCCGTCGGTGATCTGCGTGGTCGAGGAGCCGAAGGACGTCGTCGCCATCGAACGCACCCGCGAGTTCCGCGGGCGCTACCACGTGCTCGGCGGCGCGATCAGCCCGATCGACGGCGTCGGGCCCGACGACCTCCGCATCCGCGAGCTGATGGTGCGGCTGCGCGACGACACCATCACCGAGCTGATCCTCGCGACCGACCCGAACCTCGAGGGCGAGGCGACCGCCACCTACCTGGCCCGCCTGCTCAAGGACCTCGGCATCACCGTCACCCGGCTGGCGAGCGGACTGCCCGTGGGCGGCGATCTCGAGTACGCCGACGAGGTGACGCTCGGTCGTGCCTTCTCGGGTCGGCGGCGGATGGACTGACGCGTGACGGCACGCGCACGGTGGGGGTTCCGGCTCGGCGGGCTGATCGCGCTCGCCCTCATCGCCGCCGGCATGCTCGTCGCCGTCCGCGGCGGCGCCGAGCCCACGGGTGCGGCCGGCGCCGTGCGCGCGTACTTCGCCGCCCTGCAGCGCGGGGACGCGGCCGGCGCGCTCGCCGAGGCGGTCGTGCCGGCGGGGCGCCGGCTGCTGCTCACCGACGCGGTGCTGCGCGAGCAGGACGCGCTCGGCCCGCTGCGCGACGTGGTCGTCGGCAGCGCGTCGACCAAGGGCGACCGGGGCAGCGTGCGGGTGCGCTACCGGGTCGCCCTGCCCGACGACCCGCAGCAGGTCGACGACGTCGTGCCCGTGGTGCGGCGGCAGGGCACCTGGTTGGTGGCCCGCGCCGCCGTGCGCACGAGCCTCGCGCTCGCGCAGGCCAACGACCGTGCCGCGTTGCTCGGGCACTCCCTGCCGCGGGGGCCGGTGCTGCTCTTCCCCGGCGCCGTGCCGGTGCGCTTCGACTCGCCCTACCTGCAGTTCGGCCCCGGCACCGGTGCCATCACCTTCGCCACCGGTGCGCAGACGCTGCTGCCCGTGCAGCTGAGCCAGGCCGGCACCGACGCGGTCGTCGCTGCGATGACGACGGCGCTGCGCACGTGTCTCGCAGGCACCGCGCCGGTCGACCCGCGCTGCCCGCTGCCCGACGATCGCTACGTGCCGGGCAGCGTGCGCGGTGCGCTGACCGGCTCGGTCGCCGACGCCGTGCACGCGCAGTTGCAGGCCGGCCCGTCCGGCCTGATCTCGATCACCGGCAGCATCGCCGTGACGGCGTCGTACACCCGGCTGAGCTACGCGAACGTGCCCCGCTCGGGCCGCGGGGCGATCCAGCTCGACCTCTCGGCGACGGCCTACGCCGTGCGTCCGCTCACCGTCTCGTGGACCGACGGGTGAGGCGCCTCGCGGCGCTGACCGCCGCCGCGCTCGTCGCCACCGTCGCCCCGGTGGTCACGCCGCCCGCCGGCGCGACGCCAGGGCCGGCGAACGCGCCGGAGTACTGGTTCGACAGCTGGCGGATCAGCGATCTCTGGAGCCAGGGCATCAAGGGACGCGGCATCACGATCGCCGTCGTCGACACTGGCGTGAACGCGGCGCTGCCGCAGCTGCGCGGCAAGGTGCTCGCGGGCACCAACCTCGGCAGCGCCGGCGGCGACGGGCGCATCGACCGCGACGTCGACGAGTTCGGCCACGGCACGGCGATGGCGTCGATCATGGTCGCCGACCCGGGTCCGTTCGGCATCACCGGCCTCGCACCGAGCGCGACGGTGCTGCCGGTGGCCGTCCCGCTGAACGGCACCACCGATGTCGGCGCCGACGACCGCCTGCCGCAGGCGATCCGGTACGCCGCCGACCACGGCGCGAACATCATCAACCTCTCGCTCGGCGGCAAGCGGACCCCGAGCCAGGACGGTGTGGCCTGTCCGCCGGACGAGCAGGACGCCGTCTACCACGCGCTGCGGGAGGGGGTCATCGTCGTCGCCGCGGCGGGCAACGACGGCCCGACCCACAACGCGATCGAGGAGCCGGGCGTCTGCCTCGGCGTCATCGCCGTCGGCGCGGTCGACGCCAGCGGCACGGTCGCCCCGTTCTCGTCGCGCGAGCCGTACCTGACGGTGTCGGCGCCCGGCGTGAACGTGCCGTCATTGAGCCGGGTGCCGGGTGTCGGGTACAGCGGCGACGGCACCAGCCAGGCCGCGGCGCTGGTCTCGGCCGTGCTCGCGCTCGTCTGGTCGGCCCACCGCGCCGAGCCCGCCCAGCGCATCGTCACCCGCCTGCTCGCGACGCTGGTCGGCCGCCGCAGCCGGCCGAGCCCGGCCTACGGCTACGGGCAGGTCGACGCGTACCGCGCGGTCAGCGCGACCGTCGCCGCCGACGCGGCGAACCCGGTGTACTCGGCGGCCGCGCCGTTCCTCGCCCGGGCCGGTGCCTGCGCTGCCGCCACGCGGGCACCCAGCCCCGCGGCGTCCGGGCCGGCGGGGGAGGGCGGGTTCGGCAGCTACCGGGTCGGCGCACCGCCCCGGCAGTCGGCGTCGAGCGTCGGCGCAGGCGTGACGACGGCCGTCACCGGCCTGGTGCTGCTTGTCGCGCTGCTGCTGCTCGCCCTGCGGACGCGGCGGCGTGCGGCGCACGCCGCCGCCGGATCGGCCGCGTCGGGACCGCCTCCGGCCGTCGCTCCGCCGTTCGTGAAGTCGCCGGTCGTGGCGCCGCCTCCAGTCGCGCCACGACCGGTCGTCG
>NZ_JBQCEE010000193.1:0-7929 GCF_051960575.1 Jatrophihabitans sp.
CGGCGAGTGCCGGGCCGCCCGTCGGGCTCGAACGGTGCTGTCGCGGAGCTGCCTCAGCCGACCTTGGCCGGCTGCGGCCGCGGCCGCTTGTCGGTGTCCGTGCCGGCCGCCGGGGCGTCGTCGCCCATCGACACCTGCCGGCGCTTCGACACGATGACCGCCGCGGCGATGATGAGGAACGCGACGATCGCGACGACCGCGCGGACGCCCTTGCTCGCGTCCTGACCGATGCTGAACTTGATCACGGCCGGCGCGATGAGCACGGCCACCAGGTTCATCACCTTGATGAGCGGGTTGATGGCCGGGCCGGCGGTGTCCTTGAACGGGTCGCCGACGGTGTCACCGATGACGGTGGCGGCATGCGCCTCGCTCTTCTTGCCGCCGTAGTGGCCGTCCTCGACCATCTTCTTCGCGTTGTCCCAGGCGCCACCGGAGTTGGCGAGGAACACCGCCATCAGCACGCCCGCGGCGATCGCGCCGCCGAGGTAGCCCGCGAGCGGGCCGGCGCCGAAGGCAAAGCCGATCGTGATCGGCGCGAAGATCGCCAGCAAACCGGGGGTGGCCAGCTCGCGCAGCGAGTCCTTCGTGCAGATGTCGACGACGCGGGCGTAGTCGGGCTTCTCGCTGAAGTCCATGATCCCGGGCTTGGTGCGGAACTGCTCGCGCACCTCGAACACCACGCGGCCGGCGGCACGGCCGACCGCGCTGATCGCCAGACCCGAGAAGAGGAACACCGCGGCCGCACCGATGATCGCGCCGATGAGCACGTTCGGGGCGACGATCGTGAAGTCGATGTCGCCGTCCGCGTTGTACTTCAGGTACGCGTCGGTCAGGGCCTTCGTGTACGAGCCGAACAGCGCGGTCGCCGCGAGCACGGCGGTCGCGATCGCGATGCCCTTGGTGATCGCCTTGGTGGTGTTGCCGACGGCGTCGAGGTCGGTGAGCACGCGGGCGCCCGCCTCGTCGATGTCGCCGGACATCTCGGCCACACCCTGCGCGTTGTCGCTGACCGGGCCGAAGGTGTCCATCGAGACGATGACGCCGGCGGTGGTCAGCAGACCGCAGCCGGCGAGCGCGACGGCGAACAGCGCCACCGCGACCGAGCCGCTGCCGAGCAGGAACGCGCCGAACACGGCGATGGCGATGAGCACCGCGGTGTAGACGGCCGACTCGAGACCCAGCGAGATGCCGGAGAGGATCACCGTGGCCGGGCCGGTCAGCGAGGTCTTGGCGACGTCCTTGACCGGGCGGCGGATGGTGTCGGTGAAGTAGCCGGTGAGCTGCTGGATGAGCACCGCCAGCACGATGCCGATGAGCACCGCGATGAAGGCGACGACGGCCGGGCTGGTGTCGGGCGCGTTGCCGGAGTCGCCGAACAGCGAGGTGCCGGAGAACGCCTTGAAGCTCTGGTAGCCGTGCAGCTTGGTGAACTTCGACGGCAGGAACGTGAACGACACGATCGCGACGAGCACGAGAGAGAACACGGCCGAGATGAAGAAGCCGCGGTTGATCGGCACGAGGCCGTTGCGGTCGGTGGCGCGCAGCTTGGTGGCGAGGATGCCGACCACCGAGCTCAGGATGCCGATGCCGCCGATGATGATCGGCAGCAGCAGGCCCTTGGCGCCGAAGGCCGACTGGCCCAGGATCAGCGCCGCGACCAGGGTGACGGCGTAGCTCTCGAAGAGGTCGGCCGCCATGCCGGCGCAGTCACCGACGTTGTCGCCCACGTTGTCGGCGATGGTCGCCGCGTTGCGGGGGTCGTCCTCGGGGATGCCCGCCTCGACCTTGCCGACGAGGTCGGCGCCGACGTCGGCCGCCTTGGTGAAGATGCCGCCGCCGACACGCATGAACATGGCGAGCAGGGCGCCGCCGAAGCCGAAGCCTTCGAGCACCGTCGGGGCGTGCTCGTTGTACGAGAGCAGCACGATGGACGCGCCGAGCAGGCCGAGGCCGACGGTGAGCATGCCGACGATGCCGCCGGTGCGGAACGCGACGTGGAAGCCGCGCTCGGAACCGCCGCCACGGGCGGCCGCCGCGACGCGGACGTTGGCGCGCGTCGCCATGGTCATGCCGACGTAGCCGACGATGGCCGAGAAGGCCGCGCCGAACAGGAAGAACACCGCCCGGCCGACCCGCACGCTCGTCCCGCCGTCGTTGACCGGCAGGAAGATCAGCAGGACGAAGACGATGACCGCGAAGACCGCCAGCGTGCGGAACTGGCGGTTGAGGTACGCGGCCGCGCCCTCCTGCACCGCCTTCGAGATGCTCTGCATGTTCTCGGTGCCCTCGTCGGCGCTGAGCACCTCACGGATGAGGACGTACGAGTAGGCGAGCGCCGCGACGGCGAGGACCAGGATGATGTACACCCAGGTCTTCTGGCCGCTGGTGATCGCGAGCGGGTTGTCCGCCGCGAGAAGGTGGTGCGAAGTCATGCATCTCCCTCGACATCGATCACGGGTCGCGCACGCCGACCCGGCGGCGTGGCGGGCGCCCGTCGTCCGGCCGGAGCTCGACCGGGACACGGGCATCTGGTGACACTGACGCTCGCACTGTAACGGTGACCGAGCACACGCCTGCGACGGACATCACCCTGCGCGATCACCTCACGGCGACCACACGCGAAAGATCGTGATCCGGAGCGGGAGAGCGCCCTCCGGCGCCGCCCCCGGCGGGGTCAGCCGGTGATGCCGGCGACCGCCTCGTCGACGCCCTCGTAGATCGAGAAGACGCTGTCGAGGCCGGTGATGGTGAACAGCTTGAGGATGCGGTCGTTGGTGCAGACCAGCGCGAGCCGACCGCCGCTGTTCTCGGCCTCGGTGCGTGCGCCGATCAGCGCGCCGAGGCCGGTGGAGTCGAGGAACGCGACCTCGGTGAGGTCGACGACGACGGCCTCCGCGCCGCTCTCGAGCAGCTCGGTGAGGTTGTCGCGCAGCGTGGGTGCCGAGTACACGTCGACCTCGCCGCGCACCGAGAGCACCGACGCCCCGGCGACCGACTCGCGCGAGACTGCAAGTTCCATCGACACAACCCGCCCCTGTCGCTGCTCGTCGATCCGGTGATCGACCTCCGATCCAGGATGCCACACGGAAGGTGGGCGGCCGGACGCCCGCGGAGCAGGCAGGATCGACCGGGTGCGCCACCTGCTCGACCGCCTGCTCGCAGGCACGCCGCCGGGCGAGTCGCCGCTGCTGCACGTCGAGGAGCTGCCGACCCGCCCCGGCCGGCCCGCGACGTGGCCGGCGTGGGCGCCGCCGGAGGTGGTGGCCGCCTTCGCCGCCCGGGGGGTGACGGCGCCGTGGACGCACCAGGTCGCCGCGGCCACCGCGGCGTGGGAGGGCCGGTCGGTGATCGTCTCGACCGGCACGGCGTCGGGGAAGTCGCTGGCCTACCAGCTGCCCGCGCTCGCCGCGCTCGCGGACGACCCGCGGGCCCGCGTCCTCTATCTCTCGCCGACCAAGGCGCTGGCCGGTGACCAGCTCGGCTCGCTCGAGTCGCTCGACCTGCCGTTCCTGCGCGCGGCGACCTACGACGGCGACACCCCGTTCGAGGAGCGCGACTGGGTGCGCGCGCACGCGAACTGGGTGCTGACCAACCCGGACATGGTGCACCGCGGCCTGCTGCCGCAGCACGGACGCTGGGCGAGCTTCTTCCGGCGGCTGCGCTTCGTTGTGATCGACGAGTGCCACACCTACCGCGGCGTCTTCGGCTCGCACGTGGCGCAGGTGCTGCGGCGGTTGCGGCGGGTGTGCGCGGTGTACGGCGCCCGGCCGGTGTTCGTGCTCGCCTCGGCGACCGCCGCCGACGCCGCCACGTCGGCGACCCGGCTCACCGGCGTGCCGGTCGAGGCGGTGACCGACGACGGCTCGCCGCACAGCGCGGTGACCTTCGCGCTCTGGGAGCCGCCGCTCACCGCACTCAAGGGCGAGCACGACGCGCCCGTGCGGCGGGCCGCCGGGGCCGAGGCGGGGCGGCTGCTCGCCGACCTGGTGATCGAGGGCGCCCGCACGCTGGCGTTCGTGCGGTCGCGGCGCGGCTCCGAGCAGACCGCACTGTCGGCGCAGCGGCACCTCACCGAGGCCGGCGCGACCGATCTCGCCGAACGCGTGGCGGCCTACCGCGCGGGCTACCTCGCCGAGGAGCGGCGGGCGCTCGAGGCGTCCCTGGCATCGGGCCGGCTGCTGGGCGTGGCCGCCACGAACGCGCTCGAGCTGGGCATGGACATCGCCGGTCTGGACGCGGTGATCCTCGCCGGCTTCCCGGGCCGTGTGGCGTCGCTGTGGCAGCAGGCCGGCCGGGCTGGGCGAGGGCTCGACCCGGCGCTCGTCGTCTTCGTCGCCCGCGACGACCCGCTCGACACCTACCTCGTGCACCATCCGCAGGCGCTGTTCGGGCGGCCGGTCGAGGCGACGGTGTGCGATCCGGAGAACCCGTACGTGCTCGCGCCGCAGCTGTGCGCGGCGGCGGCCGAGCTGCCGATCGGACGCGACGAGCCGGCCGCCTTCGTGGCCTCACCGGGTGGATCGACCGAGGTGGTCGCGTCCGTGCTCGAGCGGCTGACGGCCGACCGCGTGCTCCGGGCGCGTCCGCAGGGCTGGTTCTGGACCTCCCACGACCGGCCGGTGATCGACATCCGCGGCACCGGCGGCGGCCCCGTGTCGGTCGTCGACACCGCGACGGGCGCGCTGGTCGGCACCGTCGACCGCGGCGCGGCCGACGGCACCGTGCATGCGGGCGCGGTCTACCTGCACCAGGGACGCGCGTACGTCGTCGACCGGCTCGACCTCGACGAGGGCGTGGCGCTCGTGCACGACGAGTCGCCGCCGTGGACGACCTCGGCCCGCGACGTCACCGACATCGCGATCGTCGGGGCCGAGCGCAGCCGGCGCGCCGGGCCGCTCACGGTGGCGGTCGGGACGGTCGACGTCACCAATCAGGTCGTCGGCTACATCCGGCGCCGGCTCGCGACCGGCGAGCTCATCGACGAGCAGCCGCTCGACCTGCCGCCGCGGCAACTGCGCACGACCGCCGTCTGGTACGTCGTGCCGCAGGACGAGCTGGACGCGTTCGGGCTGCCGTTCGACGCCGTGCCCGGCGCGGCCCATGCGGCCGAGCACGCCGCCATCGGCCTGCTGCCGCTGTTCGCGACGTGCGACCGCTGGGACATCGGCGGTGTCTCGACCGCGCTGCACCCGGACACCGGGCAGCCGACCGTCTTCGTCTACGACGGGCACCCCGGCGGCGCCGGGTTCGCCGAGCGCGGGCACGACGCGCTCGGCGAGTGGCTCGACGCCACCCGTGCGGCGATCCGGTCGTGCGAGTGCATCTCGGGCTGCCCGTCGTGCGTGCAGTCGCCGAAGTGCGGCAACGGCAACGACCCGCTCGACAAGGCCGGCGCGGTCACCTGGCTCGATCTCGTGCTGCGGCATCTTCGCGACGCGAGCTGACGGCGTCGGCGTGCCGGCGATGTCGGTGGGTCGACGCGCTCGACCGCCCGGGACGGTCAGCCTGCGGGCGTCCTGGCGGCAACGTCGGTGGGTCGACGCGCTCGACCGCCTGAGATGGTCAGGGTTCAGGCGTCGTGGTGACCGGCTCGGCGGGTCGAGCGGTTCGACCGGGCCGGCTCGGGCCCGGGGAGCGTCGCGACCAGGGCGCGGGCGAGGTCGAGCCCGGCGGCGGCGGGTCCGTCCGGCCCGAGGTGCGCGGCGTTGAGGTAGGCGCCGTCGACGATCACGGCGAGCTGGTCGGCCACCGTGACCGGCCCGCCCGCGCGGGCGACGAGCTCGCCCAGGCGCGTCCGCAGCCCGCGTCGGTAGTCGCGGGCCACCGTGCGGGCGGGATGGGCGGCGTCCTCGAACTCGGCGGCGGCGTTGCCGAACGGGCAGCCGCGGAAGTCGGGGCGACGCAGGTCGGCGGCGATCGCGTCGAGCATGGCGACCAGCGCGTCCCGTGGGTCGGCCGCGGTGGTGGCGTCGGCGTCGATGAGCGCGAGGATCCCGTCGGCGAGCCGCGTGAGGTAGGCGCCGACCAGCGCGTCCTTGGTCGGGAACAGTCGGTACACGCTCATCTTGGCCAGGCCCGCGGCGGCGATCAGCTCGTCCATGCCGACGGCGTGCACGCCCCGCGCCCGGAAGAGCCGCTCGGCGGTGTCGAGCACGAGCGCCCGTCGCTCGTCGGCGGTGCGGCGGGGTTGCCGGGTCTGCGTCACCGTCCTAGGCTACGCCTCGTTGTGACGGATCCGTCTCAAACCGGAGGCGTGGCGTGGACCGACCGACCATCAGCCTGGTGACCGGCGCCGGGCGCGGCCTCGGCGTCGAGGTGGCCCGGCAGCTGGCAGCGCACGGGTATCAGGTGATCGTCACCGGACGTGACGAGGCACGGCTCGCCGAGGTCGTGGCCGGTCTGCCGGGCGATGGGCACCGAGCGCTGCGGCTCGACGTCACCGACGCCGAGCAGGTGCAGGCGTTGCCCGACCGGGTCGGCGAGCTCGACGTGCTGGTCAACAACGCCGCCGCCTACGTCGACTGGACCGAGACGGCGACGAACGCCGACCTCGGCGCCGCCCGCGCCGTGCTCGAGACGAATCTGGTCGCCCCCTGGGCGTTGATCCAGGCGCTGCTGCCCGTGCTGCGGCGCAGCGCGCACCCCCGCATCGTCAACGTGGCCAGCGGCGCCGGCTCGCACGGCGATCCGGACTTCGGGTTGACCCGCCGCGGCGGCGCAGCAGCGAGCTACGGCATCAGCAAGGCCGCCCTGCTGGCCCTCACGAGCACCGTTGCGGCGGAGCTGGCCGAGACCCCGGTGATCGTCAACGCGGTCTGCCCCGGCCTCACCGCCACCTACCCCGGCGCCGAGGCGATGGGCGCGCACCCGATCGGCGCCGGGGCCGAGAGCGTCGTGTGGGCGGCGCTCGTGCCCGACAACGGACCGCGGGGTGGCTTCTTCCGGCACGCCGTGCCGGTGCCGTGGTGACGAGGCGGCGACGAGGGTGAGGGTGCGCGAGTGGTGACGCTCGTCGAGGTCACGGTCGAGAGCCGGGCCGAGTGGCGCGGGTGGCTGCTGGACCACCACGCGTCCTCACCCGGCGTCTGGCTGTCACGGTGGAAGAAGGACAGCGGACGCCCGCACGTCCCCTACGACGACGTCGTCGAGGAGGCGCTCTGCTTCGGGTGGGTCGACAGCCAGCCACGCTCGGTCGACGTGCTCCGCTCGCTGCTGCGCGTCTCGCCGCGCAGCCCGCGCAGCAGCTGGTCGGCCGTGAACAAGGCGCGCGTCGAGCGACTCATCGCCGCCGGACTGATGCATGCGTCCGGACTCGCCGTCGTCGAGGCGGCGAAGGCCTCCGGCACATGGGCGGCCCTCGACCAGGTCGAGCAGCTCGTCGAGCCGCCCGACCTCGCCACTCGCCTGGACGCCGACCCGGACGCCCGCCGCGAATGGGACGCGTTCCCACGCTCGACGCGGCGGGCCATCCTCGAATGGCTCAGCACGGCGAGGACCGAGGCGACGCGGACGAAGCGGCTCGAGCGGATCGTCGTGGACGCGCACGTCGGCGTGCGGGCCAACCAGTGGCGGCAGCGAGGCTGACGGCAGGTCGCGGCCGTGGACCGGCGACGGCAGGTCGCGGCCGGCGACGGCGGACGCGGTGATCAGACGCGACCCGGCCCACGGGAGGGCCAACCGGACGGCGACGACCACGGCCACGCGGCCGCTGCGCCCGTCGGGTGCCGAGCGGACGCGACACGACCGCAGCGACGCCCCGTTGGCCGCGGCGAGCCGCGCGGCGACCGCGCACTGGTCGACGCCGAGGCCGAGCCGCCCCGCACCGGCGAGCGCCGCGAGGTCGGCGGCCGATTCCGCACGGTGCCGAGCGACGACGGCGGCGGACCGCACCCCGGCGACCGCGCCGAGCAGCAGCACGAGGACGCCGAA
>NZ_JBQCEE010000194.1:0-2754 GCF_051960575.1 Jatrophihabitans sp.
GGGTGGGGCCGGGGGGGGGGCCCCCCCCCCCCCGGGCGGGGGGGGCGCGCGCCCCCCGGCGGGGGGCGGCCCGGGCGCGGGGGTGGCCGCCCCCCCCCCCCGGGCCTCGCCGGTGCACCGGCGTGGGCGGGGCGATGCCGGCGGCGGCCAGCTTGCGGCGTCCCGTCTCGGTGATCCACTCGGTCGTCCACGCAGGGCTCAGGGCCGTTCGTACGCGCACCCGGTCGTGCCCGGCGCGGTGCAGCCGCGCGGTGATGTCCGCGCCGATCTCCCGCATCGCCGGGCAGCCGCTGTAGGTGGGCGTGATCGTCACGACCACCTCGCCCTCGGCCTCGGCGACCTCACGCAGGATGCCGAGCTCGGCGATCGTGACGTGCGGCAGCTCGGGGTCGGGCGTCGCTGCCACGACCTCCCACAGCGCTCCACCCCCTGCCGAGTGGTGGGTTGTCGCGCGAGTGGCGGGAAACATGTCACCACTCGGGGCGGAACCCACCACTCGCGCGCCCGGTGCGGTCACCATGTCGCGTCCGGGTGGGCGCGGGCGACCGACTGCAGTTCGGCGAGGACGTAGCCGAGCGCCTCGGTGTGCACGCCGTCGCGGCCGGTGCGGCCGGCGACCCCGGCGCGCGGGGCGACCGCGGGGCGGTCGAGGGTCGCCGCGGCGAACACCGCGTCGAGCACGGCGTCGACGGCGCCGCGGTCGACGGTGGCGCCGAGCGGCGCGTCGGCGAAGAGCTCGTCGACGTACGGCCAGATCCGCTCGAGCGCGGCCTGCATGCGCGTGTGCGACAGCTCGGTGCCGTCGCCGAGGCGCACGACCCAGAGCGCGGCGTGGTCGCGGTGGTAGGCCAGTTCCTTCGCGCCCTTGGCCGCGATCGCGGCCAGCACCGGGTCGGGTGCGGTCGTGAGCGCCTCGAAGGTCGCGAGCCGCCAGGTCGCGACGACGAGCAGGCGGGCGACGAGGTCGGCGAAGTCGGTGTCGGCCGGCTCGACCAGCCGGACGTTGCGGAACTCGCCCTCGGTGCGCAGGTAGGCCAGCTCGTCCTCGTTGCGGCCGAGGATCGTGCCGGCGCGGGCAAGCAGCAGGCGTGCCTGGCCGAGCAGGTCGAGGGCGATGTTGGCGATCGCCGTCTCCTCCTCGAGCTCGGGCAGCCGGGTGATCCACTGCTGCAGCCGGTGGCTGAGGATCAGCGCGTCGTCGCCGAGGCCGAGACAGGTGCGCGCGAGCGCGTCGGCGTCGACGTCGTCGGGCACGCGGGTGTCGATGCCCTCCAGGGGATCGACGAAGTTGGTGCCGAACGCCCACCGGTGACCGGTGTCGGAGTCGTCGCCGAGCAGGTCGTAGGGGTTGTCGTGGTCCATGTCAGCTCCCCGTCACATATGGGGGACGTCGTCGGGGATCGGATAGAACGTGGGGTGCCGGTAGACCTTGTCGGCCGACGGCGCGAAGAAGGGGTCCTTCTCGTCCGGGCTGCTGGCCACGATGTCGGCCGAACGCACCACCCAGATCGAGACGCCCTCGTTGCGGCGGGTGTAGAGGTCACGGGCGTTCTGCAACGCCATCTCGGCGTCGGCCGCGTGCAGCGACCCGACGTGCACGTGGTTCAGCCCGCGCTTGCCTCGCAGGAACACCTCCCACAGCGGGTACCCCGGACGCGCGGACGCGCCGACCGGCACGCCGCTGGTCGGCACCGCGCCGTGACCGCCCTCGGCCGTGAAGTCGGTCATCGCGCGCCCGCCTTCGCCGCGTGGGCCATCGCTGCCTCGCGCACCCAGGCGCCGTCGTCGTGCGCCTGCTTGCGCCGCTGGATGCGCTGGGCGTTGCACGGGCCGTTCCCGGCGAGCACCGCACCGAACTCGTCCCAGTCGATCGGGCCGAAGTCGTAGTGGCCGCGCTCGTCGTTCCAGCGCAACTGCGGATCGGGCAGGGTGACGCCGAGCTTCTCGGCCTGCGGCACGGACATGTCGACGAAGCGCTGCCGCAGCTCGTCGTTGCTGTGCCGCTTGATGCCCCAGGCCATCGACTGCGCGCTGTTCGGCGAACGGTCGTCCGGCGGTCCGAACATCATGAGGGACGGCCACCAGAAACGGTTCGTCGCGTCCTGCACCATCTGCCGCTGCGCCTCGGTGCCACGCATCATCGTCAGCAGCAGCTCGTAGCCCTGCCGCTGGTGGAACGACTCCTCCTTGCAGATGCGCACCATCGCCCGCGCGTACGGGCCGTAGGACGACCGGCACAGCGGCACCTGGTTGCAGATCGCGGCGCCGTCGACCAGCCAGCCGATCACGCCGACGTCGGCGTAGGTCAGCGTCGGGTAGTTGAAGATCGACGAGTACTTCTGCCGGCCGCTGATGAGCAGTTCGGTGAGCTCGGCGCGGTCGGCCCCGAGCGTCTCGGCCGCGCTGTACAGGTACAGCCCGTGCCCGGCCTCGTCCTGCACCTTCGCCAGCAGGATCGCCTTGCGCCGCAGCGACGGCGCGCGCGTGATCCAGTTACCCTCGGGCTGCATGCCGATGATCTCGCTGTGCGCGTGCTGCGCGATCTGCCGGATCATCGTCCTCCGGTAGCCGTCGGGCATCCAGTCACGCGGCTCGATCCGCCGGTCGTGCCCGATCGTCTCGTCGACATGGGACTGCAGCGTCTCGGTCACTGCCACTCCTTCGCGACGAGGGTGAGGACGTCGTAGGTCGCGACGGTCTCGTCGCGCTGGTTGGTGACGAGGGCGTCCCAGCGCACCTCGCCGTACTCACCCG
>NZ_JBQCEE010000195.1:0-15914 GCF_051960575.1 Jatrophihabitans sp.
CCCCCCCCCCCCCCCCCCCCCCCCCCCCCCCCCCCCCCCCCCCCCCCCCCCCCCCCCCCCCCCCGCGACCCCCCCGCCCCCCGGCGGGGCGCGCCGCCCGGGCCCCCCCCCCCCCCCCCCCCCCCCCGCCGGGGGGGGGCCGCGCCCCCCCCCCCACCCCCCCCCAGGACAGGGGGTTTCGCGGTCGGTCAGTAGCGCAGCAGGGCGCCGATGCCCTCGGGCAGGTAGTCGTGACCGTTCGGGGTGATGAGCAGCTGCGCGTTGGTGCCGGCGACGGCGCGGACGAGCGCGGCATCGAGACGTACCTGCTGCGGCAACTCAACACCTGTTGCGACGAGGTCCTCGCGCGACAGGGCGATGTCGAGCGCCGCCGGGCCGACCCACGCGCGCAACGTCGACGACGGGTCGTCGGAGATGACGAGTGTGTCGACCTGCGCCTGCCGCAGCGCCTCGACGACGGCCTGCACCCCCGCGACGGCCCACTTCTCGCGTCCGAGGTTCTGCTGCAGGTGCTCGAGCACACCGCGGCGTGCGCGCCACTGGTGGGCCAGCACGGCGTCGTGCACCGAGCGCGGGATCTCGTTGCCGCCCGCGGCGCGGCTGGCGTTCTCGACCTCGGCGATCTCGATGCCCTGGCCCAGCACCTCGGGCAACGCCTGCTTGAGGATACCGACCGCGTGCGGATCGCCGCCGTAGATGACCAGTTCGGCACTGACCGCCTTGACCTGCCGCTCGACGTAGGACGCGACCTCCTGGGCGTTCCCCGCCCAGGTGTTGTCGACCCGGTTCTGGTGGTGCCGCTCGTCCCACACGTCGCGTCCGGTCTGGTGGATCGGCCGCTGGTGCGAGCCCTCGACGTCCTGCGGCGGGGGCACGGCACCGGACGCAGCGGCGTCGGCCGACACGGTGACGACGTCGGCACCGGTGCGGTCGGCCAACACGATCACGTGTGCCACGCGCGGCGCCGACTGGGCGAGCAGCGGCAGCAGATGCGGCACGGGGGAGAGGTCGGCGAGCGCGCGCGCCGGCGGGTTCGGCAGCGCGCGGTCGAGCAGCACCTCACCGTCCGCGGCGACCAGCACCGCGCCGTGCGAGCCCGGTGCGCGATCGGCGGTGGTGACGGCGTCGACCAGCGCGTCCACGGTCTTCTCGTCCGCACCTGCGCCCCGCAGGGACGCGGCCAGGGCATCGACCCGCAGCTGCACCTCGTGCGCTCCGGACTCGGTGGCGCGGGTGGCGTCCAGGTAGATCGTGGCGAACGGGCCGGGATGGCTGTACAGCGCGTTGATCGCGTCGGGGATGTGCAGGTCGCTCATGACGATCGCGTTCCCGGATCGGCCGGGGGGAAAACGCCTCAGGCGGCAGGGACGGGCAGCACCTTCCCGTGCTCGGCGAGCAGCAGGTCGAGGTAGCCGAGCAGCTCCTGCTCGTTGAGCTGCAACTCCGGCGCCTCGACCGGCTCGACCCGCTCGAGGTAGTCGGCCATGGTGCCGTCGAGATAGGTGTCGAGCACGTGGGGGTGCACGTAGTGGGCACGGGCGACGGCACGGGTGTTGCTCAGCGTGGCAGCCGCCGCGTCGACCGCCTCCACGACCCGCTTCTCGCGGTCTTCGGCGTCGAGCGCGTGCCGCAGTACGGTGAAGGCGGTGACCGTGCCGAGCCACGTGCGGAAGTCCTTGGCGGTCATGCTGAAGTCGGTGAGGGCGTGCAGCTTCTCGTTGATCTCCTCGGCCGTCACCGCCTTGTTGTCCAGGGTGAACAGCCGCCGCCCGCGTCGCTGCATCAGCTGCTCGACGACCCGGACGACCGCGGGGTCGCCCACCACGAGGTCGGCCTGCTTGCCCGACTTCGCCGGGAAGCTCAGCCGCATCGTCCGGCCCTCGAGGGTGACATGCTTCTTCTGCAGTGTGCAGAGCCCGATCGTGTCGTTCTCGTCGGCGTAGGTCTCGTTGCCGACGCGGATGCCGGTGAGGTCGATCATGCGCAGCATCGCGGCGAGCATCCGCTCGCGGTCGAGGGTGCGGCGGCGCAGCTGACGGTCGACCTCGTCGCGGATTCCTGGCAGTTGCCGGCCGACCTCGGTGAGCCGGTAGAAGTTGACCAGGTCGCGGAAGCCGCGCCACTTCTCGTGGTAGAGGTACTGCCGTCGTCCCCGGTCGTCGACACCGGTCGCGAGCAGGTGCGCGTCGTTGTCGGTGCACACCCAGACGTCGCGCCAGGCCGGAGGGATGGCCAGGGCCACGATCCGCGACTTCGTCTCGGCGTCGACCTTGCGGCCGTGCTCGTCGAGGTAGCGGAACCCGCGACCGCACCGCAGCCGGGCGTACCCCGGCACGACGGTGCGGTCGACGTAATGCAGGCCGGCGGCCTTGGCGCACGCCTCGTTGTCCGAGAGCAGCGCGCGCAGGACAGCGGCGGTCATGGTCGGATCACGGCTCGATTCACGCGAAGGCCGCGACGATCGCCTCGTCGAACGCGTCGAGGTCGTCGGGCTTGCGGCTGGTGACGAGGGTGAAGCCGTTGCTGTCGTCCTGCACGACCTGCTCGTCGGTCCAGTCGCCACCGGCGTTGCGGATGTCGGTCTGCAGGCTCGGCCAGCTGGTGAGCCGCTTGCCCTGGACGACGCCGGCCTCGACGAGCGTCCACGGGCCATGGCAGATCGCCGCGATCGGCTTGCCCGCGCCGGCGACCTGCTTCACGAAGTTCACCGCAGCGTCGTCGGTGCGCAGGAAGTCCGGGTTCGCCACCCCGCCTGGCAGCACCACACCGTCGTACTCGCCCGGGTCGGCGTCGGCGGTCGTCACCGTGGCGTCGAAGGTGGCGCCCTTGTCGAGGTGCTCGAAGGCCTGCACCGTGCCCTGCTCGGGCGCGATGAGCACCGGCGTGCCACCGGCGGCCTCGATCGCCTGCCACGGGCTGGTGAGTTCGACCTGCTCGACACCCTCGTTCGCCACGAGGAAGGCGATCTTCTTGCCGTTCAGTTCCTGCGCCACCGTCTACTCCTTCGTCTCGACTGACGAAGGTCATTCCCGAGGACGGGCACGCGGAATCCGAATGTGGTGCATCACCGCAGCAGCCGACGCGGGAACGAGAAGTTCGTCGTTCGAGCGCACCTCAGTCGAGGTCGTGGACGGTGTTGCGGACCGGGGTCTGCGTCGGGTCGATCCAGCGGGGCGGCACCCAATATGGTCGGCCGCCGATCATCGTGGTCGTCCAGCCCTGTCTGAAGGCCTCGCGGTGGTGGTAGCCGCAGGCGAGGGCACCGTCGTCGATCGAGGTGCGGCGGGTGACTGCGTAGTCGGTGACGTGGTGGGCCTCGCACCAACCCGGTGGTGCCGTGCACCCGGGGAAGGTGCAACCGCGATCCCTCGCCGTCATCGCCCGCCGCTGCTGCGGGGTGAACAACCGCTGCTCGCCGCTGAGCGCGGTGACGGCGCCCATCTTCTCCAGCGCCACCAGGACGACGCGGGCGTCGCCGCCGGCCCAGCGGATCGCCTCGCTCGCAGGGATGATGCCGCCGTGGCCGGTGGTGGCCATGCCACAGCCCGAGATCCAGGCGTCGTGGTCGATGATGATCGTGACCGTGGTGGTGACGCCGCCGCTGTCGGGCACGTCGCCGCACCGCAACAAACGTTGCAACGCGTCCAGCAGACCATCGTGGTGGCGCTGGGCCGCGGTGCGTGGGTCGCGCACGCCGTCGGCCATCGGCTTGGGCGCGGCGAGCGGGTCGAGGATGGTCTGCAGGGTCTCGGCGAGCTCCGCCGTCAACTCGCCGCTGAGTCGTGCCGAGCCGTCCGGACGTGGGTGCAGCGTCAGGCCGCGCCGTTCGCGACGACGTTCGTCCGCTTCCGGCGGCGCTGCCTCGACCTCGGCGAGGACCAGTGCCCGTCGCGCATCCTTGCCGACGATCTCCGGCCCACGCAGACGCGCGAGCGTGAGCAGGGCGTCCTCGATCCCCTCGACCTCGTCCGCACTCACGTGCCCGGGTAGTTGGTTGATCGTGCTGGTGACGATGCGGGCGTGATCGGACGAGATGACGCCTGATTCCTGCGCGGCGGCGACCTCTGGGAAGTGCGGTGGCAACACCTCGCCGAGCAACGACAAGCGAGGGGAGACCTCGCCGGCCAGGCGTACTCGGGATGTCGCTTCCGCACCCGAGACCCGGAGCGCCGAGACGAGGAGGGTCGCCGTGCTGCGGTGCCCCTTGGCGTGCGCGACGCCGCGCCGCTCGAGATGCGTGATCAGTCGAGCATCGAGGGCGGCGAGCCGGCGCCGTACGCGCTCGGTCTCGATGATCGCTGCCAACACCGCGTCGTCGTCGTCCGGATCGAGGGATCTCGTGAGCATCGTGTCGATGGCCGCGTGCATCGTGTCGAGGTCAGGCGTGAGGACGCTGATCGTCTGTTCGTCCAGCACCTCGCTCATTGTTCGATTCTATCCGAACAGAGGTATGCTTGCAAGGGAAAACCCATATGCAATATGGCTTTTCTCGCCCGGAACGAATGTTCGCGGGACGCATTCAGCGCAGTGCGGCCGTCGCCGGCCGGAGCTCGCCGAGCGAGCGTGGCTGCCGCATGCTCGGCGAGCGTGGTGCGGTCGGAGCGGTCACCCTCCGTCCAGCGGGCGAAACCGAGCTTGAAGGCCAGCAGTCCGAGCTCGGCCGCGACGTGTGCTGCGGCGACGTCGACCCGCGCGCCACCAGCGCCTCGCTCATCGCGGCCACGAGCCCGACGCTCTTCAGCGCGTCGCGCTCCTGCAGTTCGCTGCTGCCGGTGATGGCGGCCTTGATGCGCGGCCCGAGTCCGCGGTTGCCCGGCCCCATCGCTGGCGCTCGCCGAGCACGGGTGCGCACCGCGGCCCTGCGCATGCCGCGCACCGTGCACGAGCACGGGCTCGGCGGCTTCGGCGCGACATCGCGGCGGTCGTCGGGCGGCGGCTCGGCCTGCCGGTGCAGTCGGTGCCGGACGAGACGTTCGGCCCGTTCGGCCCGATCTTCGCGATGGACCAGCCGGCGTCGAGCGCGCACACCCGCGCGGCGCTCGGGTGGCACCCCACGCATCCGAGCCTGCTCGACGACCTCGAGCTGCTCGAGCCCTGACGGTCGCGGACTCAGCCGACGCGGACGGCTCGGCCGTCGACGCTCACGACGTCGCCGCGGACCAGCTGGCGCCCACGGCGCGTCTCGGACTCGCCGTTGACCCGCACGTCGTGCTCGGCGAGCAGCTGCTTCGCGTCCGCACCGGCGTCGATCAGGTCGGCGAGCTTCAGGAACTGGCCGAGCCTGATCGTGCCGTCCCGGGTGCCGACCTCGCGCATGCCTCGATGATGCCTTGCACAGACCGAGATGCCGTCACCGAGCCAGGGCCCGGTGACGGCATCAAGATCCGGAGGAAGGCGCCTCAGCGGTTGGCCGGCGAACTGTCCGAGTGCTCGGCGCGGATCTGCTCGACCCGCTCGGCGGTGGCCGTCTGCGCATCGTCCATCTTGCGGGTGTCGCGCGGCACGGCGTACATCTCCTCGTCGGCCGGCACACCCTCGCGCAGCGCCCGCTCGCGCTCGATCTCGGCGTCCATCTCGACGCCGATGAGGATGGCGAGGTTCGAGATCCACAGCCACACCAGGAAGATGATCACCGTGGCGAGCGAGCCGTAGGTCTTGTTGTACGAGCCGAAGTTGCTGACGTACAGCGCGAACAGGCCGGACGCGACGAGCCACACCACGACCGCCAGGGCAGCGCCGGGGGAGACCCACTTGAACCCGCCCTGGCGCACGTTCGGCGTGGCCCAGTAGAGCACCGCGAGCATGAGCGCGAAGAGGATCAGCAGTACCGGCCACTTCGCGATCTCCCACACCGTCACCGCGGTCGAGCCGATGCCCAGCGCCGATCCGATCTTGTCGGCCAGCGAGCCCGTCGCGACGACGATGATCAGGCCGAGCACCATGCAGACGACGGTGAACAGCGTGACGCCGAGGCGCACCGGCGCGGTCTTCCAGATCGGCCGGCCCTCGGGGATGCCGTACACGTGGTTCGCGGCGCGCATGAAGCCCGCGATGTAGCCCGACGCCGACCAGAGCGCGAGCAGGATGCCGACGATGCCGAGGATGCCGGCCGCGGTCTTCTGGCTCTGCGCGTTGGTGATCACCGTCTGCAGGAAGTCGGTGACGCCGCCGGGTGCGATGCCCTTGAGGTTGTCGACCAGCGAGTTCGCCGTCGACCTGCCGAGCAGGCCGATGACCGAGACCAGCACCAGGATGCCGGGGAAGATCGCCTGCACGCCGTAGTAGGTGAGCGCGGCGGCGCGGTCGGTGAGCTCGTCCGGCCCGACCTGCTTCGCCGCCCGCTTGGCGATGGTGAGCCACGAGCTCTTCGGCAGATCGGTCGGGGCGTCGACGTCCTCGCCCGCGCCGGTGCCGCTCGCGGGGAGTGGACGGGGCGTGGACGTGGATGCGTGCGCCGGCCGTGAGGCCGGCGCCGTCCCCGTCGCCGACGACGGGGACGCCGACCCGGTCGTCGGACGCTGCTGTGACTCGTCGTCCGTGTGGTGGTGCTTGAAGCGGTTCAAGAGGCTCATGTCGTCTCCTGCGAGGTGGTGCCGGTCGTCTCTTCACCGGGCCATGCGCCGGTGGCACGGGCGAAGCCCGCTGCGCCGGCTCGGTCGAGCAAGGCCTTCACGCCGCCGTAGACAGCGCCCTGCAGTGCGGCGGCGGTCAGCACTTCGCCCCAGCTGCGGTCGTGATCGGTGGGCTTGGGCTTCTCGTCGTCGCCGGTGATCGCCTTCCACAGGCGTCCGAACAGTGCGCTCGCGAGCAGGCCGCCGAGCACGCTCGCGAGCAGCCCGAACGGCTTGTACAGCGCCTTCATCAGTCGCCTCGGCGACGCAGCACCAGCAGCACGAACAGGGCCGCGCCGACACCGGCGAGGATCTCCTTGCGGTACGGCTTGGCCTGCCGGGCCAGCGGGGTCGCGCGGGTGATCGCGGTGTCGAGCGCGTGCTGCACCGGTGGCGGTGCCGCCTGCACGGCGTGGGTCGCCGCCTCGCCGACGCGGGTCTTCACCTCGTCGACCTTGAGGCCGGCCTGCTTCTTGACGTTCACCTTCTCGGCGATCGCCTCGACGGTCTGGGCGAGCTCCTCGCGGGTCTGCTCGATCTGCGCGCGCAGCTGCTCCGGGTCGTCCGGCGTGATGTCGATCGGGTGCCGCTCGCCCATCGTCCGGGGCTGGTCCGCGTCGCTCATGCGTGACCACCCGGCTTGATGGCGTTCACGTCGAGCTTGACGCTCGCGATCGTCTCGGTCGGTGCGGGCGGCGTCGCCTTCTTGATCTGCAGCAGCCCGACCAGCGCGGCGAGGCCGGCGACCACGACGAGCACGCCGCCGACCACCAGCGCGGCACCCCAGGTGCCGAGCGGCCCGACGAGCGCGAGGATCACGCACGCCACCAGGCAGCCGCCGCCGTACAGCGCCAGCACCGCGGCCGTGCCGAGGGCACCGGCCCCGATGCCGGCGCGCTTGGCCTTGCCGGTCATCTCGAGCTGGGCCAGCTTGAGCTCGTCCCGGAACAGGGTGGTCACCTGCTGCGAGAACTGCCCCACCAGCTGGTTGAGGCTCGGCTCCGAGCCGGATGCGCTCGTGGCGCCCCGCCGGTCGGAACCGGATAACCCTGGAGCATGGATGTCGGTCATGCCGTCCCCTTCCGTCGTGGACGTCCGGTCAAGATCGTCGGAGAAGGGGTTACCCAGCGTGCTCGGCGGCGAACCGTCAGGCGCTGATGAGCGGCGGCTCGCGCAGTGCGTCCTCGCCGAGTGCGGCGCGCAGTTCGCCGAGCGAGCGGGTGATGAGCCGGGACACCTGCATCTGCGAGACGCCGACGATGCGGGCGATCTCGGCCTGGGTGCGCTCGCCCATGAACCGCAGCATCAGGATCTCGCGCTCGCGTCCGGGCAGCTTCTCGAGCGCGGGACGCAGCAGGGCGCGCACCTCGGCCTGCTCGAAGCCGTCCTCGAAGGCCACCAGCGGCATCGGCTCGGGCGTCTCGCCGTCGCTGGTCGGGGCGTCGGTCGAGACGGGGTTGCGGGCGAGCGCGACCTCCTTGGCCTCGAGCACGCGCTCGGGCTCGACATCGACGCGCTCGGCGACCTCGGCGAGGGTCGGCGACCGCCCGAGCTCCTGGGACAGGGCGGCCTCGGCCTCACGGATCGCGGTCTGCAGCTCCTGCGCGCGCCGCGGCACGTGCAGGCACCAGCCGGTGTCGCGGAAGTAGCGCCGGATCTCGCCGCTGATCGTCGGCACGGCGAACGTCGCGAACTCGACACCGCGGCCGGGGTCGAAGCGGTCGATCGCGTTCAGCAGGCCGATCGAGCCGACCTGGACGAGATCGGGCAGCACCTCGCTGCGCTGGGCCATCCGGCGGGCCAGGTAGTGCACCAGCGGCAGGTACTCATGGACGCACTGTTCGCGCAGGGTGGCGCGCCGGCGGTCGTCCGGCGGGAGGGAGTGGAACTCGCGCAGCAGGCTCATGCCGTACGCGCGGTCGTGGGCGTCGGTCGTCAAGGGTCTCTTGCTCCAGCGAACACAGTCGGTGGCCACCCGGCGGATGTGCGGCTCGTGATTTGGCCGACCAGCAGGGACGCCCGGACCGAACTCCCGGACGCGGCGTGGCGTCCGGTGGACACCGGCGCTCCAAGCTGCTGACACCGCGACCCTACCCGCGTCCGCGCCCGATGTACCCCGTTCGTCCGTTTGCACAGGTCTGCACAGATTGCGCGCAGGATCGCGTGACGGTAGCGCTTTCATGGGGTACGTGATCTTGACAGGGGAGTCCCGAACAAATTCCCCTCGGCATTCCAGGTCAGTGGGGGTAACGTGCAGGTACAGCCTGAGACCACAGGCGCTCTCGGCGCCCTTTCGCGCCCCACCCCTCGGCAGGCTGCCGTGCAGAGCATTCCCGTCTTCGTCCGTGACCAACCACCAGCCTCCATCGTGCGCGACGTGCACGATGCGAACCGTGCCGTGCTGTGGCTCTCGGGTGAGATCGACGGCGAGGTCGCGGCCGCGCTCAAGGCCGAACTCGAACTGCAGCACGGCGCCCGGCGCCGGGTCGTCCGCGTCGACACCTACGCGATCACCTTCCTGAACAGTGCGGCGCTCGACGTGCTCGTCGAGGCGCACCACCAGTGGCTCGCCATGCGCGGCACGCTCGTGCTCATCGGCGTCCACGGCCCGACGGCACGCATGCTGCAGCTGACCGGCCTCGACCGGCAGCTGCTCTCGATGCCCCCGGCCGCCGACACCGTGCTGACCATCCCGGCGCTCGGGGCGCTCGTCGCCGGATGAGGTGCGGCCGGGCCCTCGCGGCATAGGCTGCCGGGGTGCACATCGAGTTCACCCCCTCGCAACGCACCAGCCTGGGTGTCGAGTGGGAGCTCGAGCTGGTCGACCTCGACACCCGCCAGCTCGTCGGGCACTCCGACGCCGTGCTCGCCGCCATCTCACCCGAGGGCGACGGCGAGCACCCGAAGGCCAAGCACGAGCTGCTGCAGTCGTGCGTCGAGGTCATCACCGGCATCTGCCAGACCGTCGCCGAGGCGCGCGCCGATCTCGCCGCCACGGTCGCCGAGGTGTCGGCCGCGGCCGCCGACCTCAACGCCGGCCTGATCTGCAGCGGCACCCACCCGATCACCGACTGGTCGACCCAGCGCATCACCGACCTGCCGCGCTACCACGCGCTGCTCGAGCGCAACCAGTGGATGGCGCGTCAACTGCAGATCTTCGGCGTGCACGTGCACTGCGGGGTGCGGGCGCCGCAGAAGGCGATCCCGATCGTGAACGCCCTGCTGGGCTACGTGCCGCACTTCCTCGCCCTCTCGGCGTCGTCGCCGTACTGGATCGGCTCGGACACCGGCCTCGCGTCCTACCGCAGCAAGATCTTCGAGGCGCTGCCGACCGCCGGCCTGCCGTACCAGTTGTCCGGTTGGGACGCGTTCGAGCGGTACATGGACGCGCTGGTCTCGTCGAAGGCGATCGAGACGATCCGCGAGGTCTGGTGGGACATCCGGCCGCACCCGAACTTCGGCACCGTCGAACTGCGGATCTGCGACGGCCTGCCGACCCTGGACGAGATCAGCTGCGTCGCCGCGCTCGCGCAGTGCCTGGTCGAGCGCTTCGACCGCCAGCTCGACGAGGGCTACACGCTGCCCGAGCCGCGGCCCTGGCTCGTCCGGGAGAACAAATGGCGCGCGGCCCGCTACGGCCTCGACGCCGAGATCATCACCGACAACACCGGGCACGTGCAGCCGGTGGTCGCGGCCGTGCACGACCTGGTCGACGACCTGCTGCCCATCGCCCGGCGGCTGCAGTGCGAGGACGAGCTGCTGCTCATCCCGCGGCTGATGCAACGCGGCGCCAGCTACCAGCGCCAGCGCGCCGCCGCGGCCGCGAACGCCGGTGAGCTGGTGCCGGTCGTCGACCTGCTGCTCACCGAGATGCGCGAGGGACTGAAACTCTGATGCGGGACGTCGTGGCGCTGCGCCGGGAGATCCACGCGCACCCCGAGCTCGCCTTCGCCGAGTTCCGGACGACCGGGTTGATCGTCGACGAGCTGCGAGGTGCGGGGCTCGCGCCGATCGTGCTGCCCGAGGGCAGCGGGGTGGTGTGCGACATCGGGTCCGGCGACGGGCCGATCGTCGCGCTGCGGGCCGACATCGACGCGCTGCCGATCCCCGACCAGAAGCAGGTCGAGTACCGCTCGACGGTCGACGGCGTCTGCCACGGCTGCGGGCACGACGCCCACACGGCGATCCTGCTGGCCGCGGGCCGCGAGCTCGCCGCCGCGCCGCCCGCGGGTGGCCGCGTCCGGCTCATCTTCCAGCCCGGCGAGGAGACGATCCCCGGCGGCGCGCTGCACGTCATCCGGGCGGGCGCGCTCGGCGAGAAGGACGGCGATGGCCCCGCCGCGCCCGTGCAGCAGATCTTCGCCCTGCACTGCGACCCGCGCATCCGCAGCGGGCAGGTCGGCCTGCGCGTCGGGGCGATCACCGCGGCGTGCGACCAGGTGAACCTGCGCCTGCACGGGGCGGGCGGGCACACGGCGCGGCCGCATCTCACCGAGGACGTCGTCTACGCCATGGGCCAGCTCATCACCGAGCTGCCCGGCCTGCTGTCGCGGCGCGTCGACCCGCGCGCCGCGCTGTCGATGGTGTGGGGGTCGGCGCAGGCGGGCAACGCCCCGAACGCGATCCCGATGACCGGCCTGATGCGCGGCACCCTGCGCGTCTTCGACCGCGAGACCTGGGCGGCCAGCGGCGATCTCGTGCGTCATCTCGTCGAGCAGATCGTGGCGCCGTCAGGGGTGGGCGTCGACATCGAGTACGTGCAGGGCGTGCCGCCCGTGGTGAACGACGCCGACGCCGTGGCCGTCCAGGCCTCGGCCGTGCGCGGCGCGCTCGGCGACGACGCGCTCGTCGACACCCAGCAGAGCATGGGCGGCGAGGACTTCGCCTGGTTCCTCGAGTCGGTGCCCGGCGCGCTGGCCCGGCTCGGGGTGCGGGCCCAGGGGCGGCGTCCGTTCGACCTGCACCAGGGCACGTTCGACATCGACGAGGCCGCGCTTCCGGTCGGCGTCCGGTACACCGTCGCGCTGGCGCACGCCGCGCTGTCGAAGTACGCCTGAGCTCATTCCCCCAGGCTGCGACAGGGACGCGACCGGAGCTCCGCGACGTAGTCCTCCGGCGCGCCCGCGGCCTGGGCGGCGTCGGCGATGATCCCGATCGCCCGGGCCGACGGCAGCCCGCCTTCATAGCCGTTGAGGGCGTACACCCAGGCCAGCTCGTCGCCGTCGAGGGTCGAGACCCGCAGGCGCAGCTTGGTGTAGAGGCCGGTGTCGGCCCCCTCCCAGTAGTCGAGCTGGGCCATGTCGTGCGGGCTGATGTCGTATAGGGCGACGAAGACCTGGCCGGCCGAGTCGGGCACGACCATCGGCAGCGCGCCGTCCCAGCCGTGCTCCTCGCCACCGAAGGTGAGCCGCCAGCCGACCAGCCAGCCGGTGCCGGCAGCGGGCGAGTGGGGACACCGCTCGAGCATCTGCTCGGGATCCATGTTCGAGCCGTACGCGGCGTACAGGCTGCTCGCGGCGCTGGTCATCAGGCGGAGCCTAACGGAGACTGCAGCGGGCGCCGGTGACCTGCGGGAATCGGGGACAATGGTCCCCATGCGCATCTGCATCGTCGGCGGCGGACCAGCGGGCTACGAGTCGGCGCTGGTGGCCGCCCAGCTGGGCGCCCAGGTCACCGTCATCGACCGCGATGGCCTCGGCGGCGCCTGCGTGCTCACCGACTGCGTCCCCAGCAAGACCCTCATCGCGACCAGCGACCGGGTGTCCGCCCTGCGCGACGCGCCCCGCGTCGGCGTCGGCACCGGCGAGGTGCACGTCGACCTGCGGGCGGCGAACGCCCGCATCAAGGCGCTCGCGCAGCAGCAGAGCGACGACATCCGGGCCCGGCTGCTGACCGAGGGCGTCACCGTGCTGCACGGCTCGGGGCGCTTCGCCGCTCAGCAGGGGGGCCGCGGCCACCGGCTCGAGGTCGTCGCGGCCGACGGCGCCGTCACCGAGACCGTCGAGGCCGACGTCGTGCTGCTGGCGACCGGCGGCACCCCGCGCGTGCTGCCCGACGCCGTACCCGACGGGCAGCGGATCCTGTCATGGCGCGACGTCTACGACCTCGACCAAGCGCCGTCGCACCTGATCGTCATCGGCTCTGGCGTCACGGGCGCCGAGTTCGCGTCCGGGTACAGCGAGGCCGGTGTGCCGGTGACGCTGGTGTCGTCGCGCGACCGCGTGCTGCCCGGCGAGGACCCGGACGCTGCCGCCGTGATCGAGCAGGTCTTCACCACCCGCGGCGGCACGCTGGTGAAGCAGGCCCGCGCCTCGGCGGTGAAGGTGGTCGGCGACGGCGTGGTGGTCGAGCTGCTCGACGGGCGCACGGTCGAGGGGTCGCACGCGCTGATGTGCGTCGGGTCGGTGCCGAACGTCGAGGGCCTCGGGCTCGAGCACGCCGGCGTCGCCCTGGACGAGCACGGCTACATCGCCGTCGACCGCGTCTCGCGCACCAACGTGCCGTCGATCTACGCGGCCGGCGACTGCACCGGGACGCTGCTGCTCGCGTCGGTGGCCGGCATGCAGGGGCGCATCGCCGTCTGGCACGCGATGGGGGAGGCGGTGGCGCCGCTGCGGCTCAAGACGGTGGCGGCGAACATCTTCACCCACCCCGAGATCGCGACGGTCGGCATCGGCTACAAGGCGATCGCGTCCGGCGAGGTGCCGGCGCGCACCGTCACGCTGCCGCTGGCGACGAACGCCCGCGCGAAGATGCGCGGCCTGCAGGACGGCTTCATCAAGCTGTACTGCCGCCCGGCCACGGGTGCGGTGATCGGTGGCGTGATCGTCGCGCCGGACGCGTCCGAGCTGATCTTCCCGGTGACCCTCGCGGTGCAGAAGGGGCTGACGGTCACCGACCTGGCCGGAACAATCGGGGTGTATCCCTCGTTGATGGGCTCGGTCGCCGAGGCGGCCCGGCGGCTCATGTCGCACGACGATCTGGATTGAGGGACTGCAAGTGGCCACGCACGGCGATTACTCACCCGAGGCGCGCGACCGCGCCAAGCGCACCGTCACGGCGGCCGGCGTCTTCGCCCGGCACGCCGATCACATCGTGGCGGCGGCCGACATCGTGGCCGAGGGCCACGTGCTCGTCGCCGTCGTCTCGTCCGACCACGAGCTCACCGGCACCCACCACGTCGAGCAGACCGCGATCGTCGAGCAGGTGCCCGTGCTCGAGGAGGGCGGCTGGGCGATGGTCTTCAGCCCGGGTACGACGGTCTCCGACGTCCGTCGCCGTACCGACGAGATGGCCGCGACCGCGGCCAAGCGCGCCCTGCTCATCGAGCGGCTGATCTCCCGCAACCAGACCGCCTGACAGGCCGCTTGTCCCCCGTCCCAGGCATTTCCCGGGCCGGGAAACGACTGGGGCGGGGGACAAGCGGGCTGTTCGTCAGTCCTTCAGGTCGCAGATGACCGAGCCGGACGTGACGACGGCGCCGACCTCGGCGTGCAGGTTCGTCACGGTGCCGCCCTTGTGGGCGGTCAGCGGCTGCTCCATCTTCATCGCCTCGAGCACGACGATCGTCGCGCCGGCCTCGACGACGTCGCCCTCGGCGACCGCGACCTTGACGATGGTGCCCTGCATCGGGGCGGTCAACGAGTCACCGGACGCCGCGGCGCCGGCCTTCTTGCCGGCCGACCGCTTCGGCGCCGCCTTGCGCGCCGGGGCCGCGACCCCGCCGCCGCCACCGGCACCGAAGCCCGCGGGCAGCGAGACCTCGAGCCGCTTGCCGCCGACCTCGACCACGATCGTCTCGCGCTCGCCGGCCTCGTCCGCCGCACCGGCAGCGCCGCTGAACGGCGGGATCTGGTTGTCGAACTCGGTCTCGATCCAGCGGGTGAAGACGGTGAACGGGTCGGCGGTGAACGCGGGGTCGCGCACGGCGGCGCGGTGCAACGGCCGCGGGGTGGCCATGCCGTCGACGACCATCTCGTCGAGGGCACGGCGGGCGCGCTGCAGCGCCTGCTCGCGGGTCTCGCCCCAGACGATGAGCTTGGCGAGCAGCGAGTCGAACGCGCCGCCGATCACCGAGTTCGCCTCGATGCCCGAGTCGACCCGCACACCCGGGCCGGACGGCTCGCGGTAGTTCGTCACCGTGCCCGGGGCCGGCAGGAAGTTGCGTCCCGGGTCCTCGCCGTTGATGCGGAACTCGAAGGCGTGCCCGCGCGGGGTCGGGTCGACGTCGAAGCGCAGCTGCTCGCCCTCGGCGATGCGGAACTGCTCGCGCACGAGGTCGATGCCGCTGGTCTCCTCGGTGACCGGGTGCTCGACCTGCAGGCGGGTGTTGACCTCGAGGAAGCTGATGACGCCGTCGGCGCCGACGAGGTACTCGACGGTGCCGGCGCCGTAGTAGTTGGCCTCGCGGCAGATCGCCTTGGCGGACGCGTGGATGGTGGCCCGCTGCTCGTCGGTCAGGAACGGCGCGGGCGCCTCCTCGACCAGCTTCTGGTTGCGGCGCTGCAGCGAGCAGTCGCGGGTGCCGACGACGATGACGTTGCCGTGGGTGTCGGCGAGCACCTGTGCCTCGACGTGGCGCGAGCGGTCGAGGTAGCGCTCGACGAAGCACTCGCCGCGTCCGAACGCCGAGATCGCCTCGCGCACGGCGCTGTCGTACAGGTCGGCGACCTCGCCCATCTCGCGGGCGATTTTCATGCCGCGCCCGCCACCGCCGTAGACCGCCTTGATCGCGATCGGCAGGCCGTGCTGCTCGGCGAAGGCGATGACCTCGTCGGCGCCGCTGACGGGGTCCTTGGTGCCGGCGACCAGCGGGGCGCCCGCGCGCTCGGCGATGTGCCGGGCCACGGCCTTGTCACCGAGGTCGCGGATGGCCTGGGGCGACGGGCCGATCCAGGTGAGGCCGGCGTCGAGCACCGCCTGGGCGAAGTCGGCGTTCTCGGAGAGGAAGCCGTAGCCGGGGTGCACGGCGTCCGCGCCCGACTGCTTGCACGCCGCGATGACCTTGTCGATGACCAGGTACGAGTCGCCCGGGGTGGTGCCGCCGAGCGCGTACGCCTCGTCGGCCATACGGACGTGCAGCGCGTCGCGGTCGGGCTCGGCGTAGACGGCGACGGACGTGTACCCGGCGTCCTTGCAGGCCCGGATGACCCGGACGGCGATCTCGCCGCGGTTGGCGATGAGGATCTTCTGCACGGTCGCGCCTCCTGCTGTTCGGGAGCTGGCCCGATGTCGACTCGGATCGAGCGGAGACTACCCGCCCGCGCTCACGGGCCCTGACGGACGGGCGGTCGGGGTGAGCGG
>NZ_JBQCEE010000196.1:0-2038 GCF_051960575.1 Jatrophihabitans sp.
ATGGGCGCAGCGCCGGCGGCCTGGAAGCCGAACATGCGCGGTGTCGTCGCGACGACACCGTCCGCGGCGTACGCCTGGTAGCCCTTCCAGTACGCGGTGATGTTGCCGGCGTTGCCCACCGGGATGCAGTGCACGTCGGGCGCGCGGCCCAGCACGTCGCAGATCTCGAACGCCGCCGTCTTCTGCCCCTCGATGCAGAACGGGTTGACCGAGTTGACGAGTGCGACCGGGTAGTCGACGGCGAGCTTGCGCGCCAGTTCCAGGCAGTCGTCGAAGTTGCCGTCGACCTGCAACAGCTTCGCGCCGTGCACCAGTGCCTGCGCCATCTTGCCGAGCGCGATCTTGCCCTGCGGCACGAGCACCGCGCAGGTCATGTCCGCGCGCACCGCGTACGCGGCCGCGCTGGCCGACGTGTTGCCGGTCGAGGCGCAGATGACCGCCTGCGCACCCTCCTCGGCTGCTTTCGAGATCGCCACGGTCATGCCGCGGTCCTTGAACGAGCCGGTGGGGTTGGCGCCCTCGACCTTCAGGTACACCTCGCAGCCGGTGCGCCGCGACAACTCCCGGGCCGGGATGAGCGGGGTGCCGCCCTCGCACAGGGTAATGTTGGGCGTGCGGTCACTGACCGGGAGCCGGTCGCGGTAGACCTCGATGAGCCCGGGCCACGGCTTCATTCGGTGGCCATCCCCTCGACGCGCATGACGCTCGCCGCGCGCCCGACGAACGGCATCTCGACCAGCCGGTGCACGGTGGCGGCCAGATCGGCGTCGCGTGCGGCGTGCGTGACCACGACCAGTGTCGCGGCGTCACCACGCCCTTCCTGTCGCACCGTCTGGATGCTCACCCCGAGCTCGGCGACGGCGCCCGCGACCGCGGCGAGCACGCCCGGCTCGTCGGCGACGTCGAGCGCGATGTGATACCGGGTGCGGGTCTCCCCCATCGGCTGCAGGGGCAGTTCGGCATAGGCGCTCTCGCCTGCGCCGCGGCTACTGCTCACCCGGTTCCGCGCAACGGCGACGACGTCGCCGAGCACGGCGCTGGCGGTGGGTGCGCCGCCCGCCCCGCGACCGTAGAACATCAACGATCCCGCGGCTTCGGCCTCGACGAACACCGCGTTGAACGCATCGCCGACGCCGGCAAGCGGATGGCTGCGCGGCAGCATCGCGGGGTGCACGCGTACCGAGACGCTCTCCCGGCCGTCGTCGAGACCGCGACGTTCGCAGATCGCGAGCAGCTTGATGGTGCAGTCCATCGCCTTCGCGCTCGCCATGTCGGCGGCGGTGACGCTGCCGATGCCTTCGCGGTGGACGTCGGACAGTGTCACGCGGGTGTGGAAGGCCAGCCCGGCGAGGATCGCGGCCTTGGCCGCGGCGTCGAACCCGTCGACGTCCGCGCTCGGATCGGCCTCGGCGTAGCCGAGCGCGGTCGCTTCGGCGAGTGCCTCGTCGAAGCCGGCCCCGGTGGCGTCCATGCGCGAGAGGATGAAGTTCGTCGTGCCGTTGACGATGCCCATCACCCGGGTGATCCGGTCGCCGGCGAGCGACTCACGCAACGGCCGAACCAGCGGGATCGCCCCGGCGACCGCCGCCTCGTAATAGAGATCGACACCCGCCCGCGCCGCGGCATCGTGCAGCGTCGCGCCGTCCTCGGCGAGCAGCGCCTTGTTGGCGCTGACGACGCTCTTGCCGCTCGAAAGCGCCGACAGCAGCAGGGTCCGGACGGGCTCGATGCCGCCGATGACCGCGACCACGACGTCCACGTCGTCGCGCGCGACGAGCTCGGCGGCATCGGTGGTCAGCAGATGGGCCGGGACGTCGTGGTGGCGAGCCGGCCGCCGCACCGCGATGCCGGCCAGTTCGAGCGGCGCGCCCACCCGTGCCGCGAGGTCGTCCGCTTGCTCGTCCAGCAACCGCACGACCTGGGTGCCGACGACACCGCAGCCGAGCAGTGCGATCTTGATGGCGTCAGACATCAGACCACCCTGCCCGGCCGACGTGGCCCCGCGAAGCGCCGGTCGGCGTTCACTCCGGTTCTCACC
>NZ_JBQCEE010000197.1:0-2548 GCF_051960575.1 Jatrophihabitans sp.
CCCAGGCCAGCAGCCCGCCGCCGACGGCGAGCCCGGCCAGCGCGACCGAGCCCAGGTGGCCGACGACAGCGGTGTCGACGAGCAGGTAGAGCGGCTCGGCGGCGAGCACGACGAACGCCGACACCGCCAACGGCAGCAGTCGGGCCGCGGGCGCCGGCGTCGTCACGGCGGCGGGCTCAGACGTCGTCGTCGTCCTCGGTCTCGCGTGGCTTGCGGTACGGGTCGGGATCGCCCGCGGGGACGGCACCCCGGCGCGCCGCCTCGACCTGTGCGTCGGCGGCCGCCGCGACGGCCAGCAGCTCGTCGATGTGCTTCGCGGTGTCCGGCACCGCGTCCAGCACGAACGACAGCGTCGGCGTGAACTTGACACCGGTCTGGCGCCCCACCTCGCTGCGCAGCACGCCCTTGGCCGACTCGAGCGCCGCGGCCGAGGCCGCACGCTCCTCGTCGCCGCCGAGCACGGTGTAGAAGATCGTCGCGTCGTGCAGGTCGCCGGTGACGCGGACGTCGGTGATCGTGACCATGCCGAGCCGGGGATCCTTCACCTGCATCTCGATCCCGGTCGCGACGATCTGCTTGATGCGCCCCGCCATGCGCCGGGCCCTCGCCTGGTCGACCACCGTGTCCTCCTCGTCCCTGTCCTGATCGCTGTCGTCAGTCCAGATCGTCGTCGTCGAGCACCCGCCGCCGCACGGAGAGCAACTCCGCCTCCGGCCGGCCGGCGACGAACCGCTCGCACTCGTCCAACACCTCGTGCACGTGCGCATGCGACGAGCCCACCAGCGCCACCGAGACCTCGGCCCGCCGGTGCAGGTCCATCCTGCCGGTCTCGGCCGCCGACACCGAGAACCGACGCGACAGCTCCGCCACGACCGGCCGCACCACCGACCGCTTCCCCTTCAACGAGTGGATGTCCCCCAGCAGCAGGTCGAACACCACGACCCCCACCACCACGAACGCCCACCCCCTCCGTCCACAAGCCATACGGTGACGAACCGCAAGATCGAGTGACGGACCTGCAGATCCACTGACGACGAAAATGCCGTCACCCGAGCCCAAGATCCGTCACCCGATCTTGGACGCCGTCACCCAACGCCCACACTCGTCACCCACGGCCCCCATCACCACCACCGGGCCAGTCGGGGCGGAGACGACATCCCCCGCGCGACGCGAGCGAGACCCAACGAGCCGCGGGAGAGCACAGCAGCGGGAGACGACCACAGCGACGGCGGAGCCGAAGTGTGGGGCCCTGGGATGTAAAAGGTCTTCGTAGTTATCCCAGGGCCCCGCACTTCGGCGGAGCCGTCAGCCGAAGACGATCAGACCCGCGGCTTCTCCCGCAGCTCGAACGTCTCGATCGTGTCGCCGATCTTGATGTCGTTGAACGACCCGAGCCCGATACCGCATTCGTAGCCGTCCCGCACCTCGGTCGCGTCGTCCTTGAACCGCTTGAGCGAGTCGACGGTGAGGTTGTCGGCGACGACGATGCCGTCGCGGACGAGACGGGCCTTGGTGTTGCGGCGGATCGTGCCGGTGCGCACCAGCGAACCGGCGATGTTGCCGACACGCGGGACGCGGAACACCTCGCGCACCTCGGCGGTGCCGAGCTGCACCTCCTCGTACTCGGGCTTGAGCATGCCCTTGAGCGCGGCCTCGATCTCGTCGATGGCCTGGTAGATGACCGTGTAGTACCGGACATCCACACCCTCACGCTCGGCCGCTTCCCGCGCCTTGCCCTCGGGCCGCACGTTGAAGCCGATCACGACGGCGTCCGAGGCGATGGCGAGGTTGATGTCGTTCTCGGTGATGGCACCGACGCCGCGGCCGATGACGCGCAGCGAGACCTCTTCCTTCGCGTCGCCGAGGTCGATGTTGACCAGGGCGTCCTCGAGCGCCTCGACCGAACCGGACACGTCACCCTTGATGATGAGGTTCAGCTGCTGCACCTCGCCGGCGGCGAGCGCCTTGTCCAGGTCGTCGAGCGAGATGCGGCGACGGCCGGCGGCCAGCTGCGCGTTGCGCTCGCGGGCCTGGCGGCGGTCGGCGATCTGCCGGGCGATGCGGTCCTCCTCGACGACGAGGAAGGAGTCGCCGGCACCCGGCACGCTCGTCAGACCGAGCACCTGCACCGGACGCGACGGCGTGGCCACCTCGACCGTCTCGCCGTGCTCGTCGAGCATGGCGCGGACGCGTCCGAACGCGTCACCCGCCACGACCGAGTCACCGACGTGCAGCGTGCCGCGCTGGACGAGCAGCGTGGCCACCGGGCCGCGGCCGCGGTCGAGCCGGGCCTCGATGACGACACCCTGCGCGTCCTGGTCGGGATTGGCCCGCTGGTCGAGCGCGGCGTCGGCGGTGAGCAGGACACCCTCGAGCAGCCCGTCGATGTTGAGGTTGTTCCGCGCCGACACGTCCACGAACAGCGTGTCGCCGCCGTACTCCTCGGCGACCAGGCCGTACTCGGTGAGCTGCTGGCGCACCTTGGCCGGGTTGGCGCCCTCCTTGTCGATCTTGTTCACCGCGACCACGATCGGCACGTCGGCCGCCT
>NZ_JBQCEE010000198.1:0-21535 GCF_051960575.1 Jatrophihabitans sp.
CGCCCGGCGTCCTGCGCGAGGCCGCCGATGTCGGTGAGCAGCTCCACCAGATCGATCTCGATGTCGCCCGAGTCCGCCCGCCCCGGGACGGCGGCCACGTCGATCCCGGGCTGCCAGCGCTCGCGCAGCTTCGGGGGCGGTCGTCCCGGCACCGCATCCTCCCGCAGGGCGAACGACTTCAGGACGCCGAGCACGTGGTCGGTCTCGCCCCTGTTCGACCCGCCGAGCTCGCGCACGGCCAGGTGCAGCGCGGCCGCGAGCGGGCGCCGCAGCGGCTGGTCGGGCCGGGCCTCGAGCTTGCCGGTGCCCCACCCGCGCCGGACGGCGGACGAGCGCGTGGCGTTGAGCAGCACCGTCTTGCCGACGCCGCGCAGGCCCGTGTGCACCATCGAGCGCTCGGGACGACCGCGGGCGATGCGCTCGAGCACGACGTCGAAGCCCTGCAGTTCGGCGTCGCGGCCGGCGAGCTCGGGCGGTCGCTGCCCGGCGCCCGGCGCGTACGGGTTGCGGACCGGATCCATGATCGGACCGTATCGGCTTCTCTACCGCTCACCGGAGACATCGGTAGATGCGGCGATCGTGTCGCGTCCCGGGCCCAAGGTCCCAGCCCACCGTCCGCGCGCGGGGGACCTCCGGTCTGCGTCGTCGGGTCGTCCGCACCGTTCCGTCCCGAACCGCTCGTGGCGGCGCGGCGGGCGTCGAAGGGGGGATGACACCCCCGGTCGCCACGAGAGGCTCCCTGTTGAGCGTGCACGCCCCGGCCATCGCCGCCCGTCCGACGCGCCTGCCGTCGCTCGCCCCCACCGTCTCGATCGTCGTGCCTGCGAAGAACGAGGCGCGCAACCTCGAGATCGTGCTGCCGCAGCTGCCCGACGTGCACGAGGTGATCCTCGTCGACGGCAACTCGACCGACGACACCGTCGAGACCGCGCGCCGCGTGCGTCCCGGCATCAAGGTCGTGCGCCAGACCCGCCGCGGCAAGGGCAACGCCCTGGCGTGCGGCTTCGCCGCCGCGACCGGCGACATCATCGTCATGTTCGACGCCGACTGCTCGGCCGACCCGGCCGAGATCCCCGCCTTCGTCGACGCGCTCATCCTCGGCGCCGACTTCGCCAAGGGCTCGCGCTTTACCCGCGGCGGTGGCAGCGCAGACATCACCCGGCTGCGTCGGGCCGGCAACTGGTTCCTCAACCTGATCGCCAACAGCATCCTGGACACCCGGTACACCGATCTCTGCTACGGCTACAACGCCTTCTGGGCACACGTGCTCGACCACCTCGAGCTGCCCGGGATCGCGACCCCCGCGCCGGCCGGCACCGACATGGTGTGGGGCGACGGCTTCGAGATCGAGACGGTGATCAACTGCCGGATCGCCGTGGCCGGCCTGCGCATCGCCGAGGTGCCGAGCTTCGAGCAGCTGCGGGTGCACGGCGAGAGCAACCTCAACGCGGTCACCGACGGGCTGCGCGTGCTGCGCACCCTCGGCACCGAGCGCCGCCGCGCCCGCCGACTGCGTCGTGCGGCCGAGGCCTCAACGGTCGTTGCAGCGCCCGAGCGCACCACCGCGCCGCGGCGCAGCGCCCTCGCGCTCGGAGAAGCCGCCTGACCTCAGCCCCGCCCACGCGCCGCGGCGACCCGTCCGGCGAGATAGCCCCACACGGTCGCGGCGAGACCGAGCACGATCGCTCCCGCACGCAGCGCCGCGCCGGAGCGCGGCCGGCGCACCGCGTCCGCGCATTCGCGCAGGACGCCGGTCGGCAGCACCACGGTCGTGTACCGCCGCTCGGTGGTGAGGGCGCCGGTCGTGCCGAGCAGGTCGCTGAGTTCGGCCTTGCCGCGGCCCTCGTGGTAGCACCGGCGCACGAAGAAGCCGAAGGTCGACCGTTCCGGCGGCACGTGGTGCACGACAGCCGCGCGCTCGACGTAGCGCCACTCGCCATCCGTCGCCGCCATGCGGATGCACAGATCGGTGTCCTCGGGACGCGAGTGATTGCCGAGCTTCCCGAAGCCGGTGCGGAAGCCGCCGACGGCGTCGAAGGCCTCGCGGCGCACGGCCATGTTCTCGGCCCACACGTTGCGCACGCGCCCGTCCGCGGGCGCGAAGCCGCGGTGCGTGGCGCCGACGACCCAGGCGAACTCGACGGGGAACCAGCGCGGCGCCGCGGCCGACCACCCCGGACGCACGTGGCCGCCGGTGCCGACCACCTGCGGGGACGCGAACGGCGCGACGAGGGCCTCGAGCCAGTCCGGGTCGGCCTCGGCGTCGTCGTCCAGGAAGCAGATGATCTCGGTGGCCGCCGCGGACGCGCCGGTGTTGCGGGCGCCGGACGCGCCACGCTCACTGGCGTTCGCGAGCACGGTGATCGGCAGCCGTTCCTGCTCGAGGCGTCGCTGCAGGCCAGGGTTGTGGTCGACGACGACGATGAGCTCCGCGGGTGGCGCGGTCTGCCGCAGCACGCTCTCGATCGCCGCCCTCAGCAGCCGCCACCGCTCGTCGGTGTGGCACGCGATGACGACGGTGGTCTGCATGGCTCCCTCGACACGACGCCGGTGCTGTCAGCGACCGTACGGCACGCCCGGTCACGCACCCCGGATGATCATGCCGCGCCACGGGGGCTGGCTAGGCTGACGGCACACGTCCCTCGACGGCGATGGGAGTAGCGCGGGTGTCGGCTGTCGCCGCGTCGGGCGCCGCAGCACGCCGCCGTGTCACGTCGCCCGAGCCGGACATCGCCTGGCACGTCGTCGCCATGTGCGCCGGGCTGCTGCTCGTCGCCGTCGCCGACGCGCTCGCCCGCACCGGCCACGCCGGTGGCACGGCGCTGTTCTGGCTCGGTGAGATCGTGGTGATCACGCCGATGGCGGCGCTCGCGGTGACGCCGGCGCGGTCGCCGCGGCGGTTCGCGGTGGCCGTCGGCGCATTCGCCGTCGTCACCGCGTCGACGCGCTGGCTGTACAGCCCGGCCCGCTTCGCCTTCCCCGACGAGCTGCAGCACCTGCTGGCGACGCAGAACCTGCTCGCGCAGGGCCGCTTCGGCATCGCCAATCCCGCGCTGCCCATCGAGTCGTCGTACCCGGGGCTGCCGGTGGTGGGCGGCCTGCTGGCCCGGCTCACCGGGCTCGGCGTCGAACCGGCCGGCATCGTGGTCGGCGCCGCCTGCCACGTGGGCACCGTGCTGCTCGTGGCGGCCGTGCTCACCCGGCTGCTGCCGGACACGCGCGCCGCGGCCGTCGGTGTCGTCGTCTATGCCGCGAACCCGGGGCTGGCGCGCTTCATGGCCTTCTACGTGTACGAGAACCTGGCGCTGGTGTTCGCGTCGTTCGCCGTCGTGTGCGCGCTGACGCTGCCGGGCGTCGCGGACGTCCGACGCCGCCGGGCGCTGTTCGCCGCGGCGGCCGTGGCCTCCCTCGCCACCGCCATCACCCATCACGTCACCTCGATCGTGCTGCCCCTCGCGTTCGGCGCGTGCGCGCTGTGGGCGCGCCGCTCGCGCTCGGCGGCCGCCGCGCGGCCGGTCGTGATCCTCGCCGTGACGTCCGGGCTCGTCACACTGGTCTGGCTCGCCGCGGTCGCGCGCGGCACCTGGGCCTACCTGCAGCCGTACACGGTGCAGCTCGGCGCCGCCCGTGCGACGCCGCAACGGCTCCGCGGCGACGGCGTGCGCGCGGTGCTGCCGTCCACCCCGCCCCTCTGGGAGCTGCTGCTCGGTGCGGCCGGCTTCGTCGCGCTGCTGGTCGCATGCACCTGGGCCGCAGTGGCCACATGGCGGGCCGGACGGCGGTGGCACGCCGTGCTGCCCGCGGTCGCCGCCCTCGGTCTGGCGGTGCTGGCCGCCGCCCGGGTGCTGTCGCCGCGCGGCAGCGAGCTCACCGGCCGGTCGGGCCCGTTCCTGTACGTACCGGTGGCGCTCGCCGTCGCGGGGCTGGTGGGTGCGGCGGCGACGGCCGGACGCCGCCGGTCGGTGTCCGCCGCCGTCCTGGTCGCCGTCGTCCTGGCCGGCGTGTGCATCTCGTGGCCGGTGTTCTGGGAACGGCTGCCGGGCGGATCGCCCGCAGCGACGGTCTTCGAGCGTGGCGTGGACGCGCGCATCGTGGCGGCCGCCGAGTGGGTCGGGCGCCACACACCGACCGGCAGCCGCGTCGCGGCCGACGACAACGGCCTGGTCGAGGTCGAGACCCGCGCGCATCGCGACGCGGTGCCCGGACTCGCCGACGTCTTCTACCGCGCGACGCTCGACGACCGGGTGCTCGGCGAACTGCGCAGCAACCGCGTCGACTACGTCTGGGTCGACCGCCTGCTGTCGCGGGCGCCCGCGGCGGACGACCTCTACTACGGCGGCGACGGCGTCCGGTACACCACCGCGCCGACCGCCGCTGCGCTGGCGAAGTTCGACGCCGCCACCGCTGTCGACTGCGTCTTCGACAACGGCGAGATCGCGATCTACGACGTGCGCGGGCTGGTGCGCGGATGACCACGTCGACCCTCACCACGCGGCCGCTGGTCGTCGGCTGGACCGTCGTCGTGCTCGCCGCCGCGACGGTGACCCTGTCGACGGGCGGCGGGGTGTCGGCGTGGGCCGGCGCGGTGCTCGCCGCGGCGGCCCTGTCGGTGCCCGGCCGGCTCGGCGCGCGGCGCCTGTTCCCCGACCCGGACGACGTGCTGCCGCGGCTCGGCGCGACCGTGGCGCTCGCGCTGCTGGTCGCGCTGTTCGTCGGCGTGGTGCTGGTGGCGCTGCCGGTCACGTTGTCGCGGCCCGTCGTCGTCTGGACGACAGTGGTGGCCGGCGCGGTGGCGTCGCTGGCTGCGGGCGGCGGCGCCGGACCGGCGCGCCCGAGCCGGTCGCTGCGTGTGACGCCCGCGCGCCTCGCGGCGATAGCCGCGTGCGGCGCGCTCGTCGCGGCGACCGTCGGTGTGACGGTGGTGTCGCAGCGGCACGCGCCGGCCGCGCGCGAGGCCACGGCGATGTGGGCCGTGCCGGTCAGCCGCACGGCGAGCGGCGAGGTCGTGCGAGTCACCGTCGAGAGCCACGAGCAGGGCAGGGCGGCCTTCGTGCTGCGGCTGCTGGACGGCTCGCAGGTGCGTGACCTGCCGCTCGTGTTGGCAGCAGGTCAACAGCGCGGGGTGGAGGTGACGGTGCCGGCGGGTCACGACGTCGTCTGCCGCCTGGTGCGCAGCGACCGGCCCCGAACCCCGGTCGTCCGGCAGCTGCGATGGAACGCGTGATGCGGGTCAGCCCGGTGCTGCGCGGGGCGGCGTCGCTCTACGGCAGCACGGTGATCACCTCGGCGCTCGGCTTCTTCTTCTGGCTCGTCGCGGCCCGCACGGTCGACCCGGCCGATGTCGGACGCAGCTCGGCGACCATCGCCGCCGCCTCGCTCGTCGGCGCCATCTGCCTGTTCGGCCTCGGCACCCTCGCGATCGCCGAGCTCGCCGACGACCGCTCGGCCGCGCGGCGCATCATCAGTTCGACGGGGGCCGCGGCGACCCTGCTGTCGCTGCTGGGTGCCGTGGTCGTCGCGGTGATCGCCGCTGCCGATGGGCACCACACCGTGCTCGACACCGGCTCACCGCTGGCCGTGACGCTGTTCCTGGTGCTCGGCGCGGCGAGCGGTGCGACGCTGCTGCTCGACGACGTCTCGGTCGGCCTGCTGCGTGGCAGCATCCAGCTCACCCGCAACACCGTGGCCTCGGCGACGAAGCTCGTGCTGCTGCCGGTGCTGGTGGCGGCCGGTCTGTTCGACGGCACGACCCGCATCGTGCTGTCGTGGACGGTGACGCTCGCGCTCTCGGTGGTCGTCGCGCTCGTGCTCGTCGATCGCGCCACGGACGCCGGCACCTGGCGCCCGTCGCTGACCTATCTGGTCGCGCGGCGGCGGCTCATCGGCGCGCACCACTTCCTGAACCTGTCGGTCTCGGCACCCCGCCTGGTCTTCCCGGTCGTGGTCGCCGCCGCACTCGGCGCGCGTGCGAACGCGGGGTTCACCGCCGCGATGCTGGTGACCAGCTTCGCCACCATCGTCCCGACGCACCTGTCGACCGCCCTGTTCGCGGTGACACCGGGTGACGACGAGCGGCTCGGTCATGAGTGCCGTGCCAGCATGCGCATCTGCACCGCCCTGAGCGTGGTCACGGCCGTCGTCTTCGGCTTCGGCTCGCACCTGATCCTGCGGATCTTCAACCCGGCCTACGTCGATGCCACGACGGCGATGGTCTGGCTCGGCTTCACGACGCTGCCGGCGACGGTGAAGGCCCTCTACGTCGTGATCGCGCGGGTGCACGGACGCATGGCGCGTGCCGCCGTCGCCTCGACCGCGACGGCCGGCCTGCAGGTCGTCGCTGCGGTCATCGGCGCCGCGGTCGGCGGGCTCGGCACGGTCGGCTTCGCCATCCTGCTCGCCCAGGTCGTCGAGGCGCTGATCTTCCTGCCGCCGGTGCTGGCCGTGTTGCGCAGACCGTCAGCCGCGGTCGCCTCGTCCTGATCGGCTCGATGACGAGCGGGCCCGCGCGGCGGCCGCACGCAGCCGGGACGGCACCAGCGTCACGATCCCGAGGATCGACCAGGCCTCGCGGCGCGCCGCCCGCGTGCGCGCCGCGGCACGTACGACCTCCCACCAGCCGCGTCGATCACCCTGCGCGGCGGCGAGCGGCGCCGTGACCGTCAGCAGCCCTTCGGCGTGGGCGCGGGCGCCGAGCCGGCGGATGCGGTCGTCGAACCAGGCGCGGCTGACCCGCCAGGAGGTGCGCGACGACGCCGAGCCGCCGGTCGGGGCGACCCGGTATCGGACGAGGGCGTCGGGCAGCATCACCACCTCGATGCCGGCGTCCTCGAGCAGCAGCAGGTGCGACCAGTCCTCGTGGATGCGCTGCTCGTGCACCTCGGCCGCACGTGCCGCGGCCGAACGCGGCAGCAGCAGCATCGAGGGCATCAGCACCGCCTCGAACGGGTCGACGGTGTCGCGGGTGAACAGGTAGTCGGCGAGCGGGACGTCCGGCGTGGTGAGCCGGCGGGGCACGACGTCGTGCGTGCCGTCGGGATGCACGCGGGTCACGCGGCAGGCGACGACGCGCGGCCTGGTCGCGTCGCGGGCCGCGGCGAGCTGTCGCTCGATCTTGTGCGGCGCCCACGTGTCGTCGTCGTCGAGGTAGGCGATCCAGTCGGCGTCGGTGACGCCGAGCCCGAAGAGGCGAGCGGCGCCGGGACCGCCGTTCACCGGTGTGGCGACGACGCGCACGCGGGGGTCGTCGCGCAGGTCGGCCGCCAGCGCGAGGTCGCGCGGCCCGTCGGCGACGACGACCACCTGCATGGCCGGATGGGTCTGGGCGAGCGCGCTGCGCACCGCGTCGTCCAGCGTCGGCCCGCCGATGGTCGGGATGATCGCGGCCACCGGCTCAGCGGGCACGGTGCCCTCCACGAGCGGTGAGGCGCAGGCGCAGGTACACCGGCGCGCCGGCGAGATAGCCGAAGTACTTGCCGCGCACCACCGAGCGCGGCAGCTCGAGTCCCATGTCCGCCCGGCCCATCGCGGCGCTGCCTCGCAACGCCCTGAGCGCAGCGGGTGCCGAGCGCAGCAGCCTCCACACGAGGCGGGGGTGCCGGACGAGCAGTGCGGTGTAGAAGGCGGTGAGCCCGCGCCCGTACCCGACGAACTGCGCCTCCAACTCGTGCAGTTCGCGCCGGTGCCGGTGCCGTGTCACGGCCGTCGGCTCGTAGACGATGCTGCCGCCGGCGAGCAGCACCTCGGTGAAGAAGAGTGTGTCCTCGCCGCCGCGCGTCACCGTCCCGGCGCCGAGGCACTCGTCGAACCGGCCGACCCGGCGGTACACCCAGGCCGGCGCCGCGAAGTTGGCGCCGACCCCGAACGGCGGCAGCGGCAGCAGCGGGTCGACCGTCGTCCGGTCGAAGACCTCCCTCGCGAAGCCACGCCCCTTCGAGTGGCCGCCGTAGAGCTCGAACAGCTGCTGGGCCGGCGTCTCGAGCTCGGCCGGCAGCACCGTGCCCGACACCGCCCAGGCCTGCGGCACCTCGGCGAACGCGGCCAGCAGGCCGGCCAGCCACCCGGGCTCGGCGGTCTCGTCGTCGTCGAGCCACGCGACGACCGCACGCTCGTCGTCGACGGCTCCCAGCCCCGTGTTGCGCGCGATCGACAGGCCGGGCCGTGGCTCGGGCACGTACCGCACCCGCACGCCCGGTGGCATCGCCGCGCCCGTGACGACCTGCTCGGTGGCGCCTCGTCCGGGCGCGTTGTCGACGACCACGACCTCGAACTCGGCGACGGTCTGGACGGCGAGGCTGGCGAGCAGCCGCTGCAGTTCGTCGGCGTTGTCGCGGGTGCAGATGACGACGACCGGCGTCGCCGCAGGCCGGCCCGCCTGCGGTCGTGACACGACCGGTGTCGTGGGTCGCGCTGCTGCCGCCGCGATGTCGTCGTCGGTCGGTGCGTGATCGAAGGCGTCGGTGTACGCCGTGCCCGTCACGACGCCGCCGACCCGGCTGATGACCAGCAGACGCAGCGGGGGTGCCAGGTCGTCGGGACGCCGCACGACGGGCTCGTCGCCGCCGAAGTCGACCTCGGCGATGCCGAAACGGATCACGCGGCGGCCACCTCCTCAGAAGCAGCCTGCCCCATGCCCGATCTTGTCCCGTCGGCCGGTGTCAGGACGCCTCGTGCCACAGGCGGCGATAGGTCGCCGCCGACCGGACGAGCGGGCGGCCCCGGAGCGCGCTGTCGTCGTCGTCGAAGTACGCCTCGTAGGCGAGCTCTCGGGCATGGGCGGTGAAGAAGGCGTGCATGCCGGAGACGAACGTCGGGTCGTCGTGGTCGCGTCCTGCGGCGTGCAGGCCCCACTGCGGCACGGCGAAGCGCTTGTGGTGCCGGCGTGCGAAGGCGAGCCAGGCGTCCAGGCCGTGGTCGGCGGCCGCCCAGTTGCGGAACCGGGCGGCAGAGTCCGCGGCGACCCACCCGTCGTCGAAGACGTCGAGGCCGACGACGTCGACCACGTCGTCACCCGGGTAGAGCTCGAACGGGTCCGGGTCGCCGGCGGCGCGTCCCCAGCTGCCGTCCCAGTCGATCGTCGCGTCGGGCAGCACCGTGGTCAGCAGCCGGCTGACGCGCCGGAAGGCCGCCACGTACGTGCGCGCCCGGTCGGTGTGCCAGGGCATCGACGCGAGGTCGAAGTCCCAGCCCAGCCGCAGGTCGGCGCGGCGGCGGCCAAGGGCGGCGAGGTGCCGGGCGTAGGCGGTGAACCACCGGTCGGCCGCACCCGCGGCGACCTCGGCGAGGGTCGTGTCGCCCAGCGTGAGCGGCACGGCGATCGACAGCCGCCCGGGGAAGTCGCGGTACTGCTGCACGCACCACAGGTCGCCGGCGAACGCGGCCCAGCTGCTGCGGTCGGTGAAGACCGTGGCGACGTCGACCGTGCTGCCGCGCCAGGTGCCGAAGGCCTGGGCCGCCGCCGTGTCGATGCCGTGCCCGGCGTAGACACCGCTCGCCCAGCCGCGGAGTTGCGCGCTCGCGGTCGGGACGGCGCGCACGGCGGCGACGGCGGTCGCGTGCACGGGCGACGACGGGGCCGTCCGCATCGCGTCCGTGGCGGACGACCCGGCCGAGCACCCCGTGGCCACGACGGCGGCGCCCATGGCGAGGGCTGCCGCGAGGCGGCGGGGACGCAGGTTCACGAAGGCTCCGGCGGCTCGGTGCGGGTGACGTCCCCTCCTTGATCGTGCACCTGCGTCCGCGCTGAAGTGATCAGGGCAGGGTGCGGGACGTCCGCCCGCGACCGACGGGGCTTTGGGCCCACTGCGGGGTGATCAGGCCGCGGCGCCGCTCCACTGCGCGCGGTACTCGGCGGCCGAGCGGGTCAGCGACGTCGCGCCGCCGGTCGTGTAGAACGCCGAGTTCGTGTCGTTGAAGTAGGCCTCGTAGGCCAGGTCCGCCGCGTGCGCGCGGAAGAAGCCGACCATGCCGTCGATGAACGCCGGGTTGTCGCCGTCGGCCTCGTTGGCAAGGTCACCCCACTCGGGCAGCGCCAGCTTCTTGCCGTGCTGCTGGGCGAAGGCGAGCCACGCGTCCAGACCGTGGTCGGCCGCCGCCCAGGTGGCGAACTCGGCCGCGGTGCGGGCGGGCACCCAGCCGCCGTCGTAGGCGTCGAGGCCGACGACGTCGACCACGTCGTCGCCCGGCCAGAGCTCGGTGAACGGGTCGTGCCCCGACTGGCTGCCGCCCCAGTTGCCGTTCCAGTCGATCGTCGCCTGCGGCAGCACCGTCTTGAACAGTCGTGCGACGTGGCGGAAGGCCGCGACGAAGGCGGTGGGGTCGGTGGCGCTCCACGGCATCCAGTCGCCGTTGAACTCCCAGCCGATGCGCAGGTCGGCGGTGCCGCGGCCGAGTGCGGCGAGGTTGTGCGCGTAGGTCGTGAAGTACTGGTCGGCGGCGCCGTTCGCGACGTCGGCGAGGGTGGTGCTGCCGAGGGTGAGCGGGATGCCGATCGAGATCCGGCCCGCGAAGCCCTGGTACTGCTGCACGCACCACATGTCGTCGGCGAAGTTCGCCCAGCTGCTGCGATCGGTGTAGACGGTCGCCAGGCCGACCGGCGCGCCGCGCCAGGTGCCGAACCGGGTCGCCGCCGCCGCGTCGATGCCGTCGCCGGGGTAGACACCGCTCGTCCAGGTCACGCCGCTCGGCGTCGGGGCGGGCGTCGGGGTCGGGCTCGTCGTGGGCGCGGGCGTCGGGCTCGGTGCGGGGCTCGTCGTCGGGGCAGGTGCCTTCACCGGGTGCTTGGTCGGAGCGCTGGTCGCCGGAGCCTTGGCCGCCGTCGTCGAGGTGGGGCGCGGTGCCGTGTGCCGCGGCGCGCGGTGCTTGCGGTGCACGGGCTTGCGGTGCGCGGCCTTGTGGTGCTTGGCGCCGGACGAGTGGGCGCTGCGGTGACGCGCGCTGGCGTCGGCCGAGCCGGCGATCACGACCGTGAGGGCGGAGAGCAGGGCGAGGACGACCACGGCGGCGAGGCTGCGGCGGGCGAAGGACATGCAGGAGGCTCCGGGCGATCGATGCGACACGACCCCCGCCGTGTGAGTTCGCCGTTAAGTAGACAGGACGAAGGTCCCGGACACAAGTCCGCACCGTCCCGTGCCCCAGGTCCCGAGTTCGGGCTGCAGGGGTCCTGTTCCGCGGGAACCGCTCAAGTCGAACCGCCCGGTTCGTGGGGTTCGGCGGTGGTTCGCGGCGTGCCGACGGACGTGCCGGGCCGTCGTGGGGCGCGGACCGCCAGTCGGGTGATCGGGTGAGAGTGTGGCCGAAGGTCCCGACCGATTTGTCAGGTCTGGGACGGGTCGGGTCCGGGGCGTGTCAGGCCGCGGAGGAGGGCAGGGTGAGGATCTCGGCCCCGTCGTCGGTGACGACGAGGGTGTGCTCCCACTGCGCCGTCCACGAGCCGTCGGCGGTGAGGATCGTCCAGTCGTCGTCCCACGAGTACCAGCGCTCGCCGCCGAGGGTGAGCATCGGCTCGATGGTGAAGGTCATCCCGGGCTGCATGATCGTGTCGGCGCGCGGCTCGTCGTAGTGCAGGATCGTCGGCTTGGTGTGGAAGCTCGGCCCGACGCCGTGGCCGGTGTAGTCGCGCACGACGCCGTAGCCGAAGCGCTTGGCGTAGCTCTCGATGACGCGTCCGATCACCGAGATCGGGCGCCCGGGGGCGACGGCCTTGATCCCGCGCAGCATCGCCTCGCGGGTGCGCTCGGACAGCTCGCGCACCGCCGGGTCGACGTCCCCCACCAGGAACGTGGCGCAGTTGTCGCCGTGCACGCCGCCGATGTAGGCGGTGATGTCGACCTTGACGATGTCGCCGTCGCGCAGCTCGCGCGAGTCGGGGATGCCGTGGCAGATGACCTCGTTGACGCTGGTGCACAGCGACTTCGGGAAGCCCTTGTACCCGAGCGTCGAGGGGTAGGCGCCCCGGGCGACCATGAACTCGTGGCCGATGCGGTCGAGCTCGTCGGTGGTGACGCCGGCGGCCACGTGCCTGCCGACCTCGACGATGGCGTCGGCGGCGATGCGTCCGGCGACGCGCATGCGGGCGATGGTGTCGGCGTCCTTCACCATCGGGTCGTCGAAGTCGACCTTCGTCCCCGGCTTGGCGTCGACGTAGTGGGGCCGCTCGATCGAGCGTGGCACGCCGCGGCGCGGCGAGACGCTGCCCTGCTCGATCGGCGCCGGCGGGCGCAGCACTGCGGTCATGCGTCCATTCTGCCGGGTATGACGACGGCATGGCTCGCGGCGATCATCCGATGCGCACCCCGTTCTACGGCGCGCTGCTCATCGTCGCCGCGATGCTCGCGGGCGTGGCCGTCACCGCCTGGACGCACCCGCCCACGGCTGTCCGCGCGGTCGTGCTGGTCGTCGCGCTCGTCGCCGCCCTGGCCGGGCTGCTGATGACGCTGCGCGACAACACGCCGCCGCGCCGCCGGTGACCCGATCGACCGATCAGACCTCGACGACCATCGGCACGAGCATCGGACGCCGCCGGTACTCGCGGTCGACCCAGCGTCCCACCGTGCGGCGCACCAGCTGCTGCAGCGCGTCGACGTCGCGGGCACCGTCGCGCACGGCAGCCTCGACCACCTCGGTGAGCTCGGCCTGGATCGGCTTGAGCGCCTCGGGGTCGTCGCTGAAGCCGCGCGCGGTGATCTCCGGGCCGAACACCACCTTGCCGGCGTCGAGGTCGACCGCGACGAGGATCGACAGGAAGCCCTCCTCGCCGAGGATGCGGCGGTCCTTCAGCGTGGGCTCGCCGATGTCGCCGACCTCCGACCCGTCGACGTAGACGTAGCCGACGTGGATGCGGCCGCTGATCCGGGCGACGCCGTCGACGAGGTCGACGCAGGTGCCGTCCTCGGCGAGCATGATCCGCTCGTCCGGCAGGCCCGTGCTGCGGGCGATGTCCGCGTGCGCGCGCAGGTGCCGCCACTCGCCGTGCACGGGCATGTGGTTCTTCGGCCGCACCGCATTGAGCAGGTAGCGCAGCTCGCCCGCGGGCGCGTGCCCGCTGACGTGCACGAGCGCCATCGACTTGTGCACGACGGTCGCGCCGAGGCGCGACAGGCCGTTGATCACCTGGCCGACCGACGTCTCGTTGCCCGGGATGAGCGAGCTGGCCAGCAGGATCGTGTCGTCGGGCACGATCCGCACGGTCTGGTGGTCGCGGTTGGCCATGCGCGACAGCGCCGACAGCGGCTCGCCCTGCGACCCGGTCGAAATGAGCAGCACCCGCCGGCTCGGCAGTTCCTCGGCGAGCTTGAGGTCGATCAGCAGGTCGTCGGGCACCTCGAGCAGGCCGAGGTCGCGGGCGATCTGCATGTTGCGCACCATGTTGCGTCCGACGAGGGCCACCTGGCGGCCGGCCTGGACGGCGGCGTCCATGACCTGCTGCACGCGGTGCACGTGCGAGGCGAAACAGGCCACGATGACGCGTCCGCGGGCCTTGAGGATGACGTCGTTGACGACCTTGCCGACGTCGCGCTCGCTCGGGATGAACCCGCCGACCTCGGCGTTGGTCGAGTCGGCCAGCAGCAGGTCGACGCCCTCGTCGCCGAGGCGGGTGAAACCGTTGAGGTCGGTGAGGCGTCCGTCGAGCGGCGTCTGGTCCATCTTGAAGTCGCCGGTGTGCAGGATCGTCTGCCCGCCGACCCGGATCGCCACCGCCATCGCGTCCGGGATCGAGTGGTTGACCGCGAAGAACTCGAGGTTCCACGGGCGGACGTCGACCCGCTCGCGCTCGGCGACCTGGCGCAGGTCGGGCTTGCGCAGCTGGTGCTGCTCGAGCTTGGCGGCGACGAGCGCGAGGGTGAGCCGCGAGCCGTAGACCGGGATGTCGCGGCGGTCGCGCAGCAGGTACGGCAGCGCGCCGATGTGGTCCTCGTGGCCGTGGGTGAGCACGACCGCGTCGATGTCGTCGAGCCGGTCGGCGAAGGCCGACCAGTCGGGCAGCGTGATGTCGATGCCGGGGGAGTTGGTCTTGCCGAGCAGCATGCCGCAGTCGACGATCAGCAACCGGCCGGGTCGTCCATCGGGTGAGTGCTCGAAGACGGTCATGTTGCGACCGATCTCCTTGATGCCACCGAGGGCGACGATGCGCACGCCGCCCGCGGCCAGGGCCGGCGGGGGACCGAGCTGGGGTTCGGGCGCCACGTCCCGAGGCTATCGTTCCGCCCATGACCGCTGCCGCCGCCACCGCGACCGCCACCGACGCCCCCGCGGCGCTGGTCGCCGTCGACGCCTCGAGCCTGACGACGATCGGCATCGGCGTCATCGTCGGACTGGTCGTGCTCGGCCTGCTCATCGGCCTGGTGATCACCGCGATCATCGGCCGGATCGTCGTCGCCCTCGTGGTCGTCGTCGCCGCCGTCGTGGTGTGGCAGCAGCGCACCGCCATCCAGGACAAGGTCGACAAGGCCGTCCAGGAGCACCGCTGCGACCTCTCCGCCTCCTTCTTCGGCCTCAAGGTGGACGCGCCCCAGAAGCTCCGCGACGCCTGCCACGCCGACTCCTGACCCCGGTTGGGCCGCAGGACGCTCGACCCGCCCAGATGGTCGTCCACAGGCGGTCCGGGTGACATCCCGGGCGGGTCGATGCGTTCGACCCGCCGCCGTCGTCAGCCGACCAGCGCGGCCCAGAGACGCGCTCGTGTCTGCGGCCAGTAGCGCATGACGTCCTCCCAGGTCACCCGCTCGATCCGGTAGCCCAGCGCGCGGAGCCTCGCCTCGCGCAGTTTCTCCCTCCGGAGCTCTTCGGCCGTGTACTTCGAGAGGCCGTCGATCTCGACGATCAGCCGTTGCTCGCGGAACAGCATGTCGACGCGGTAGGTGACGCCACGGGTCGTGATGGCGACCTGGAGCTCCGGTACGGGAAAGCCGTCCTCGATCATCACCAGCCGGGTGATCGACTCGAACGGCGACTCCGCCTTGCCCGACGCGTGGGGCAGGACCTCGGCTGCCCTCCGTACGCCCGGGAAGCCTCGGACCGACGCCACGGCCTCCGCGAGGTCGGCGGGACCGCACAGCTCGTCGCGCAGCGCGGCATCTGCGGCCATCACGCCGTCGAGACGGTCGAACCGCGCGACGTCGACCACCGCCCGGCTGGGCACGACGATCGGCATGCCGTACCAGGTCGTGATGTGCTGGACGGCGACGCGACCGCCTCGCACGAGCACTTGACGGCGGTTGCCGGTGGTGTCGGTCGCGCGTGTGACGACCTCGGGACGCGGCGGCACGGCCAGCGTCGGCAGGCCATGGGTGATCGCCGCGCTTCTCGCTCCGGCCAGATGCTCCGGACGCGAAAGGACCACGCCGGCGGTGGCCAGCACGTGCCGCCGTCGCTCGGCGACGTGGTCGTCGTCGCGGTCGACGATCACCGGTGAGAGGACGCCGTAGGCCGGGGCCCACCACGTCCGGCGCCGCAACGCTCGCCTGATGTCGACGGCGGTCATCCCGTGCGCGTGCGCCTGGGCGGTGGTGATCACGAAGCCCTGCCGCGCTGCGAGTTCGCGTAGCGCATCACCCTGGCACCGCCGCGCCTGGGCCCGCCACCACGACCGCCATCGGTCACCCGCCGTGATCGGCCTGGTCGGTCGCGGTCCGCGTTCGATGATGTCGTCGATCAGCCAGTCGGAGTCGTCGTCGACGCGATGCATCCGAGGATCGTCGCGGCCGGCGGGCTCGCCGACGTCCGTCGTCCACAGGCTGTGGAAGCCAGTGGCGTCACGGGCGCGATCGGTCGACCGCCCGAGACGGTCACCAGCGTCGACGCGCGGTGACCACCCCGGCGGGTCGAACGCGTCGACCCGCCCGCGATGCCGCCGAGCGGCCGCCGCGGTGACCTTGGCGGGTCGAGCGCATCGACTCGCCCAGGCGAACTACAGCGGGGTGAGGAGTTGTTCGCGGAGGATGTCGCCGTGGCCGGCGTGACGGGCGAGCTCGCGGATCACGTGGTGGTGGATCCAGCGCAGCGAGAGCGTGCCCATGTGCGGGTGGTCGACGGTCGCGTCCAGGTCGAAGCCGGCGACGATCGCGCGCGAGTCGGCGACGGCGGCGTCGAATCCGGCGAGCACGGACGCGATCGTGTCGGCCTCGTCCAGCAGGAAGGAGTCGGCCGAGTCGGTGGGCATGCCGAGCTCCGCCCGCGTCGCCCGACGGCCGAGGTAGACGGTGTACCAGGCGCGCTCGACGAAGGTGCAGTGCTTGACCAGTCCGAGCAGCGTCGTACGCGACGCCACCAGCCGCGAACGCGCCTGCGTCTCGGTCAGGTCGTCCAGCAGCGCCCGCACCTCGAGGCGCTGGTCGTCGACGAACGCCTCGAGCACCGCACGCTCACCGCCGGTGCCGACCAGCAGCGACGGCGGCATGCTCACCGGCGTCGGCTGCCGCGCCGGGACTGCACGAGGTGCACGAGCGCGGGGATCAGGCCGATCACGACGACGATCACGACGAAGTAGTCGACCCAGCTCTCGTGCTCGCGCACGAACCGGTTGTGGCCGAGGGCGTAGCCGATGAGCAGGATGCCGTCGGTCCAGACGATGCCGCCGAGTACGGACGCCAGCGTGAACCGCGGCACCGGCATGCGGGCCACGCCCGCCATCACCGGCGCGACGGTGCGCACGACCGGCACGAACCGCGCGACGAACACCGTCGGCCAGCCGAAGCGGTCGAAGAACGCCTGCGACCGCGTCACGTACTCGGGCTTGAACAGCCGCGAGTCGGGACGGTCGAAGACCACGGGTCCGGCCCGGCGCCCGATCGCGTAGCCGACCAGGTTGCCGACGATCGCGGCGAGCGGGCAGACGATCAGCCACGCCCAGATCGGGGTCTTCAGCGTGCCGATCGAGACCGAGATGCCGGCGGCGAGCAGGATCGTGTCGCCGGGCAGGAAGAACCCGATGAGCAGGCCGGTCTCGGCGAACAGCACCGCCGCCAGGCCCGCCAGGCCGAAGTCGCTGAGCAGGGTGCTGGGCCCGAGGACGCTGGCCAGGTGCATTCCCTGATCCTAGGGAGCGGGCGCGGACGCCTCGTGCGACCGCCAGCCGGCGATCAGGTCGGCTTCACGCTGCGGTGCGAGCCCGGGTGCCATTGCCGTCGGCCGCCACGACGGCAGCGACCGCTGCCACGCCCACGTGTCGGCGACGGTCTCGGCGAGCGGACGCCACCGCATGCCCGCCGCCTCGGCCTGCGCGACGTCGCCCTCGAACAGGCCCGGCGAGCCGGGCGCCCACAGCGGCAGCTCCGTCCACGCCGCGACGTCCTGCGCCGCGAGCCACCCGTCGGCGACCCACACGAGCTCGGGGGACGCGCCGGTCGCGGCGACGCATGCGGCCATGAGGTCGGCCCGCGTGTCGCGTCCCGGCGCACCCGGCAGCACGAACGTCCCGGACGCACCGATGAGCGCGAACCGCGCGAGGTCACGCGCGTCGATCACCGCCATCGGATCGCCCGGCGCACCCGGCACCAGCACCTCGCCGGCCCGCGCCACCCGGTCGAGCCACCAGGGCAGCCGCCCGACCGCCGAGTCGTGCGGCCCGACGATCGCGCCGGCCCGCAGCAGCGAACAGCGGTCGCCGAGCGCCCGCTGCACCGCAAGTTCGCAGCCGACCTTGAAGCGGCCGTAGTTCTCGGGCGAGCGCTCACCGGTCGCGTCCGGGTCGCCGTCGAAGGTCGGACGCAGCCAGTACTCCGCGTCCTCCGGCCAGGCCGGATACACGCTGATCGACGACACGAACGCGTAGTGGCCGACCGTCGGCGCGAGCACGGCCGCCGACGCCGCGACGTCGGCGGGCACGTAGCCGCAGGTGTCGACGACCAGGTCGAAGCGCCGCCCGCGCAGCTGCTCGAGGTCGGCGGGCGACGACCGGTCACCGACCAGCTGCGTCACCCCGGCCGGCGCCGCTCCCGAGCGTCCGCGATTGAACACGGTGACGGACGCACCGAGCGCGAGCGCCTCGTCGACCACCGCCCGCCCGAGGAACACCGACCCACCGAGCACCAGGACGTCCATGCCCGCAGTCGATCACGAGCGCGATGTCACGGGCAGTCCGGTTCGCGCAGGGCGAAGTCTCGGGTACGCGATACTTCGACACGAGGAACACGAGCGACACGAACGGATCCTGACGAGGGGAACGGCCATGCCCATCGCAACGCCCGAGATCTACGCCGACATGCTCGACCGCGCGAAGGCCGGCGGGTTCGCCTACCCGGCCATCAACGTCACGAGCAGCGAGACGCTGAACGCCGCGCTCAAGGGCTTCGCCGACGCCGGCAGCGACGGCATCGTGCAGGTGTCGACGGGCGGCGCCGAGTTCGCGTCCGGGCTGAACGTGAAGGACATGGTGACCGGCGCCGTCGCGCTCGCCGAGTACGCGCACGTCGTCGCCGCGAAGTACCCGGTGAACATCGCGCTGCACACCGACCACTGCCAGAAGGAGAAGCTGGACAGCTACGTGCGTCCGCTGATCGCGATCAGCCAGGAGCGCGTCGACCGCGGCGAGAACCCGCTGTTCCAGTCGCACATGTGGGACGGCTCGGCGATCGAGCTGCAGGAGAACCTCGAGATCGCGCAGGAGCTGCTCGAGAAGGCGGCGAAGGCGCGGATCATCCTCGAGCTCGAGATCGGCGTGGTCGGCGGCGAGGAGGACGGCGTCGTCGGCGAGATGAACGAGAAGCTCTACACCGCCCCGGGTGACGCAGTGCGCACCGCCGAGATGCTCGGCCTCGGCGAGAAGGGCCGCTACCTGCTCGCCGCCACCTTCGGCAACGTGCACGGCGTCTACAAGCCGGGCAACGTCAAGCTGCGCCCGTCGATCCTCAAGGACCTGCAGGACGAGGTCGGGCAGAAGTTCGGCAAGGAGCGGCCGTTCGAGCTGGTCTTCCACGGCGGCTCGGGCTCGGCGCTCGAAGAGATCCGCGAGGCCGTCGGCTACGGCGTCGTGAAGATGAACGTCGACACCGACACCCAGTACGCGTTCACCCGTGAGATCGCCGGCCACATGTTCACCAACTACGACGGCGTGCTCAAGGTCGACGGCGAGGTCGGCAACAAGAAGGCCTACGACCCGCGCAGCTACCTCAAGGTCGCCGAGGCCGGCATGGCCAAGCGCGTCGGCGAGGCCTGCGAGGCGTTGCAGTCGGCGGGGACGTCCGCCTCCGCCTGAGGCCGGACGCAGCGAGCGGGGCGGCTCCTTGCCGAGCCGCCCCGTCCACGCCGTGCGTCGGTGTCAGCCGGCCAGCACGAGCTCGTCGCGCAGCGGCGGCACCTCGTCGCGGCGGGTACTGCGCAGGCCGACGAACGCGGCGACTCCGCCGGCGGCCACGAGCACCGCGGCGACGATCAGCCCGGCACGGTAGCCGGACAGAAACGCGTCGAGCGGCGTGTGCCCGGCGTGCAGCGCCGACGTCTGCCGGGCCGTGAGCACCGCCCCGATGACGGTGATGCCGAGCAGCCCGGCCACCTCGCGGGCCGCGTTGAAGATCCCGGACGCGACACCCGCCTGCTCGACCGGCATGGCGCTCACGACGAGGTCCGTCAGCGGCACCGACAGCCCGCCGCCGATGCCGATGAGCGCGAAGCTCGGCATGATCGCGAGGTAGGACGCGTCCGAGCCGAGCAGGCTCACCGAGCCGATGCCCGCGGCCATGAGCGCCATCGCCAGCCCGACCGCGCGGTGGGCGCCCATCGCCTTCGCGACCCGCTCGGACACGATCGCCCCGACCGCCATCAGCAGCGCCATCGGCACGAAGGCGGCGCCCGCCTCGGTCGGCGAGAAGCCGAGCACGTCCTGCAGGTACAGCGACGTGAAGAAGTAGATGCCGAACAGGCCGAAGCCCCACATGACGATGGCGACGATGCCGCCGGTGAAGACGCGGTCGGTGAACAGCCGCACGTCGACCATCGGCTCGGCCACGCGGGTCTCGACGGCCACGAAGGCGACGAGCGCGAGGGCGGCGATCGCGAAGCACGTCATGATCGGCGTCGAGGTCCAGCCGCGGTCGTGACCCTCGATGAGCGCGTAGGTCAGCGCGAAGAGCGTGGTCGCCGAGAGCACGAGGCCGGGCAGGTCGAGCGACACCCGGCGACGCTCATCGTCGCCGATCGCCCACGCCGCGAGCGCCATGGTCACCACGCCGACCGGCACGTTGATGAAGAAGATCCAGCCCCAGCTCAGGTGTTCGCTGATGAGCCCGCCGAGCAGCGGGCCGAGCGCGAGCGCGAGGGCGCCGACCGCGCTCCAGAGTCCGATCGCGCGGGTGCGCTCCTTCGGATCGGTGAACGTCGACGAGATCAGCGCCAGCGTCGTCGGGGTGACGAGCGCGGCGCCGAGGCCCTGCACCGCCCGTGCGCCGATGAGCACGCCGACGCTGCCGGCGAGACCGGCGGCCAGCGAGGCCGCGGTGAAGACGCCCAGGCCCAGCAGGAACAGCCGGCGGCGGCCGAACAGGTCGCCGAGACGTCCGCCGGCGAGCAGCAGGCCCGCGAACACCAGGATGTAGCCGCTCGCGACCCACTCGAGGCCGGTCGTGGTCAGGTGCAGGTCGCGCTGGATGGCCGGGATCGCCACGTTGACGATGTTGTTGTCGAGGTAGGTCATGAACGTCGCGAGCGACACGGCGATCAGGGTCGGGAGCGGACGGGTGGCTCGCATCGAGGCCTCCTATACGGCGTAAATGTACGCTGTAAAGCTAGCCCTCTACGGTGTAAAGTTGTCAAGTGTGATGGCGAAGAATTCATCGAGGCCCGAGCTGAGCCGCGACGCGATCGTCGAGCGGGCGCTCGAGATCGGGGACGCCGAGACGCTCGACGCCGTCACCATCCGCCGCCTCGGCCAGGAGTTCGGTGTCACCCCGATGGCGCTCTACTGGCACGTCAAGAACAAGGACGAGCTGCTCGACGCGATGGGTGACGCGTTGTTCGCGGCGCTGGTCGTGGAGGCGTCCGACGACGAGGCGTGGGACGTGCAGCTGCGGGCGATCGTGCAGGGACTCGTCCAGGCGCTGCGTCGGCACCCGGGCTCACGCGAGCTCGCCTACCGCCGGATCATGCAGTGCGCCGTGGGGCTGCAGCTGACCGAGCGCACGCTGCGGCTGCTGCGGCGCGCGGGCTTCGCCCCGCGCCAGGCCGCCGACATCGCCATGCACGCGCTGCAGCTGGCGGTCATGCTCGTGCAGTCCGAGCCGGGTGCCGAGGCCGGCTGGACCGAGGACGACGCCGCCACCCGCATCGCCGAGAAGCGCGCCGCCGTCGAGCAGCTGCCCGCCGACGACTTCCCGTACCTGCGCGAGCTGGCGCAGTACATGTTCGACTGCGACGACCCCGACGCCTTCTACGACTTCAACATCGACCTCTTCATCGCGGGCGCGCGCTCGACGCTCACCGCCGGTGAGACGGCAGAATCACCCGCGTGACGCACGCACACGGCGACCTGCTCAACCCACCGACGAAGCTGCCGGACGACCCGGCGGTGCCGCTGCTCGAGGCCGGCCGCGACGCCGCCAAGGTGGCC
>NZ_JBQCEE010000199.1:0-2289 GCF_051960575.1 Jatrophihabitans sp.
TGCAGCGGTCCACCGGCCGTACGGCGAAGGCGTACATCGTCGAGCGGCTCGTCCTGGAGGCCAAGCGCCTGCTCGCCCACGATCGCTACACCGCCGCCCGGTGCGCCCACGCCCTGGGCTTCCCCGACGCCTCCAACTTCTCGCTGTTCTTCCGCAACGCCACCGGGACCCGACCGGGCGCCTGGCAGAGCGCCTGGTCGGCGGGAGCCCTCGCCGGCTGAGCCCGCCGGCGGAGCCCGCACGGGGTCGATCAGGTGCGCGGTGCCCGCAGTGGGTACGACAGAGCGTGACCACTGATCCGACCGACGCCTTCGTCCACGTTCGCGGCGCCAACGAGCACAACCTGCGCAACGTCGACGTCGACCTGCCCCGCAACGCGATGGTGGCGTTCACCGGGATCTCGGGCTCGGGGAAGTCCTCACTCGCCTTCGGCACGCTGTACGCCGAGGCGCAGCGCCGCTACTTCGAGTCGGTGGCGCCGTACGCGCGCCGGCTGCTGCAGCAGGTGGGTGCTCCGCAGGTCCAGGAGGTCACCGGGCTGCCCCCGGCGGTGGCGCTGCAGCAGCGGCGCGGCGCCGCCACGTCCCGCTCGTCGGTCGGGACCCTGACCACGCTGTCGAACCTCCTGCGGATCCTCTACTCGCGGGCGGGCGATTACCCCGCCGGGGCCGACCATCTCGCGGCCGAGGCGTTCTCGCCCAACACCGCGGCCGGTGCCTGTCCGCGCTGCCACGGACTGGGCGTCGTGCACGACGTCACCGAGGAGCTGCTCGTCCCGGATCCCTCGCTGAGCATCCGCGAAGGGGCGATCGCCGCGTGGCCCGGCGCGTGGCAGGGTGCCAACCTGCGCAGCATCGTGACCGGACTCGGCATCGACGTCGACAAGCCGTGGCACGGGCTCGCCCGGAAGGACCGCGACTGGCTGCTGTTCACCGACGAGCAGCCCTCGGTGCTCATCAAGCCCGAACGCGACCGCATCGACCACGGCTACTACGGGAAGTTCTGGAGCGCGCGCAAGCACGTCATGCACGTGCTGGCCGACTCCACCAGCGAGCGGATGCGTGAGCGGGCGCTGCGCTTCGTCGAGGACGCCCCCTGCCCCGACTGCCAGGGCAGCGGGCTGCGGCCCGAAGCCCTCGCGGTGACCTTCCTCGGACACTCGATCGCCGAGGTCAACCACCTGCCGTTCACCCGGCTGGCCGCGCTCCTGCGACCGGTCGCCGAGCAGCCCGAGCAGGGCCGCGAGGTGGCGGTGCGGATCTGTGCCGACCTGGTCGCCCGGATCGAGGTGCTCCTCGACCTCGGCCTGGGCTACCTCAGCCTGGGCCGCAGCTCGACGACCCTCTCCCCCGGCGAGGCGCAGCGGCTGCGGATCGCCACCCAGCTGCGGTCGGGCCTTTTCGGCGTTGTCTACGTGCTGGATGAGCCATCCGCCGGACTGCACCCGGCCGACGCCGAGCCGCTGCTGGCGGTCCTGGATCGGCTCAAGGCGGCCGGCAACTCGCTGTTCGTCGTCGAGCACGACCTCGACGTCGTACGCCGGGCGGACTGGGTCGTCGACATCGGTCCCGGCGCCGGCTCGGCCGGGGGCCGGGTGCTCTACAGCGGCCCGGTGGCGGGGCTGGAGGCCGTCACCGAGTCGGCGACCAGCGCGCACCTGTTCGGGCGCGCCGAGCCGCTGGAGCACGCCGCTCGCGACCCGCAGGGCTGGCTGCGGCTGAGCGGGGTGCGTCGCCACAACCTGCGCGACCTGGCGGTCGACATCCCGCTCGGCGTCCTGACCGCCGTCACCGGCGTCTCCGGATCGGGCAAGTCGACCCTGGTCAGCCAGGTGCTCGCCGAGGACCCGGCCGCCCTGGAGCCGTTCGACCGGCTGGTGCTGGTCGACCAGCGGCCGATCGGCCGGACGCCACGGTCGAACCTGGCGACGTACACCGGAATGTTCGACGCCGTGCGCAAGCTGTACGCCGCCACCGATGCCGCCCGCGAGCGCGGGTACGGCGCCGGCCGCTTCTCCTTCAACGTGGCCGAGGGACGCTGCGAGACCTGCCAAGGTGAGGGGTTCGTCTCCGTCGAGCTGATGTTCCTGCCCGGCACGTATGCACCCTGCCCGCAGTGCCACGGCGCGCGCTACAACGCCGAGACCCTCGAGGTCACCTACCGCGGCAAGAACATCGCCGAGGTCCTCGGCCTCTCGGTGGACGACGCGGCGGACTTCCTGAGCGACGTGCCGGCCGCCGCCCGGAGCCTGCAGACGCTGCGTGAGGTCGGGCTGGGCTACATCCGGCT
>NZ_JBQCEE010000200.1:0-3209 GCF_051960575.1 Jatrophihabitans sp.
CGATGCTCGCCGTGATGGGCAGCCCGGGCGGCAGCTCGTCGTACGGCTCGGCGACGGCGGCCCGGATGCGGTCCGCCAGCGCGGCCCCGTCGACGCTGTCGACGGCGGCGACGGCGATGAACTCGTCGCCTCCGAAGCGTCCGAGCACGTCGGTCTCACGGATCGTGCGCCGCAGCCGCAACCCGATCTCGCGCAGCAGCGCGTCACCGGCCGCGTGGCCGAGCAGGTCGTTCACGGCCTTGAACCCGTCGAGGTCGATGAAGAGCAGGGCGACGACGACGCCGGTGCGGCGCGCGCGGTGCAGCGCCGACTCGGTGGCGCGCAGGGCCGCGGCGCGGTTCGGCAGGCCGGTGAGCACGTCGTGCCGGGCCTGGTGCAGCAGCTGCTGCTCGAGCGCGTCGCGCTCGCGGTGCGTGGCGACGAGGCGCCGCACGGTGACGACGAGCCGCGCGAGCACGAGGCCGATGACGACGGCCGAGCCGGCGACGAGGAGCCCCATGTCGGCGGTGTCGCCGGCGAGCGCGTGAACGGCGACGATCGCCGGGCCGGTGGGCAGCGCGAGGCCCAGCGCGACGATGCGGCCGCGCGACAGTTCGGTGCGGGGAAGCCGCTCGGCGACGAGCACGGTAAGGGACGGGTGCAGCACAGCCGCGGCGCACGCCAGGCCGAAGGCGAGGCGGGCCACACCGATCGCCCCGGCGCTCGGGTCGGCCCACTGGTCGAGGACGGTGGTGGCCGAGTCGGCGGCGACGAGGCAGGCGAGCCCGGCCAGCAGGATCGTCAGCGCCGCCGGACGCGCCGGTGTCTGGAGCACCAGCCGCACGACCATGGCGGCGACGACTGCGGCGGCTGCCGGCAGCGCGATGCGCAGCAGGGGGATGTCCGCCTCGAGCGCCGGGCGGGCGAACACCGCCCACCAGAGCAGTGCGAGCGCCGCGCCGACGGCGAGGTTGTCGAGCGAGTCGACCACGTCGTACCCGCCGCGACGTTGGTGCACGATCGCCGCGAGCGCCGCGGCGGCGGCCAGGTAGCCGGTGAGGCGGAGCGCGGCGCCGGCCGGTTGCGTCCCGAGGGCGTCGCTGCAGGCCCAGACGACCTGGACGCCCGCGAGCAGCTGCCACGGGCGGCGGTGCGCGGGCGGCAGGCCCCTGGTGCCCTGCCGCACCGCGGCGATCGCTGCGGCGGCGACGGCGGCGTGACCGAGCGCGGGGTCGACCAGGAACGCGAGGGCCACCAACAGCCCGCCGAGCACCGACTGCAGGGCGCTCAGGCGGAGGGTCACGCCCCCGGATCGGCCGAACTGAGGCGCTGGTTTAGATCGACTTCCAAAGGATCGCGGCGAGGTACAGCACGGCGGTGGCAATGGTCGTCAATGCCAGGAATTTCGGGGGCGGACGGTGTCCGTCGACGAGCATCAGCGCGGCCGAGACGACCAGCGCGACGAGTGCGAGCGTGCCCGGGATCAACGCGCGTTCAGACGCGCTGAGCAGGATCGCGACGGCGACCGCGAACAGCGCGCCAGTGGCCGCCTCGACGAGCGGATAGCGCGGGCTGATCGGCGTCTTGCAGTCGTAGCAGCGCCCACGCAGCATCAGCCAGCCGAACACCGGGATGTTGTGCCGCTCGCGGATCTGGTGCTCGCACACGGGGCAGCGCGACGGCGGGCTGACGACGGACAGGCCCGCCGGCACCCGGTAGATGACGACGTTGAGGAACGACCCGATCGCGAGCCCGAAGATGCCCGCAACGACGGACCAGACCGCGACCATGCCGTCGTTTGTACGCTCTCGCCGGGCTACGCCGCGGCGAGGCTCGCGAACGTCGGCATGACCTCGACCGCGTTCATGCGGGTCATGAGCCGCGCGATGTCGGCGTCGATGCGCGCACCCGGCGCCCCGAAGGCGTGCAGGACGGTGCCGTCGATGGCGATGACCTGGATCTCCCAGCCGGCCATGTCGCCGACGTGCCACGTGCGCGCCGTCGAGCGGCGGTCGCTGCCCGCGGTGAAGACGGTCTTGCCCTGCGAGAGCACGCGGATGAGCACGACGTCGGCCGCAGCGATGTCGTAGGCGATGACGCCGTTGGACGCGTGCAGGCGCAGCACGCTGGTCGGCGCGCTCAGCGGTGCGACCCGCGGCGTCATGCCGGTGGTGACGGACAACGGCTTGCCCTCACCGATGCGTCCGGTGAGGACGAGGGCACCGAGGCTGCCCGTCTCCTTGATGGCCGGCTTGTGCGCTTTCCGTGTGCACACGCCGACGACCGCGACGAGCGCAGCGGTGACGAGGACGAGCGAGGCGATGAACATGGCGGGCTCCTGCCGTGCCGAAGGCGACCCCCGCCACCACGCAACTTTACGCCGACCTCACGTCGTCGTCCAGCAATTCAGCCACCGGATCGCGCGTCGACTCACCCTGTTGTGAGCGTCAGGCCGCCCGCGGAGCCACTGATCGTGATGCTGCTGACAATGAACTGCTTGCACGTGATCGAGAGATTGCCGTTGGACGCGTAGTCCTCGTCCGGTGCATAGATGATGCCCGCATTGGCGGTTCCTGGACCGCTGATGCTCGGGTTGCCGGTGATGCTCATCGAGGTTGTGTCGCCGTGCGCTTGGAAGATCGACATGCCGCTATAGGTGCCGGAGGACATGGGTGAGATCTTGATGCTGTTCCCGCCACCCATCGAGATGGTGCTGTTGTTGTCGAAGTACAGCAGCACGCCGCCACTGCTCACCATTGATGAGGTACCGGCGAGCGAGATGCCGCCGTGGAAGATGTAGATGCCGGGCTGCAGCGTGCAGACGGTGTTGCCGCCGATCGACAGCGTGTTCGCGTAGACACCGGGGGAGACGGTGTTGCCGGAGCAGTTGTAGTTGGTCTGCGTGACCGTCGAGGAAGGAGCCGGCAGCCCGTAGTAGGGGTCGGCAACCGTACCGCTGTTGGGATACCAGTTGGTCGGACATACCCGGTCGGGGCAGTCGCCTGTCGCATAGATCGGCGCGTCAGGCGGCGACAGGGGCCGGTTGCTGCCCGCGAAGTCGCCCCCGCCGTTCGTCGCGATGCCGGCACCGGAGGGGAGCGTGATGCTCGAGTTTCCCGACCGGTCGATGCTGATGCCCCCGCCGAGAGCGATGATCGGAAAGCCTGAGGCCGGCGGTACGAAGGGTGTGGGGACAGCAGTCGGTGCCGGCGCGTAGACGTTCCGGAAGG
>NZ_JBQCEE010000201.1:0-8421 GCF_051960575.1 Jatrophihabitans sp.
CAGTGCCGACAGTGCCGACAGTGCCGACAGTGCCGACAGTGCCGACAGTGCCGACAGTGCCGACAGTGCCGACAGTGCCGACAGTGCCGATAGTGCCGACAGAGCCGACAGTGCCGACAGTGCCGACCGCGCCGACCGAGCCGACCGAGCCGACCCTGCCGACGCCGACGCCGACGCCGACGCCGACGCCGACACCGACACCGACACCGGCGACAGGTGCGGCAGCACCGACGACGACGAGCTCGGTCCGCCGGCCGAGGTGATCGCGCGGCTCCGTCGGTTCACACCGGCGTTGCTGGTGCGTGCGGCGCGTCGGTCGCGGGGGTGGTCGCAGCGAGAACTGGCCGCTCGTGCCGGGGTACCGCCGTCGACCGTGGACCGACTCGAGTCCGGCCGGGGCGATCCTCGGTTCGCCACGCTCGCGCGGCTGCTCGACGCCGCGAATCTCGCGTTCGTCGTGACCGACGCCAAGGGCCGGCTGCTCGAGCTGACGAACGACGACCAGTTGCGCGCGGAGCTGCACGACAGGGCTCGGCGCCGGTTCCCGGCGCATCTGAGCGCCTTTGCGTACGACCCCAGGCGCACACCGTGGTGGGGCCTCTGGACGGTCGGCTGGGACGAGAACGACCCGAGCATCCCGACGTGGATCTACTACCGGCGTTCGCAGCGGTACCGCAGCGTGCTGCCGCCGAAGCGCGAGGACTGGGGTGACGCGACCTGACCGCGCCGGGCAGAGTGGCGCCATGTCCTCCGGGTTCGGCCTCGACCACCTGCCGTTCGGGATCTGCTCGGTCGGCGACGGACCGAGACGGGTGGTGGTGCGGCACGGCGACCGCGCGCTGGACGCCTTCACGCTGACGGGAGCGGACGAACTCGCCGGTCCGGTGCTCGAGCCGTTCCTCGCGGCGGGGCCCGCGCGCTGGGCCGAGGTGCGGGCGCAGCTGCAGGCCGTGCTGACCGACGACGCGGCGGCGGCCCGGGTCGAGGCGGCCGCCACTCCGCTCGACGCGGTCATGCTGCACCGTCCGATCGCGGTGGGCGACTTCGTCGACTTCTACGCGAGCGAGCAGCACGCGATGAACGCCGGGCGGATCTTCCGCCCCGGCGCCGAGCCGCTGCCGGTGAACTGGAAGCACCTGCCGGTCGGCTACCACGGGCGCTCGGGCAGCGTCGTCGTCTCGGGCACCGACGTCGTGCGGCCGAGCGGGCAGCGCGGGGCGCCGGACGGACCGGTCTTCGGGCCGACCCGCAAGCTCGACCTCGAGGTCGAGGTCGGCTTCGTGGTGGGCGCCGGCTCGACACCGGGCGTCCCCGTCGGGGTCGAGGCGTTCGCCGAGCACGTCTTCGGCGTCGTGCTGGTGAACGACTGGTCGGCGCGCGACATCCAGCGGTGGGAGACGGTGCCGCTCGGGCCGTTCCTCGGCAAGTCGTTCGCGACGTCGATGTCGGCGTGGGTGACGCCGCTCGCGGCGCTCGACGCGGCCTGGGTCGACCCGCCGGCGCGCGACGTGCCGGTGCTGCCCTACCTCGTCGGTGACGGCGACAGCGAAGGCGGCCGCGGGCTGGCCATCGATCTCGAGCTGCGGATCGACGGGCAACTCGTGTCGCGTCCACCGTTCGCCTCGATGTACTGGACGCCCGCGCAACTGCTCGCGCACCTGACCGTCAACGGGGCCTCGGTGCGGCCGGGAGACCTGTTCGCGTCCGGCACGGTGAGTGGCGCGCGGCGCGACCAGTGGGGCTCGCTGCTCGAGCTGACCTGGGACGGCGCCGACCCGCTCACCCGCGACGACGACAGTGTGCGCGAGTACCTGCAGGACGGCGACGTCGTGACGATCGGCGCGACGGCGCCGGGCGTAGGCGGCGGCCGGATCACCCTCGGCGACGTCACCGGCCGGGTGCTGCCCGCGCGTTAGACGCCGATCGGGTGCCAGACGGTCTTGGTCTCCACGAAGGCGCGCAGGCGCGCGAGCCCGGGCGGCGACACCCAGTCGTCGTCGCGCGCGAAGACCCGCTTCACGTTGTCGGCCGCGGCGGCCTGCAGCGCCGGACGATCGGCCGCAACGACGCCGCTGATGTCGATGGCGTTCACGTCGCGGTGGGACGCGAGCCACGGCGCCAGTTCGGCGGTGAAGCCGGTAAGCACGTTGATGACACCGCCGGGCACGTCCGAGGTCGCGAGCACCTCGGTGAGCGACACGGCGGGCAGCGGACGCGCCTGCGACGCGACGACCACCACGGTGTTGCCCGTCGCCACGGCCGGCGCGACGACCGAGACGAGTCCGAGCAGCGACGACTCCTGCGGCGCGAGCACGCCGACGACCCCGGTCGGCTCGGGCAGCGAGAAGGTGAAGTACGGGCCGGCCACCGGGTTGGTGCTGCCGACGACCTGGGCGAACTTGTCCGTCCAGCCGGCGTAGTGCACCCAGCGGTCGATGGCGGCGTCGACCTGCGCGGCAGCGGCCTGCGCCGAGACCCCCTCCGCCGCGCGGACCTCGTCGACGAACTGCGCGCGCCGGCCCTCGAGCAGCTCGGCGACCCGGTACAGCACCTGGCCGCGGTTGTAGGCCGTGGCCTTCGACCAGCCGCCGACGGCCTTGCGTGCGACGACGACGGCGTCGCGGACGTCCTTGCGCGACGCCTGGGCGGCATGGGCGAGCAGCTCGCCCGACGCCGACGTCACCGGGTACGAGCGGCCCGACTCCGAGCGGGGGAAGGCTCCACCGATGTAGAGCTTGTAGGTCTTGCGGACCGGCACGCGTTCAGACGTCAAGGTAGGCCTCCAGCCCGTGCCGGCCGCCCTCGCGTCCGAAGCCGGACTCCTTGTACCCGCCGAACGGTGCGGTCGGGTCGAAGCGGTTGAAGGTGTTCGCCCAGACGACGCCGGCGCGCAGCCGGTTCGCCATCGCCAGGATGCGCGAGCCCTTCTCCGTCCACACACCGGCCGACAGGCCGTACGCGGTGTTGTTGGCCTTCTCGATGGCCTCGTCCGGCGTGCGGAACGTGAGCACCGACAGCACCGGTCCGAAGATCTCCTCGCGCGCGATCCGGTGCGCGGGCGAGACATTCGTGAAGACGGTCGGGACGAACCAGTACCCGCGCTCGGGCACGTCGCACGCGGGCGACCAGCGCGTGGCGCCCTCGGCCTCGCCCGAGTCGGAGAGCTCGCGGATGCGCGCCAACTGCGCCGCCGAGTTGATCGCACCGACGTCGGTGTTCTTGTCCAGCGGGTCACCGACGCGCAAGGTGCTCAACCGGCGTTGCAACGCGGCCTCGACCTCGTCGGCGATCGACTCCTGCACCAGCAGCCGCGAGCCCGCGCAGCACACCTGGCCCTGGTTGAAGAAGATGCCGTTGACGATGCCCTCGACGGCCTGGTCGATCGGGGCGTCCTCGAAGACGATGTTCGCGGCCTTGCCGCCGAGTTCGAGGGTGAGCTTCTTGCCCGACGCGGCGACGGCGCGCTGGATCGACTTGCCGACGTCGGTCGAGCCGGTGAACGCGATCTTGTCGATGCCGTCGTGGGCGACGATCGCCTCGCCCACCGACGCACCGCCCGCGAGAATGTTCACCACGCCCGGCGGCAGGTCGGCCTCGGCGATGATCTCGGCGAGGACGAGCGCGGTGAGCGGCGTCGTCTCGGCCGGCTTCAGCACGACGGTGTTGCCGCACGCCAGCGCGGGAGCGATCTTCCACGCGGCCAGCAGCAGCGGGAAGTTCCACGGGATGATCTGGCCGGCGACACCGATCGGCCGCGGCGCCGGCCCGGCCGATGCCGGATCTCGGCTGCCGCCGAACCCTGCGAACTCGAGCTTGTCGGCCCAGCCGGCGTAGTAGAAGAAGTGCGCCGCCGCCGTCGGGATGTCGACGTCGCGCGACTCCTTGATCGGCTTGCCGTTGTCGAGCGTCTCGAGCACGGCGAGCTCGCGCCCGCGCTCCTGGATCGCCCGGGCGATGCGGAACAGGTACTTGCCGCGCTCGGCGGCGGGCATGCGTCCCCAAGGCCCGTCGAACGCGCGCCGGGCGGCCGCGACCGCGTCGTCGACATCGCGCTGACCGGCCTCGGACACCTCGGCGAGCGGGGTCTCGTCCGCCGGGTTGATCGTCTTGATCGACTCGCCCGCGCCGTCGCGGAACGCGCCGTCGACGAAGAGCTGGTAGCTCGGCCTCAGCCGCGCGATGTCGCGTGACTCGGGTGCGGGGGCGTACTCGAACGTCGGAACCATCAGTCCACCGCCACGTAGTCGGCGCCGTCGTAGGCGCCCGTCGTCAGCTTGTGCCGCTGCAGCAGCAGGTCGTTGAGCAGGCTCGAGGCGCCGAAACGGAAGAGGTCGGGATCGAGCCACGCCTCGCCGGCCACCTCGTTGACCATGACGAGGTAGCGGATCGCGTCCTTGCTGGCGCGGATGCCGCCCGCCAGCTTCACGCCGCGCCGGTCGCCGTGCGCGAGCGCGAAGTCGCGCACCGCCTCGAGCATGACCAGCGCGACCGGCGGGGTCGCCGACGTGGTCAGCTTGCCCGTCGAGGTCTTGATGAAGTCCCCGCCCGCGAGCAGGGCCAGCCACGACGCACGGCGCACGTTGTCGAGGGTCGCGAGCTCGGCGGTCTCGAGGATCACCTTGAGATGCGCCGTCCCACATTCCGCCTTCACCGCGACGATCTCGTCGTACACCTGGCCGTAGCGGCCGGCGAGGAAGGCACCGCGGTCGATCACCATGTCGATCTCGGTCGCGCCGGCGGCGACGGCGTCACGGACGTCGTGCAGCTTCGTCGCGAGCGCCGCGCGCCCCGACGGGAACGCGGTCGCGACCGACGCGATCTGCACCCTCGAGCCCCGCAGGGCGTGCACCGCCGTCTCGACCAGGTCGGGGTAGACGCAGACAGCCGCGACGGGCGGGCAGCTCGCGTCGGTGGGGTCGGGACGCATGGCCTTGGCGCAGAGCGAGCGCACCTTGCCCGGGGTGTCGGCGCCCTCGAGCGTCGTCAGGTCGACCATGCGGATGGCGAGGTCGAGCGCCCACGCCTTCGCCGTCGTCTTGATGCTGCGGGTGGCCAGTCCGGCGGCGCGCGACTCGGCGCCGACCTGGTCGACGCCCGGTAGCCCGTGCAGGAGCCAGCGCAGTGACGCGTCGTCACGGGTCACGTCGCGCGTGACGTCTGCCGGCGCCGCCGTCGTGCTCGCGAGTGTCGTCACTGCGCCGAGTGTAGGCGTCGGGCGGTCCTACAGTGACTGCTCATGCAGACCGTCGTCGTCGAGCACCCGATCGTCCAGACCCGCCTCACCGTGATGCGCGACCAGGACAGCAGCAACGCCGAGTTCCGCGCCGCGCTGCGCGAGCTGGCCACGCTGCTGGTCTACGAGGCCACCCGCGAGCTGGCGACCCGGCCGTGCCCGATCACCACGCCGGTGGCCGAGACGACCGGCAGCGCGCTGGCGAACCCGCCGCTGCTGGTGCCGGTGCTGCGCGCCGGGCTCGGCATGGCCGAGGCCGCGTTCAACCTGCTGCCCGAGTCGCAGATGGGCTTCGTCGGGCTGGCCCGCGACGAGCAGACGCACGAGGCCGTGCCGTACATGGCCTCACTGCCCGCGTCGCTCGCCGGGCGTCCGGTGATCGTGCTCGACCCGATGCTCGCCACCGGCGGCTCGCTCCTGCACTGCCTGCAGCTGCTCGCCGCCCGCGGCGCCGACGACCTCACCGTCATCTGCGCCCTCGCCGCGCCCGAGGGCGTGGCCCGGCTCGAGTCGTCCGGACTGCCCGTGCGACTGTTCACCGCCTCGATCGACGAGCGGCTCAACGACAACGCCTACATCGTCCCGGGCCTCGGCGACGCCGGCGACCGCCAGTTCGGCCCCCGCTGACCCGGAAACCCTCCGCTCCGGCCCGTTTCCGGCCTCGAGAACGAGCCAGAGCGGGGGGTTTCGCGCCCGGACGCAACCTGGGCGGCCGCCGGGCGTCTGCTGAGGTATGACTACCGCCATGGCGACCGGGTCGCCCCGGGACGCGACGCGGCGGGGCGGTGTCGGCGTCGGTGCCGCCACCGGCGCCGACGCGGGCGTCGCCGCGCTGTTCCACGCCCACCGGCTGGCCCTCGTCCGGCTCGCCGTGCTGCTCGTCGACGACCGCGAGACCGCCGAGGACGTCGTGCAGGACGCGTTCGCCGCGCTGCACCGCCGCTGGGGCGGGCTCGCGTCCGAGGACGCAGCACTGGCCTACCTTCGCACGTGCGTCGTCAACGGCTCGCGGTCGGTGCTACGCCGCCGTCGCACGGTGCGGACCAAGGGCCGGCCGCCGTGGGACGAACAGACCGCGCCCGCGGACGAACCCGTGCTGCTCGCGGCCGACCACCGGGCGGTGCTGGCAGCCCTCGGCCGACTCGCCCACCGGCAGCGCGAGGTGCTCGTGCTGCGCTACTGGGCCGACCTGTCGGAGGCCGAGATCGCCGCCACGCTCGGCATCTCGGCCGGTGCGGTGAAGTCGACCGCGTCGCGTGCCCGCGACGCGCTGGCCGCCCTGCTCGCCGAGGAGGGGTTCTGATGGACGACCTCGACACCCGCCTGCGCGCGGCCCTGGCCGCCCGCGCCGCGACGGTGACCGAGCACGAGCTGAACCCGGCCGAGCCGCCCCGCGCCCGCCCCCGCCTCGCCCGCACGGCCCCGTGGTTGGCCGCGGCCGCGGTCGCCGCCGCGGTCGCCACGACGACGGTGCTGGCGACACGTCCGGACGCGCACCGCGCCGCGCCGCCCGTCGGCTCGCCGGACCGGTCGGGTGCCGTCGTGTCGACCGTGACCATCCCGGCGACGGCCGAGTCGGTCACGCGGCCGCCCGTAGTGCTGGCGGAGTCCTCGGCTGGGCCGGGCACGCGCGGCAGCACCGGCACGACAGCGCCGACCGTCTGCTGGTTCGCTGACGCATCGCCGTGCCGCGTCCCCGCCGGCTACGTCTGGTACCAGCCGCTCGGCCCGTTCGCGACGTACCGGCAGGTGCAGGCGTGGCGGGCGTCCGGCGGCAGCCAGCCGTGGCACCTCGACGCCCGGCTCACCGCGCAGGCCTTCGTGCGCGCCTTCGGCTTCACCGACCTCGGCCTGGTCACCAGCGCGTCGATCAGCGCCGACCAGGCTCACATCGGCATCGGATATCGCGACCCGGCCGGCCGGCCGCACAGCGCGGCCGTGCTGCACCTCGTTCGCTACGAGCAGCACCCCGGTGACACCGGTGCGCCGTGGGAGGTCGTCGGCACCGACGACACCACCTTCTCGCTCGAGACGCCGAGCTACGGCTCGGCCGTGCCCGGCACCTTCCGCGCAGGCGGCCACATCACGGGGGTGGACGAGAACATCCAGGCGTTCACGATGGACGCGGCGGGGCACCGCAGCGCCGCGGTGTGCTGCGTGCCGGCAGGTGGTGAGCACGCGCCGTGGTCGATCACTGTCCGCGCCCCCGCCGCGTCGACCGGCTCGTTCGCCGTCGTCGCCTGGACGGGCGGCCACGTGCAGGCCCACGAGCGGTTCGCCCTGCAGGGTGTCCAGCGGGCTCTGAAGTAACACTTCGATGAATCCTGGGCCCGCCTGGCAACGTCGCGGTCGTCGATGACGTCTCATGGAGCGTCGGGCGCGATCATGTCGCCCGCAGTGAGCCATCATCACCGCCCGGGAGCACCGTGTGACAAGCAGGCCGCGGTGCTCCCGGGCGTCCAACTCGGGGCTGATCGTCCTGATCGCGCTGCTCGTCGGCACGCTCGACGCGTGCCGCTCGTCGAGCGGCGGCGGTGATCACAGCGCCGGGGGCGCGCCGACGTCGCCCCGCTCGAGCAGCAGCACGCCCGCTGCCGCCCGGCCGAGCACGGTCGTCCACACCCTCGTGCCCTCGGCCGCGGCCGTGAGCGGCACCCGCACCGGCAACTGCTTCACGACCTCGATCACCGTGGGCAGCGCCGACGCCTACCGGTGCTTCGCGGGCAACGCGATCCTCGACCCCTGCTACGGCTCGGGCCGCACCGTCACGTGCTACGCCGACCCGTGGTCGAAGCCGGTCTCGCTGCGCCTCACCCAGCCGCTGCCGGGTGGGCCGGCGATGACGGTGCACCGGCCGTGGGCGATCCAGCTCGCCGGCGGGATCCGCTGCATCGCGGCCACCGGGGTCGTGCCGGTGGTGGACCACGTGCCGCTGACCTACACCTGCCTGGACGGCGGTGCCGCGGCGCTCACCGGCAGCGCGACCGCGCCGCTGCGGACGGCGAGCTACCGCCCGACGACGACGGCGCCGTTGCGGCCGCTCACCGTCACCGACGTCTGGAACGGGTGACGGCTCACACGCCCAGCGCGGCGGACACCTCCGCGCGCAGCGCGGCAAGCCGATCGGCCGCGACGTCGGCCGAGCCGCCGGGCTCGACCACCTCGAGGTAGGCCTTGAGCTTCGGCTC
>NZ_JBQCEE010000202.1:0-4485 GCF_051960575.1 Jatrophihabitans sp.
GGTCTTGATGGCCTCCTTGGCCGCCTGCTCGACCGCGGGGTCGACGGTGAGGATGCCGCCGTCGCTGCCACCGACGAGCGGGTTCGGCTCTGACTCGGTCCACTTGTTGACGCCGACGACGATGTCCTCGCCGCCCTCGATGCGGCGGCGGCGCAGCGCGTGCGACGACACGAGCGCCGACTTCATGTAGCCGCTCTCGACCGCGGCGACCGCGCCGCCCATCTCGAGGATGCGGTCGATCTCGGCCTGCGCGCCCTGCTTGATCTCGGCGACCTTCGCCGCGACGACCGGCGAGCCGTCGAACAGGTCGGCGTACTCGAGCAGGTCCGACTCGTAGGCGAGCACCTGCTGCATGCGCAGCGACCACTGCTGGTCCCACGGCCGCGGCAGGCCGAGGGCCTCGTTCCAGGCCGGCAGCTGCACCGCGCGGGCGCGGGCACCGCGCGACAGCGTGACGGCGAGCATCTCGAGCAGGATGCGGTAGACGTTGTTCTCCGGCTGCGCCTCGGTGAGGCCGAGCGAGTTGACCTGCACGCCGTAGCGGAACCGCCGGTGCTTCTCGTTCTCGACGCCGTAGCGCTCGCGGGTGATCTCGTCCCACAGCTCGCCGAAGGCGCGCAGCTTGCACATCTCCTCGACGAACCGGACGCCCGCGTTGACGAAGAACGAGATGCGGGCGACGACCTCGCCGAACTGCTCCTCGGGCACCTGACCCGAGTCACGCACCGAGTCGAGCACCGCGATCGCGGTGCAGAGCGCGAAGGCGACCTCCTGCACCGGCGTCGCGCCGGCCTCCTGCAGGTGGTAGCTGCAGACGTTGATCGGGTTCCACTTCGGCACGTGCGCGACGGTGTAGGCGATCATGTCGGTGATCAGCCGCAGCGACGGCCCCGGCGGGAACACGTACGTGCCCCGCGACAGGTACTCCTTGATGATGTCGTTCTGCGTGGTGCCGGCCAGCTTGGTGAAGTCGGCCCCCTGCTCCTCGGCCACCGTCAGGTAGAGCGCGAGCATGAACATCGCCGGCGCGTTGATCGTCATCGACGTGTTCATGCGGTCGAGCGGGATGTCGTGGAACAGCGTGCGCACGTCACCGATGTGCGACACCGGCACACCCACCTTGCCGACCTCGCCGCGCGCGAGCTCGGCGTCGGGGTCGTAGCCGGTCTGGGTCGGCAGGTCGAAGGCGACCGACAGACCGGTCTGGCCCTTGGCGAGGTTGCGCCGGTAGAGCTCGTTGGACTTCTCGGCGGACGAGTGGCCCGCGTACGTGCGCATGAGCCAGGGCTTGTCCCGCTGGTCATCGGTGGGGAAGGGCATCACGACACCTCCGGGCTGCGAATCTTTCGAGCGTATTTCCTCGGACGTCCGAATGCCGATCCGGGACGCGAGGACTGTGGCCGAGTTCGCACCGTCCCGCACACCTGCCGCAGACCTGACCGACGACCCGGATGCGGCCCGAAATCGCGCGATCCGGGCACCTGCATGCCTAGGCTGGCCCTGTGACCGCCGCGCCCGCGCATACGACGACCACGTACCACCCGCCGAAGGACGCGACCCGGTACGAGCGGGGACGGGCTTGGGCGGTGCACGGCTTCACCACGCTCGGCATCGTCGCGGCCATGCTCGCGCTGCGCGACGTCATCGTCGGGCGGCCGTCCTACGCGATCATCTGGCTTCTGCTGACGCTGCTCATCGACGGCGTCGACGGCCCGATCGCGCGCGCCCTGCAGGTCGAGACGCTGGTGCCGCGCATCGACGGCTTCCTGCTCGACCTCATCATCGACTTCGTCACCTGCGCGATCGTGCCGGCGGCGTTCATGTACGCCTTCAACGTCGTGCCGCAGAACAACTGGGGCATCGCGGTGCTCTGCCTGATGGTCTTCACCTCGGCCATCTGGTTCGCGCGCAAGGACATGATGACCGAGGAGTTCTGGTTCCGCGGCTTCCCGGCGGCCTGGAACGTCGTCGGGCCGGTGCTGTTCTTCCTGCTCCCGGCCGCGAACGACGACGCCAAGACCAGCACCGGCGCGATCATCACGGTGGTGCTGTCGCTGCTGCAGCTGACCAACATGCCCTGGCCGCACATCGCCCGGTCACGCTTCGCCCGGCCGTTCACGATCGTGGGCACGCTGTGCTGGGTGGGCGGACTCGCGATCGGCGCGTTCCTCTACCCGCACCGCTACGAGTTCGTCCGGATCATGCTCGTCGTGGGCAGCGCCTACTTCGTGACCCTCGCCGCAGTGCGGGCGTGGCACGACCACCAGCGACGGCGCACAATCGAGGGGTGAGCAACGACCCGTCGGCCGGCATCATCGCCCTGCTCGTCGTCGGCCTGCTGGTGCTGGTGCTGCGCTGGGTCTGGAGTTCGAAGCAGCCGCGCCGCGCGCCGCTCATCGACGCCGCCGCGTCGCCGCACCTCGGCCTGCTGTCGGTGATCGCACCCAAGCAGACCCGCGCCGACGCCCTGCGCACGCGGGCCACCCTCACCGAGGCGGGCATCCGCTCGTCGCTGTCCAAGCGCAGCGACGGCCGGGTCGACGTCCTCGTCTTCGCCTCCGACGTCGACCGCGCCCGCCTGCTGCTCGACGCCTGAGCCCACGCCGTCGCCCGACCGGGGCCACGCCCCGCTGACCCGGCGGTGTGTGGCGGTGCGCGTCCTACTTGATGCCGAAGAGCTCCTTGATCGGGTCGATCGCGAAGTAGACGGCGAAGACCACCGACAGCAGCCACATGAGCGGGTGCACGGTGCGGGCCTTGCCGGTGGCCGCGCGCAGCAGCACCCAGCTGATGAAGCCGGCGCCGACGCCGTTGGTGATCGAGTAGGTGAACGGCATCAGCACGATGGTGAGGAACGCCGGCACCGCGATGTCGAGGGCCTGGAAGTCGATGAACCGCACCTGGCGCATGAGCAGCACGCCGACCACGACCAGCGCGGGGGCCGCCGCCTCCGACGGCACGATCTGCGCGATCGGCGACAGGAAGATGGTCACGACGAAGAGCAGGCCGGTGACGATGCTGGCGAAGCCGGTGCGGGCGCCGTCGCCGATGCCCGACGCCGACTCGACGTAGGTGGTGGCCGACGACGCGCTGCCGATGCCGCCGCCCACGGCCGCGAGGCCGTCGACCAGCAGCACCTCGCGGATGCGGGGCAGGTTGCCCTGCTCGTCGAGCAGGTCGGCCTCGCTCGCCAGCCCGATCGTGGTGCCCATGACGTCGAAGAAGTCTGAGAGCACGAGCGAGAAGACGACGACGATGCCGGACACCACGCCGATAGCCGAGAAGCCGCCGCCGAGCGAGAAGTGGCCGATGAGCCCGAGGTCGGGCGCGCCGAAGTGCTTGCCCTTGAAGGTCGGGACGGACAGCTGCCAGCCGTTCGGGTTCTTCTTCGCGTCGAACGCCCCGACCTTGGCGATCGACTCGATGATCAGCGACAGCACGGTCATCGCGACGATGCCGATGAGGATCGCGCCGCGCACCTTGCGGGCCATGAGCGCGGCGATGAGCAGCACGCCGAGCACGAAGACCAGCGTCGGCCAGCCGCGCAGACCCGAGCCGGACGACCCGAGCTGCAGCACCGGGTTGCCCGGGCGCACGAAGCCGGCGTCGACGAAGCCGATGAGCGCGATGAACAGGCCGATGCCGACGGCGATGGCGCTCTTGAGCTCGCGCGGGATCGCGTTGAACACCGCCGTCCGGAAGCCGGTGAGCACCAGGACGACGATCACCAGGCCCTCGATCACGACCAGGCCCATCGCCGACGCCCACGACATGCGGGTGGCGACCTGGAAGGTGACGAAGGCGTTCAGGCCGAGGCCGGTCGCGAGCGCGAACGGGTAGCGCCCCACGATGCCCATCAGCAGCGTGAAGAACGCTGCGACGACGGCGGTGGCGCCGGCGATCGCGGTGATGTTCGGGCCGTGCGTGCCGCCGCCGAGGAAGTGGCCGGTCTTGTCGGGGATCGTCCCGAGGATGATCGGGTTCAGCACGACGATGTAGACCATCGTCACGAAGGTGACGAGCCCGCCGCGGGCCTCGCGGCCGATCGTCGAGCCACGTTCGGTGATCGAGAAGAACCGGTCGAGACCGGACGTCGCCGGGCGGGTGGCGGCCGGCTCCTTGTCGAGGATGCTCACGGGCGCCGATCTTGCCCTACGCGTGTTTCCGCGCCGCTACCGCCGGTGCGTCAGCTGCCGAACGTGTCGGACTCGACGCGCTGCACGTCCGCGCCGAGCCCCTGCAACTGCTCCTCGAAGCGCACGTAGCCCCGGTCGATGTGGTGGATCTCGGCGACCTCGGTGACGCCCTCGGCCACCAGGCCGGCGATCACCAGGCCCACACCCGCGCGGATGTCGGTGGCCCGCACCGGCGCGCCGCTGAGCCGTTCCTTGCCGCGCACCACCGCGTGATGGCCGTCCGTGCGCACGTCCGCGCCCATCCGCGCGATCTCGTCGCAGAACATGAACCGGGCCTCGAACAGGTTCT
>NZ_JBQCEE010000203.1:0-12442 GCF_051960575.1 Jatrophihabitans sp.
TGCACGACACGGTCCTGCCAGCTCGAGGCGATGGTGGTGCCGACGTACAGGCCACTCAACGTTTGTTGAGCAGCGTCGAGCTCGGCCGGCACGGGCGGCAGCGACGGCAGGCCGGCCTGCCGCTTCGCCCGGTTGCGCCAGCCGACGAGCATGCCGTAGAGGCCGAGCAACAAGAGGACGACGCAGAGCAGGACGAGCAGGAACCGCGTCATGCCTTGGCCTCTGCCGTCGCCAGGGCACCGTGGAGCACCGTCGGCTCGCCCCGGAAGAACGTGGCGACGACGGCGGCCGGCAGGGTGCGTCCGGCGAAGGGCGTATTGCGCGACAGCGACGCCAGCCGCGCCGGCTCGACGACCACCGCAGCGGCCGGGTCGACCAGCGTCAGGTTGGCCGGCTCACCGACCGCGATCGAGCCGCCCTGCCCGGCGACCCGGCCGATGCGGGCCGGCCGCACCGACATGCGGTCGGCGACACCGGCCCAGTCGAGCAGGCCGGTCGCGACCATCGCCTCGGCGACCACCCCGAGCGCCGTCTCGAGCCCGAGCATGCCGAACGCGGCCTCGCCGAAGGCGTGGTCCTTGTCGTGCGTGGCGTGCGGCGCGTGGTCGGTGGCCACGGCGTCGATCGTGCCGTCGGCCAGCCCCTCGCGCAGGGCCTGCACGTCCTCGTCCGTGCGCAGCGGCGGGTTGACCTTGTACACCGGGTCGTAGCCCGTGAGCAGGTCGCAGGTGAGCAGCAGGTGGTGCGGCGTCACCTCGGCGGTGACGTCGACACCGCGAGTCTTGGCCCAGCGCAGCACGTCGACCGAACCGGCCGATGACACGTGGCACACGTGCAGCCGCGAGCGGGTGTGGGCCGCGAGCATGACGTCGCGGGCGATCACCGACTCCTCGGCCACGGCGGGCCAGCCGAGCAGCCCGAGCCGTCCGGACACCTCCCCCTCGTGGCAGCACGCGGCGCCGTCGGCGAGGCGGGGGTCCTGCGCGTGCTGGGCGACGACCCCGTCGAACGGCTTCACGTACTCGAGCGCGCGGCGCATGAGGCGGGCGTCGTGCACGCACTTGCCGTCGTCGCTGAAGACCCGGACCGACGCTGCCGAACGGGCCATCGTCGCGAGGTCGGCGAGATGCTCGCCGGCCAGGCGGCGCGACACGGCACCGACCGGCCGCACGTCGACCAGGCCGGCCTCGCGGCCGAGCCGCCACACCTGCTCGACGATCTCGGCGTTGTCGGCCACCGGGTCGGTGTTGGCCATGGCGTGCACCGCGGTGAAGCCGCCGAGGGCCGCCGCGGCCGAGCCGGTGGCGATCGTCTCGGTGTCCTCGCGTCCGGGCTCGCGCAGGTGGGTGTGCAGGTCGACGAACCCGGGCAGCAGCACCAGCCCGTCGGCGTCGATCACCCGGTCGGCCGTCAGCCCCGAACCGACCTCGGCGATCACGCCGTCGGCGACGAGCACGTCGGCCGCGGCGCCACCGAGCACCTTCGCGCCCCTGATCACGATGCTCATACGGACACCTCCTCGCCCGCGCCGGCCAGCAGTCGGAACAGCACCGCCATGCGCACCGAGACACCCGCCTGCACCTGGTCGAGCACGACCGAGTGCGGGCCGTCGGCGGCGAGCGAGCTGATCTCGAGCCCGCGGTTCATCGGCCCGGGGTGCAGCACCGGCGCGTGCTCGGGCAGCAGGTCGAGCCGCGCCGGCGAGAGCCCGTACCCGATGGCGTACTCGCGCTCGTTCGGGAAGTAGCCGCCGTTCATGCGCTCGCGCTGCACGCGCAGCATCATCACCGCGTCGACGTCACCGAACGCCTTGCCGGACAGGGCCTCGTCCAGGTCCCAGCCGACGTTGCACGGCCAGGTGCCGACACCCGAGGGCAGCAGCGTCGGCGGCGCCACGAGCGTGACGCGCGCGCCGAGCGTCGTCAGCAGCAGCACGTTCGAGCGCGCCACCCGGCTGTGCGTGATGTCGCCGACGATCAAGACATGCCGTTCGTCGAGCGAGCCGAGCCGCGAGCGCAGCGTGTACGCGTCCAGCAGCGCCTGGGTGGGGTGCTCGTGCGTGCCGTCGCCGGCGTTCACGACGACGCAGTCGACCCACGACGCCAGCCGCTGCACGGCGCCGGACGCGTGGTGCCGCACCACCAGCGCGTCGACGCCCATGGCCGCGACGGTGAGCGCCGTGTCCCGCAACGACTCGCCCTTGCTGACGCTCGAACCCTTGGCGCTGACGTTGATCACGTCGGCCGAGAGCCACTTGCCGGCGATCTCGAACGACGAGCGCGTGCGCGTCGAGTCCTCGAAGAACAGGTTGACGATGGTGCGGCCGCGCAGCGGCGGCAGCTTCTTGACCTCGCGAGTCTGGATGCCGTGCATGCGCGCGGCGGTGTCGAGGATCGCGGTGGCCTCGTCGCGGTCGAGGTCGGCGGCCGACAGCAGGTTCCTCATGACTCCACCACCTTGACCTCGTCGGCGCCGTCGGTCTCGTCGAGCAGCACCCGCACGTTCGCCGACGGCGCGGTCGGCAGGTTCTTCCCGACGTAGTCGGCGCGGATCGGCAGCTCGCGGTGCCCGCGGTCGACGAGCGCCGCGAGCTGGACGATGCGGGGGCGGCCGAGTTCGGTGAGGGCGTCGAGCGCGGCGCGTGCCGACCGGCCGGAGCAGAGCACGTCGTCGACGAGCACCACGACCTTGCCGCTGATGCCGCCCGGCGGTTCGACGGTCTCGCCGAGCGGCCGGATGCCGCGCAGCCGGAGGTCGTCGCGGTAGAGGGTGATGTCGAGCGAGCCGACCGGCAGGGTGACGTCGCCGAACCGGGCGACGCGGTCGGCCAGCCGGCGGGCCAGCGGCACACCGCGGGTCGGGATGCCGAGCAGCACGACGTCGAAGTCGAACTTCGCGGTCTGCTCGATGATCTGGTGGGCCATCCGGTCGAGGATGCGGCCGACGTCGGCGGCCGTGAGGACCGTGGTGCCGAGGGATGCGCCCACAGCCGACGCCTCACTCGGGGCGTCCGCGGGCACGCGTGCAGAACCGGTCATGATCTCCCCTTGCCCGCCTCGCCGGACGGTCCGTTAAAGGGTGCTTCCGGGCTCCGACCCTACCAGCGCCGCCGGCCACCGCCGACCGTCCCGCCCCGCGCGTCTGTGAACGGTCGCGTTCCTTTTGCGCTCGACCATGGGAACCGTTACGGTCACAAGCACACAGCATCGGGGGGAACTGTGAGCGCGGGCGTGAACGACGACATGTTTCCGGACGCGAGCGTCTTCGCCAAAGCGCTCGGCCAACGACTCCGCACCGTCAGGATGCAGCAGCATCTGTCGCTGCACGGCGTCGAGCGGAAGTCCGGCGGGCGGTGGAAGGCCGTCGTCGTCGGGTCCTACGAGCGCGGCGACCGCGCCATCTCCGTCCAGCGACTGGCCGAACTGGCCGACTTCTACGGCATCCCGGTCACCGACCTGCTGCCCGGCGACGGGCGCAGCGACGGCGGCGAGCACAAGACGCCGCTGAACCGGGTCGTCCTCAACCTCGACCGGCTGCACTCGCTGCACGACCCGTCGGTCGAGATGCTGCAGCGCTTCGCCCGCTGGGTGCAGCGGCGCCGCAACATGCCGACGGACGCGCCCACCCTGTCGGTGCGCAACGGCGACCTCGAGACGCTGGCGCTCATGCACGACACCACCGTCCCGGCGATCACCGAGCGGCTCGTGCGCCTGCAGGTGCTCGCCCCGGAGTCGGTGATCCTGGACGGCGAGCCCTGAGCTATTCGCCGGATGCGTGCTCGCTCGTGGGCCGCTCGCAGGCTCGGGCCCGTCGCTGCGCGCGTGCCGCGCCGCGGCCCGGCGAGCTCTTCGCGAAGCGCTCATCGCGTTCTCTGTCACCTCGTCAAACAGCTGGCCTGTCGCGTAGCACACGGGCGAGCACGCCGTTGACGAACCGGGGCGACTCGTCGGTCGACAGCGACTTGGCCAGCTCGACCGCCTCGTCGATCGCGACGGCCGACGGCACGTCGTCGCGCCACAGCAGCTCGTAGACGCCGAGGCGCAGGATGGCGCGGTCGACGCCGGGCATGCGGTCGAGCGTCCAGCCCTCGGCGTAGCGGGTGAGGATCTCGTCGATGCGCGTCTGGGCGCCGGCGACGCCCTCGACAAGGTCGACCGTGTAGTCGCTGACCGGCGGGTCGGCGAGGGCGAGCCGGTCCTTGAGCGTGTCGACGGCGGCGACGCCGCGCAGGTCGCTCTCGTAGAGGACGTCGACCGCCCGCTTCCGCGCCTTCGTCCGGGCGGCCATCTAGCGAGCGTCCGTCATCAGCTGCTGACGCGGCCCAGGTAGCGCCCGTCGCGGGTGTCGACCTTGACCTTCTCGCCCGTGCTGACGAACAGCGGCACCTGGATCTCGGCGCCGGTCTCGAGGGTGGCGGGCTTCGTGCCGCCGGTCGAACGGTCGCCCTGCAGGCCGGGGTCGGTGTGGCTGATCACGAGCTCGACCGAGGTCGGCAGCTCGAGGTACAGCGCCTGCCCCTCGTGCACCGCGACCACGACCTCCATGTTGTCGAGCAGGTAGTTCGCCGCGTCGCCGACGGTGCCGGCGGGCACCTGCAGCTGGTCGTAGGTCTCGGCGTCCATGAAGACGAACTCGTCACCCTCCTTGTAGAGGAAGGTCATGCCGCGCTTGTCGACCGTGGCCGTCTCGACCTTGGTGCCGGCGTTGAAGGTCTTGTCGACGACCTTGCCCGACAGCACGTTCTTGAGCGTGGTGCGCACGAAGGCACCGCCCTTGCCGGGCTTGACGTGCTGGAACTCGACGACGGACCACAGCTGCCCGTCGAGGTTCAGGACGAGGCCGTTCTTCAGATCGTTGGTGGTTGCCACGAGCTCACAGCCTACTTAACGCCCGCACCGCGCCGTCCGGCGCTGCCACCAGGACATCAGCCACCGTGCGGCCGAGGAAGATGCCGTGGCCGACGATGCCGGGCACGGCGTCGAGGTCGCGGGCCAGCGCGTCGGCGTGCGCGATGGCCCCGAAGTGCGCGTCCATGAGCAGGTTGCCGTTGTCGCTGCGGGTCTCGCGCACCGTGACGGACGCCGCCCCCAGCGCCTCGACCCGCGAGACGACCGCCCGCGGGGCGAAGTCGAGCACCTCGAGCGGCGTGCCGAACGCGCCGAGCCGGTCGACCAGCTTCGACTCGTCGACGACGACGACGAATCGCGCCGCCAGCTCGGCGACGATGCGCTCGCGCACGTGCGCTCCCCCGCCGCCCTTGGTGAGGTTGAACGCCGGGTCGACCTCGTCGGCGCCGTCGATCGCGATGTCGAGCGCGCCGAGTTCGTCCGGGGTCACGACCGTCAGGCCGTGCTCGCGCGCGAGCCGCGCCGAGCGGTCGGACGTCGCGGTGCAGGTAACGCGCAGGCCGCGCTCGGCCAGGGCGACGATCACCCAGTGGGCGGTCGAGCCGGTGCCGAGGCCGACGCGCATGCCGTCACGGACGAGCTCCGCGGCGCGGCGTCCGACCGCCTGCTTCGCGGCCTCGCGGGGATCGGGAGCGGCTGTCACGCGCGTCATCCTCGCAGCCGCCCGGCGGGGTGCGCGCAGTAGCCTTCGGCCATGAGCAGCGACCGCGTTCTCGTCGATGTCCGTGACCAGATCGCCTACGTCACCCTCAACCGGCCGGACAAGCTCAACGGCCTGGACTTCCCGATGTTCCACGCGCTCGTGGCCGCGGCGAAGCGGATCGAGGACGACCGTGACGTGCGGGTGGTGATCCTGCAGGGCGCGGGCAAGGCGTTCTGCGCGGGCCTCGACTTCGCCGAGTTCGGCAAGGTGTCGGGGGTCGACCGGGCGAAGGCGTTCGCCAAGCTGCCCGGCCGCGAGACCAACCTGTTCCAGGAGGCCTGCTGGGCCTGGCGCGCGCTGCCGGTGCCGGTGATCGCGGTGCCGCACGGCTACTGCTACGGCGGCGGCCTGCAGCTCGCCCTCGCGGCCGACTTCCGGATCAGCGCCCGCGAGTGCGAGTACTCGATCATGGAGGCCAAGTGGGGCCTCATCCCGGACATGACCGGCTCGGTGACGCTGCGCGAACTCATGCCGATGGACCAGGTGAAGCGGCTGGCCATGACCGCCGAGCGCTTCGACGCCGAGGCCGCGCTGGGGTACCACCTGGTCACGGCCGTGTCGGACGAGCCGCTCAAGGAGGCCGAGGCGCTGGCCGGCCAGCTCATCGAGCGCTCCCCCGACGCCGTCGCCTACACCAAGCGGCTGTTCCACGAGACCTGGACCCGCTCGCCGCGGTGGGCCTTCTGGACCGAGACGGTGCTGCAGGGACGCCTCATGCTCGGCGAGAACCACAAGATCGCGCGCAAGGCCGGGCTGGCCAAGCAGCGCCCGCAGTGGGTGTCGCGCAAGCTCGGCTGAGCGGCCCCGGCGTCAGGCCCTGGCCGGGCGCAGCGAGGTGTGCAGCCGGATGACGCCCTGGACGACCACGGTGCCGTCGGCGCGGGTGGCGCGGACGCGCACGGGCACCTCGCCCGGCTCGGCCCAGTCGGCCGGGTCGGTCTCGGCCTCGGCGATCAGCGTTGAGGAGGCCATGCCGACGTAGTCGAGCTCCATGCCCTTGGGGATCCAGCGCAGGTGCGGCGGCACCGTCGCCTCGGCCAGCACGCCCATCGCCAGCTCGAGGCCGTTGGCCACGGCGATGACGTGCACGGTGCCGAGGTGGTTCTGCACGCCCCACCACTTGCGCACCCGCACCCGGGCGTAGTTCGGTCGCAGCTCCTCGACCGCCGGCGCGATGGTGAGGAAGTACGGCGCCTTGAGCGCCGCGGCGAGCGAGAACGCGCGGCGGCCGACCACCGGCACCCGGGCGCTGCGCTCGTACAGGTCGAGGACGTTCACCGGCGCAGCGTAGAGCGATTCACGGTTGCGCCGGTGCCCGATCGTGGACGCATGCCGATCCGTCACACCGCTGCCAGTGCCCGCCCGGCCGTGCGCCCGGGCCGGCAGCAGCGCCCGACGCGGAGGGCGGACGCTGCGGCACCGGCGTGATCGCCGACCTCGGCGCCGGGCTGTTGGCCGGGCTCGGCGTCGCGCTGCCGCTCGGCCCGATCGGCGCGCTGCTCATGGGGCTGCCGGCGACGGCGGGTGCCCGGGCGGCCGCGGCCGCGGCACTCGGCGTGTCGTCGACCGACGCCCTCTACGCGACGCTCGCCGTCGTCGGTGGGGCGTCGGCCGCGCGGGCGGTGCACCCGGTGGCGCGTCCGCTCGGCATCGTCTCGGCGCTCGTGCTGCTCGCCCTCGCCGGCGCCACGCTCGTGCACGCCCACCGCCGCGCCGGGGCCGCCCGCGCGCGCCGGTGGACGCCGCCCCAGGCCTACCTCGCGCTGCTGGCCCTCACCGCCGTCAACCCCGCGACGCTCGCGTACTTCGCGGCGCTCGTGCTCGGCACCCGCGTCGGCGGTGTGCTCTTCGTCGTCGGGGTGCTCGTCGCGTCCGCGGCCTGGCAACTGGTGCTGGTCGGCGGCGGCGCGGCACTGGCGCACCGGCTCACGACGCCCGGTGGACGCACCGCGCTGGCCGTGACGAGCGCAGCGGTGATGCTGCTCGCCGCGGCGCGGGCGCTGGTTCAGGCGGCGGGCTGAGGTTCGGGGTCGCGCTGCGGCAGGGCGGGGAAGCCGTGGGCGCGGCGCAGCAGCATCCAGACCGGTCCGGCGAGCACGATCACCGCGCCCAGCACGACACCGGTCACCGGCGTGCTCACGCTGAACAGCTTCAGCGCCGACGCGAGCAGCACGAACGCCAGCGCCCGGCGGATGAGCGCGCCGGGCAGCCGCGCCGACAGATGGGCGCCGAGGTACGCGCCCGGGATCGACCCGATGAGCAGGGAGCCCGCCAGCGGCAGCTGCAGGTCGCCGAAGATCGCGTGGCCGATGGCGGCCGACGCCACGAGCGGCACGGCCTGCACGAGGTCGGTGCCGACGAGCTCGCTCGCGCGCAGCGTCGGGTACAGCGCCATCAGCGCGATGATGATGAGCGACCCGCTGCCGACCGAGGTCATGCCGACCACCACGCCGCCGACCACGCCGACGATGAGCGTCGGGATGGGTCGCACGGTGATCACCGGCGGGCCGGTCGGATCGGGGGCGCGACGCCCGTCGCGGTGGGCCGCCCGCTCGGCGAGTCGCAGGTACGAGCGCACGAACAGCCCCGCGGCGGCGATGACGAGCGCGACGCCGAGGGCCGTCTGGACGGCGTCCTGCACGCCCTTCCCGTGTCCGAGCGACCGTGCGATGAGCACGCCGCAGAAGGCCGCGGGGACCGAGCCGAGACAGAGCCACTTCACCAGGTCGAGGCGCACGGTGCCGTTGCGGAAGTGCACGAACGACCCGACCGGCTTCATGACCGCGGCCGCGGCGAGGTCGCTCGACACTGCCGCGAGCGGCGTGATGCCGAAGAACAGCACGAGCACCGGCGTCATCAACGCTCCGCCGCCCATGCCGGTGAGGCCGACGACGATGCCGACGCCGAGGGCGGCGGCGGCGATCCCCCAGTCGATGGTCACCGGTCGGCCCGCTGCCCGTTCGATGCGATCCACGACAGCGCGAGCACGTAGCCCTCGACGCCCAGCCCGACGATGACGCCGGTGGCGTGGGCCGACACGTAGCTGTGGTGGCGGAACGGCTCGCGCTTGTGCACGTTGCTGATGTGCACCTCGATCAGCGGCGCGGTGAGCATCGCGCAGGCGTCGCCGAGCGCGACGGACGTGTGGGTGAGCGCGGCGGCGTTCAACACGACAGGGGTCGAGGCATCGGCGGCCTCGTGCAGCCAGTGCAGCACGTCCGCCTCGGCGTCGCTCTGCCGCACCTCGACCTCGAGGCCGAGCTCGGCGCCGCCCCGCACGCAGAGCGCCTCGAGTTCGGCATGGGTGGTGGCGCCGTAGATCTCGGGCTCGCGGGTGCCGAGCCGGCCGAGGTTCGGGCCGTTGATCACGAGCACACGGGTCATGACGGGGTCACCTCGTCGTAGGCGGCGGCCAGCAGGGCCGGATCGGGCTCGTCGACGCTGACGGGCCGGGCGAGCCCGTCGAGCACGATGAAGCGGATGCGGTTGCCGCGGGCCTTCTTGTCGATGCGCATGGTGTCCAACAAGTGCGGGAACACGCCCGGGCGGTAGGTCGTGGGCAGGCCGAGCGACTCGAGGATCGTCCGGTGCCGGTCGGCGGTGGCGTCGTCGAGGCGGCCGAGCAGCCGACCCAGCGCGGCGGCGTACACGAGCCCGATCGACACTGCCGCCCCGTGCCGCCACTTGTACCGCTCGCTGCGCTCGATGGCGTGGCCGAGCGTGTGGCCGTAGTTGAGGATCTCACGCAGGCCCTGCTCGGTGAGGTCCTCGCCGACGACGCGTGCCTTGACCCGCACCGACCGTTCGATCAGCTCGCGCTCGACCGGGTTGCCGGGCGTCGCTGCGGCCGCGGGGTCGCCCTCGATGAGATCGAGGATCTCGGGGTCGGCGATGAAGCCGCACTTGACGACCTCGGCGAGCCCGGCGACGTAGTCGTTCGGCGGCAGCGTCTCGAGGGTGGCGAGGTCGCAGAGGACGCCGGCCGGTGGGTGGAACGCCCCGACCAGGTTCTTGCCGCGGTCGGTGTTGATGCCGGTCTTGCCGCCGACCGCGGCGTCGACCATGCCGGCGAGCGTGGTGGCGACGTGCACGACGCGCACGCCGCGCAGCCAGGCCGCGGCCACCCACCCGGCGAGGTCGGTGGTAGCGCCGCCGCCGAGGCCCACGATCGCGTCCGAGCGGGTGAAGCCGATCTGGCCAAGCACGTCCCAGCAGAAGCCGGCCACCGGCAGGGTCTTCGCGTCCTCGCCGTCGGGCACCTCGACGGCGTGCGCCTCGAAGCCCTGCGCGTTGAGGTCCTCGCGCACCGCCTCGGCGGTCGTGCGCAGGGTCGGCGGATGGATGATCGCGACGCGCGTGGCGCCGGCGAGCAGCTCGGCGAGCTCGCCGAGCAGGCCGCGTCCGACGAGCACCGGGTACGGCTGCGGCCCGCCGACCTCGATGCGGGTGGGCTCGTCCATCAGACGACTCCTGACTCGTGCAGCCTGGCTGCGATGGTGGCGGCGACCTGGCCGGGGGTGCGGCCGTCGCTGTCGACGGTGACGGTGGCGACCTCGGCGTAGAGCGGCGCACGCTCGTCGGCCAGCGCGCGCAACCGGGACTCGGGGTCGCCGGCGAGCAGGGGACGCGACGCGCCGCTGCCCACGCGGTGCAGCAGTGTGGTGACCCGTGCGCGCAGCAGCACGACCGGGACGCCGCTGTCGCGGAGGGCCGCACGGGTCGAGTCGGACGTGAGCGCGCCACCGCCGAGGGCGAGCACGCCGTCGAAGTCGGCGAGGGCGGTGCTGATCGCCGCGGCCTCGGCCGCCCGGAAGGCGGGTTCGCCGTCGGCCGCGAAGATGTCGGGCACGCTGCGTCCGGCGGCCTGCTCGACGAGGTCGTCGCTGTCGGCGAAGGACGTGCCGAGGATCTTCGCCAGCCGCCGGCCGGTGGTGCTCTTGCCGGCGCCCGGCAGGCCCACGAGCACGGCGCGCGGGGTCATGAGGGCGCGCTCAGGCCCCGCTCGCCGAGGCGGGCGAGGTAGGCGGCGGCGTTGCGCGTGGTCTCGTGCAGCGAGTCGCCGCCGAACTTCTCCAGCGCCGCCTCGGCCAGCACGAGCGCCACCATCGCCTCGGCCACCACGCCGGCGGCCGGCACGGCGCAGACGTCGGAGCGCTGGTTGATCGCGACGGCCTCCTCGCCGGTGGCGACGTCGACAGTGCGCAGCGCGCGCGGGATGGTCGAGATCGGCTTCATGGCGGCGCGGACGCGCAGTGCCTCGCCGGTCGTCATGCCGCCCTCGGTGCCGCCGGACTTGCCGCTGACCCGCCGCAGCACGCCGTCGGTGTTCACGATCTCGTCCTGGGCGAGCGAGCCACGGATGCGGGCCAACTCGAAGCCGTCGCCGACCTCGACACCCTTGATCGCCTGGATGCCCATGAGGGCCGCGGCGAGCTTCGCGTCGAGCCGCTTGTCGCCCTGGGTGTGGCTGCCGAGGCCGGGCGGCAGACCGTAGGCGAGCACCTCGACGACGCCGCCGAGGGTGTCGCCCGCCTTCCGGGTCTCGTCGATCTCGTCGATCATCGCGCCACTCGCCGTCGCGTCGAAGCACCGCACCTCGGACGCGTCAACCTTGTCGAGGTCGTCGGGGCCGGGCACGACGCCCTTCGGCGCCTGCACCGAGCCGATGGACACGACGTGACTGACGATCTCGACGCCGAGCGACTGCTTGAGGAAGGCCTTGGCGACGGCGCCGAGCGCGACGCGGGCCGCGGTCTCGCGGGCACTGGCGCGTTCGAGCACGGGGCGGGCGTCGTCGAGGTCGTACTTCTGCATCCCGGCGAGGTCGGCGTGCCCGGGGCGCGGGCGGGTGAGCGGCGCGTTGCGGGCGAGCTCGGCCAGCTCCGCCTCGTCGACGGGGTCGGCCGACATGACCGTCGTCCACTTCGGCCACTCGGTGTTGCCGACCCGGATCGCGATCGGGCCGCCCATGGTGCGGCCGTGCCGCACGCCGCCGGTGAGCTCGACCTCGTCCTGCTCGAACTTCATGCGGGCGCCGCGGCCGTGCCCGAGCCGGCGGCGGGCGAGGTCGCGCCGCAGGTCGGCCGTCGTGACGGCGACACCGGCGGGCAGGCCGTCGAGCACGGCGACGAGGGCGGGGCCGTGCGACTCCCCCGCGGTGATCCAGCGCAACACGGCACCGATTCTCGCAGAACCGCGCGACGGGTCTTCGGCTCAGCCCGCCGAGTGGGGGGTTGTCGGCCGAGTGGTGGGTTGTACCCACCACTCGCGCCGTCACCCACCACTCGGCAGCGGGTCAGGTGCCGGTGAGCGACGGCGCGAGGTCGAAGGCGAGCACGAGCAGGGCGCCGAGGATCATCGACGGGCCGAACGGCACCTGCGTCTTCAGGCCCGCCCGGCGGCCGATGATGAGCGCGACGCCGACGACCGCGCCGATGAGGAAGCCGCCGAAGATGCCGTAGTAGACGTGCAGCCAGCCGAACCAGCCGAGGTAGCCGCCGAGCAGTCCGCCGAGCTTGACGTCGCCGTAGCCGAATGCCTTCGGGGACGCGTAGGCGAGGGCGAACAGCACCGCGAACACAGCCGCCGCCCCCTCGACCGCACGGAGGTACAGCGGCCAGTCGTCCCGCACGGCGGCGGCGAGCGCCCCGAGTGCCGGCGCTCCGAGGTCGGCGGTGAAGACCAGCCGGTTCGGCAGCCGGTGCACCTCGAAGTCGACGAGCGCGAGCGGTGTCGCCAGCACCGCCAGCCAGAGCAGCGCGGGCAGCAGGGCGGTGAGCCCGGCGGCGGCCCCCGCGAGGGCGCCGAGCAGGGCGCCGACGCCCGCGGCCGC
>NZ_JBQCEE010000204.1:0-27742 GCF_051960575.1 Jatrophihabitans sp.
GTTCTACCGCTTCGCGTACATGATGCTGGGCCCAGCCCAGGTTGGGCACCCGAGTACGCCCGCTCCGCCGTTACGACGTCCCCGCGACCGTTATGGACGGGTGTTGAAGTAGGCACGCGGCCTGAACACCATGGCGGCGACCGTGCACGACCATGCCGCTGGTCGTTTGCAAGCGCCTCCCTAGCCTCTGACCGCCCACGGGCTCGCTTCATGGAGATCCGTACTTCACGCAGTGCCCTACGTTGAAGAGGTTGTCGAAGATCGCAGGCTCGACCATGCCGGTATGACGGCTCCCGACTCGATCTTGATTCACGCCCTTGTCATGGCGATGTGCACGAACAGCCCGCTACAACCGGCTCCGCCGCCACTTCGACGCCGACCACGACCTGCGCCTTGACACCACACCCGACGACGACCCCGAACTCGACTGAATCATCGGCGGGGCCGCGGCTCGACGAGTCGGAACCGCTGCAGCACCACCAGGGTGTCGTCGTCGACGGCGAAGTCCGGATCGTCGATCGCGGCCCGCATCTCGTCGCTCTCGAAGAAGGCGGTGTGCCCGGCGCGCCACTGCTCGACCGACTCGTCCCCCTCCCCCTCGGCGACGACGTGCGCGAGGTCGACCTCACCGAGACGGGCGATGCGTGCCTCGACGATCTCGATGATCGCGGCCGTCCGGCCGTCGTTGTCCGGCACGCGGTATCGCTGACCGGGTCGCGGAAGCGGCTCAGCAGCAGCCTGGTAGTCGGCCAGCAGCCCGGTCGTGGTCGTCTTCCGGCCGTCCAGCACGGCGGCGATCAGCTGTGTCCGCAACGAGCTGCCCGGGAACCCGAACTCGAACAGCGTCGGTTCGATGCTGCCGCCCACCCGAACAACGTAGCGTCCGCCCGTAGTCTCGTGCCGTGGCGCGGGTGCTGATCACCGGCATGTCCGGGGCAGGGAAGAGCACCCTGCTCGCGGCCCTCGCGAGCCGCGGATACCTCACCGTCGACACCGACCGCGGCGGCTGGTTTCGGTCGGAGGCGAGGTGGGACGAGCCGCGCATGGCTGCCCTGCTCGCGGCGCATCCGACGATCGCCGTCTGTGGCACGGCCGAGAACCAGGGGTCGTTCTACGACCGGTTCGAGCACGTCGTCTACCTCCTCGTCCCGCTCGAGGTGCTGCTGCACCGCGTCCGCACCCGGACGAACAATCCGTACGGGAAGTCCGCGGCGCAGCAGCACGAGATCGCCCGGTACGTGGCGGACGTCGAGCCGCTGATCCGTCGGGGCGCGACCGTCGAACTCGACGGGCTCATGCCGGTCGGCGAACTGGCCGACCGCATCGAACGCTGCCTGATCTCGCCCCGCGACTCCCGCCGAACAGAGTTCGACACAGGCGGCGGCCACTCCATTCGGCCCTGAGCACGGTGGCCGCGAGCGCGGACGCTCGCAGCACCACTGCTGCCCACGAGCGGATCGGAGCGACGATGAGCCGTCCGTCACTGACGTTCCTGGGCGGCGTCGGCACCGTCACCGGCAGCAAGTTCCTGGTCGACACCGGGCAGAGCAGGGTGTTGCTGGACTGCGGCCTGTTCCAGGGCCTGTCCGACCTGCGCCGCCGCAACTGGGCACCGCTGCCGGTCGACTGGCGCTCGATCGACGCCGTCGTGCTGACGCACGCCCACCTCGACCACACCGGGTACTTGCCCGTGCTCGCGCGCGACGGGTGGTCCGGCGATGTGTACGCGACCGAGGCGACGGCACGGCTCGCCGAGATCGTGCTGCGCGACAGCGCCCACCTGCAGGAGGAGGACGCGCGCTGGGCGAATGAGGCCGGTTTCAGCAAGCACCGACCCGCTCGTCCGCTCTACGACCAGGACGACGCCGCGCGGGCGACCAAGCTGCTGCGTCCCCTCGAGCTCGGTGTCGAGGTGGCGATCGCCGGGGACGTCCGGCTGCGGCTCGGGCACGCCGGCCACATCCTCGGCTCCAGCTGGGCGCTGCTCACCGCGGGCTCCGGACGCGCGTCACGCCGACTCGTGACCAGCGGCGACCTCGGCCGCAACGACCATCCGCTGCTGACGCCGCCCGAGCCGCGGCCGTTGAGCAACGCGCTGCTGCTCGAGTCGACCTACGGCGACCGTCGGCGCAGCGACAGCGACGTCGAGGCGCTCGAGCGGCTCGCCGGCACGATCCGTCGGACGATCGAGCGCGGCGGGTCCGTGCTGGTGCCCGCCTTCGCCGTCGACCGCACCGAGGTGCTGTTGCACGCCCTGGCCGAACTGCTGGCTGCGGGTCGCATCCCGCACGTGCCGATCGTGCTCGACAGCCCGATGGCGCTGGCGTGCCTGGCCACCTACCGCGAGGCGATCGCCGACCATGCCGCCGGTGTGCGGCCGGGGCTGAGTGCGGCGGCGCTGCACCCGCCCGGGCTCGTCGAGGCGCGCACCGCCGAGGAGTCGATGCGGTGGAACAGTCCCGCGCACCCGGCGATCATCGTCTCGGCGTCCGGCATGGCCAGCGGCGGACGCGTCCTGCACCACCTGCGGCATCAGCTGCCCGAGCGGCGGAACACCGTCGCGATCATCGGGTTCGCCGCGGAGGGAACGCGTGCCCGCCAGCTGCTCGAGGGCGCGGCACAGGTCAAGATCCACGGCGAGTACGTGCCCGTGCGCGCCGAGATCGCCTCCTTCGACGCCTTCAGCGCCCACGCCGACCGGGACGAACTCGTGCACTGGGCGACGGCGACCTCCGCGCCGGACTGCTGCTACGTCGTGCACGGCGAACCCCACGCGTCCGCCACCCTCGCAGCAGCGCTGGGCCACCGCGGCTGGACGGCGGTCGTGCCACGCCCTGCCGAGCGGGTGCTGGTCTGAGGCCGACGGATGTCGACCACCGGGCTCGCCTCCCCTGGCGCCGACACCCGCTCGACCGGCACCGTCACGGTGTTGCGGTGCGAGTCGCTGCTGCGGCGCTTCGGGCAGCGCGTGGCCGTCGACCGGGTCGGCTTCACCATCGCGGCGGGCGAGACCTACGGCCTGCTCGGCCCCAACGGCGCGGGGAAGACGACCATCATCCGCCTCGTCTGCGGGCTGCTGCGTCTGCACGGTGGCTCGATCGAGTTGCACGATCGTCCGCTCGATCGCGCGGCCCGGGTGCACATCGGGTACGTGCCGCAGGAGATCGCGCTGTACCCGGAGCTCAGCGCACGTGAGAACCTGCGGTTCTTCGGCAGCCTCTATCACCTTCGCGGACGAGAGCTGGCCGGGCGCGTCGACGAGGTGCTCGAACTGATCGGGCTGCGTGACCGCGCCGACGAGCGGGTCGACGACTTCTCGGGCGGCATGAAGCGACGGCTCAACATCGGTGGAGGGCTGGTGCACCGGCCCGACCTGCTGGTGCTGGACGAACCCACGGTCGGGGTGGATCCGCAGAGCCGCCACGCGATCCTCGACGACATCCGCACGCTCAGCCGACAGGGTCTGGCAATCCTCTACACCACGCACTACATGGAGGAGGCCGAACGGCTCTGCGACAGGATCGGGATCATCGACCGGGGCCGTCTCGTCGCCGAGGGCACCCGCCGTGAGCTGGTGGCGCGGGTGGGCGAGCGCGACCACCTCGAGCTCGCGGCGAGTGGTCCGCTCGACCGGCTCGCCGACGACTGCCGCGGCCTTCCAGGCGTGCACGAGGCGGCGGTCAGCGGCGACGGGCTGCACCTCGTCGTCGACGACGGCCGCCGCGTGCTGCCGGCCGTGCTCGAGCGCGCCGAGCGCGACGGCGTCCGGGTCGGCAGCGTCCAGGTGATCGAGCCGGACCTCGAGGCGGCGTTCCTGCACCTGACCGGAACGGCGCTGCGCGAGTGAGCGCGGGCGTGGTGCTGCGGATCGCCCGCAAGGACCTCGTCGAACGGCTGCGCGACCGGTCGGCCGTCGTCCTCGGCTTCGTCGCGCCGCTGGTGATCGCGACCGTGATGAGCTTCGCCTTCCGCGGCGCCGGCTCGTACCACGCCGACGTCGCCGTCGTCGATCACGACCGAGGCACGCTGGCCGTCGCGTTCCGCGCGATGCTCGACTCCCCCGAGCTCGTCGGCATCATCTCGGTGCGCCGGGTGTCCGACGAGGCGGCGGCGCGCCGCGAGGTGCGCGACGGGACGCTCGGTGCCGCCTTCGTCCTGCCTGCGGGCCTCACCGCCGGAGCGCACGGTGGACGCACGGGCGACATCGTCGTGCTCGGCAGCGTCGACGCCTCGATCGCCCGGCAGGTGGCGGACGCGCTGGTGCAGGGCTTCGTCGCCCAGGTGAATGCCGATCATCTCGCGGTCGCCACCGCCGTCGCGTCCGGCGCGGACGCCCGGCGCATCGGCGAGCTCGCCGCGCAGAGCGCCCGGCTGCGCCTACCCGTGACCGTGTCGACCAGGACGACGGGCGCGACCCGCATCGCGGCGATCAGCTACTTCGGGCCGTCCATGGGCATCTTCTTCATGTTCTTCGCCATCGGCCTCGGCGCGCGCAGCTGGTTCGTCGAACGGCGCAGCGGCACCCTCGACCGCATCGCCGCCGCACCGGTGCCGGCGTGGGCCCTGCTCGTCGGCAAGTCGGTCTCGACCTTCGGCTTCGGCGTCGCCAGCCTGTCGATGATGGCCGTCGTCACGAGCGTGGTCTTCGGTGCCGACTGGGGACCGCCCGTGGCCGCGGCCGCCTTGATCGTGGCGGTGGTGCTGTCCGCCGTCGCGCTCACCGCACTGGTCATCGCTGTGGCCCGCAGCGACCGGCAGGCCGACGGGCTCGCCTCGACCGTCACCTTCGTGCTGGTGCTCGCGGGCGGCAACTTCGTGTTCGTGTCGGCGGCGCCCACGCTGCTGCGGCGGCTGGCGCTGCTGACCCCGAACGGGTGGGCGATGCGCGGGTTCGTCGACCTGTCGGGTGGGGCCGGCGCCTCGGCGGCCATCGTCCCGGTGCTGGCGATCCTCGCCTTCACCGCGGTCGTCACTGCCCCGGCGGTGCTGCTCGCGCGCAGGGCGGTGACCTCGTGAGCACCGTGGCCTTCACCCGCGCCGCGCTGCAGCGCCTCGTGCGCGACCGGACGGCGCTCTTCTTCCTCGTCGTGCTGCCCGTGCTCGTGATCCTGTTGATCGGCATCACGGTCCGCAACACCGATCGCGTCCGGGTCGCCGTCGTCCTGCGTGATCGCGGCCCGCTCGCCACCGACCTCGACGCACGACTGCACCGCTCGCCCGCCCTCGTCGTGCGGCGCATCGACGCGCTGTCCACCGCGAAGGTGGCTCTGCGGCGCGAGGAGGTCGCCGCGGTGGTGGTCGTGCCGCCGGGCTTCGACGCAGCGCTGCGCGGGGGCGGGCGGACGACGGTGACCGTCCTGACCACCGGACGCGACAACGCCGGCCTCACGGCCGAGACCGCGGTCGGCTCGGTGGTCGGACAGCAGGCCGCCCTCGTCCAGGCCGCAAGCTTCGCCGGCGCCCACTCACCGATCGGCTTCGCCGCCGCGTGGGACCGTGCGTCCCGTCTGCAGTCCGCGACGGCCGGGGTCGGCACACGGGTCGACCTGGTCGACACGACGAGCCGGCGCCTGCCGAGCGGGTACTCGTACTCGGCCCCCACCATGCTGGTGCTCTTCGTGTTCATCAACGCGCTGGCCGGCGCCGCAGCGCTCATCTCCGCACGACGGACCGGGCTGTACGCGCGCGCGCTCGCGGCGCCGGTCACCGCCGCGACGGTCGTGCGCGGCGAGACGCTCGCGCTGATCGTCCTCGCCCTGCTGCAGTCGACGCTGATCGTCGGTGTCGGCGCGGTGGTCTTCGGTGTCGACTGGGGCGATCCGCTCGCGGCGGTGCTGCTCGTCGTGACGTGGGCGCTCCTGGCGGCGGCGGTCGGGCTGCTCGGCGGCACGGTGTTCCGCACGCCCGAGCAGGCGTCGGCCATCGGGCCGGCCGTCGGCATCGGCCTGGGGATGCTCGGCGGCTGCATGTGGCCGCTCGAGATCGTGGCGCCGGTGATGCGCACGATCGGCCATCTGACGCCGCAGGCGTGGGCCGTCGACGCCTGGTCGACACTGCTCTCGAACCGCGGCGGGGTGCTCGACATCGGCACCGACCTGGTCGTGCTCGGCGGGGCCGCGGCGGCCGTGCTGGGGCTGGCGGTGGCGCGGCTCAGGCGCCAGCTCGTGCCCGCCTGATGCACGCCGCGGCCGCCGTGGCGGACCGACACGATCACATGACGAACCGGGAACGGCGATTCGTGTCGAGTGTCGGGTTCGCTGTGCCTCTGATAAGAAGACGCCGACCACCGGTGTTCGGCCGGGGCGGCGGCGGAGGCCGTCCACACTCCCTGGGGGGAACATGTTCCAACGTGTCGTCGTGGCCACGGCCGCCATCGCGGTCGGCGCCGCTGCACTGACGGCCTGCGGCAGCAGTGGCGGCGGTGCCGTCGCGAGCAGCGGCAACTACTGCAGCGATCTGAAGTCGACGGCCGCGTACTTCAAGGCCTTCAGCTCGAACGACCCGACCGGGATCGACTTCGACAAGGTGAAGTCGTCGTTCAACCAGCTGGCGAGCGAGGCGCCGTCCGACGTCAAGGGTGACTGGCAGCAGATGTCCAGCGGCGTCAGCAAGATCGTCGACGCGCTCGACCAGGCCGGCGTGAAGATCTCGGACCTGAAGGACCCGTCGAAGCTGTCGGCCGACAAGCTCGCCAAGCTGCAGGGGGTCGCGAAGACGATCGAGAGCGCGGGCAGCAGCCTCGACGCGCCGGGCGCACGTATCAAGGCGGAGGCGAAGTCGCACTGCAACGTCGAGCTGTCCTGAACCTTCCCGCGACGAGGAGCACCATCATGCGTACCAAGATCACCCTGGCGGCGGTCGTCGTCAGTACGGCCACGCTGGCGGCGTGCGGCAGCAGCGGCAGCATCGGCGGCGTGGGTTCGGCGAAGAGCACCGGCGCGGGCGCGTCGACCGGCGCGAGCTCGACCGGCCCAGTCGCCAGCGGCGCGCCGACCACCGCACCCACCAGCACGGGTGGCGGAGGCGGCGGCGGGGGCGGACTGCTCGGCGGCAACTACTGCAAGGATCTCAAGTCGACGGTCACGTACTTCAAGGCGCTCGGCACGGCCAACTCCTTCGCTGTCGACTTCAGCAAGGTGAAGACGTCGTTCGCCCTGCTCGCCAACGAGGCGCCGTCGAGCATCCGTGGCGACTGGACGCAGCTGGTGGCCGGCATCAACGAGATCCTGGACGCGTTCCAGCAGGCCGGCCTGAAGCCGTCCGACCTGCAGAGCGCTGCGTCGCTGCCGCCGGAGAAGCTCCAGAAGCTCGAGGCGCTCGGCAAGACCTTCGAGCAGGACAGCGCGAAGTTCGACGCTGCCGGCAAGCGCATCACCGCGGACGCGAAGACGCGCTGCGGCGTCAACCTCGACAACTGACGGGGCTCAGAGGCGGGCGAGGCCCTCGCACAACGCGGCGGCCCGCTCGCCGATGCGCTCCAGCCAGGTCGGCAGGTCGTCGGCGACCAGTCGCCCGCCGCTGATCCGCTCGACGGTGGCCGTCTGCCCGACCGCGGGCGGGCGGCCGGAGCGCGACCAGTCGGCGCAGACCCGCGCGGTGAACAGCACGCGCTCCAGCGGCTCGGCGTGCTCGTCCGGGACGTCGTGGTGGCCGGCGACCCCCGCGCACAGACGGTCCGGGAACATCCAGTCACGCAGCACCAACGCGCCGAAGGCCGCGTGGTCGATGCCGTAGCTCGCCCGCTCGTCGGCCACGAGCGTGGCGAGCTCGTGGTCCTCGGTCGTGCACAACCCGGGCACCGGTTGCTGCTGGTGCAGCAGGGCCGTGCCGAAGCCGTGCAGCAGCCCGAGGCAGAATGCGTCCGGCGGTTCGGCGTCGAACAGGCCGGCGAGCTGGTCGGCACTCGTCGCCGCCAGCGCGGCGTGCTCCCAGAACCCGTCCGGGACGCGACCGGCGACGTCGGCCGCGGTCGCGAGCGCCAGCGCGCGCACGGTGGTGAAGCCGAGCACCGACACGGCGAACTCGAGCCGCCCGACCCGTCCGCTCAATCCGTAGAACGACGAGTTCGCCAGCATGAGCACGCGGGCGCTCAGGACGGCGTCCGTCCCGACGGCCTCCGCGAGGTCGCGCGCCGTCGAGCGCGGGTCGTCGGCCCGCGTCAGCACGAGTGTCGCCGACTCCGACCGCACCGGCAGGGTGAGCTCGACGACGTCGGTCACGACGCGACCCGCCGACGTCCCGACGCGGCCGATGCCGGGCGCCGGAGCGCCAAGCGGTCGAGCAGACGCCCGCGCTCGGTGGCGCCGGCCGCGGCTGCGACAAGCTGGCCGGCGGGTTCCGTCGCGGCCAGGTCGGCGGGTGCGGGGAGTTCGACATCGTCCCCGACTGCCTCGGCGACGGTCGCGACGAACCCGGCCGGGCGGTGACCGCCGAGCAGCGGCGCGAGGCGCACCCGTGCCGGACGCGGCGACGGCGAGGTCACGAAGCGGACGTCGACCTCGGCGCGCGCACCGGCGAGCACGGCGTCGATGGCACGCAGCAAGGTGCCGAGGTCCTCCGGATGCACGGCGCTCAACCAGGCGGTGCCGCGCAGGTCGTCGGCAGCCCGGCCGCACAGCGCCGCGAAGCGATCGTTGCTGAACGCGAGACGAGCGCCCTGCTCGGACACGAGCACACCGTCACCGGTGTGCGCGGCCAGCGCCCGGAACCGCGCCTCGGCCTCGGCCGCGCGTTCCTCGGCGGCCACGATGGCGTCGTCGGCAGGACGCAACCAGACGAGGTGTACCGCACCACCGGGGAGCGGTCGTACCCGCAGGCGCACCACGGTGCCGAGCGGTGTCGGGCCGTCGACCCATGCCGTGTGCCACTCGTCGGCGCCGTCCGTCGCGTCCGACACGACCTCGAGCCACGGCCGGGCGGCCGGCGCGGGCAGCAGCGCGCGGTCGCGCGCGCGCCGCGGCCCGCCGCGGCCGACGAGCTCACGCGCAGCGGGGTTGAGCCACAACAGGTGTGGAGCATCGCCGCTGAGGTCGACGGCGGCCACCGCCGGCGCGTCCTGCGCCACCGCGCCGATGACGGCATCGACGACGATGTCCGCGACGGGCTGCGCGCCGGCACGCCGGCTCGACGCCGAACGGAGTCCTTCGTCCTGCTGCGCTGGTCCGATGGTCACGGCGCCTTGATCGGCACCCCGGGACGGGAGATGAGCAAAACGGACATGACACTCCATCACGCAACCGCGCGGGCACTCAACCGTCGTTGAGCCGTGCGCCCGCGCTCGGGCCGGACGGGTACGGCAGGATGGCGGCATGACGGCGTACTGGGTCAGCTTGTACCGCGAAATCACCGACGAGACGAAGCTGGCGGCGTACGCCGAACTGGCGGGCCCCGCACTCGAGGCGGCGGGCGGCACCTTCGTCGTCCGAGGGATGCCGACGCAGGTCTATGAGGCCGGCGAGCTGACCCGCACGGTGATCATCCGCTTCGACTCCGTCGAGGCCGCCGTCGCGGCGCACGACGGCGCCGCGTACCAGGAGGCCCTCGCGGCGCTCGACGGCGGTGCGGTGCGCGACCTGCGGATCGTCCCCGGCGTCGACTGAGGTCTGTGCCGCGATCGGTCAGCCGGTGGCGATCGCCGCGCGGGCGTGCTCGTCGATCAGCTCGACGAGGCGCGGCCAGACGTCGCGCGGCAGGTCGTGGCCCATGCCGCGCAGCGTCACCAGCCGCGCCCCCGGGATGGCGGCCGCCGTCGCGGCGCCCCCGGTCGGGTGCACCATGCGGTCGCGGTCGCCGTGCATCACGAGGGTCGGCGCGGTGACACCGCGCAGCTCGGCGGCCCGGTCGGCGGACTTCACGATCGCCCCGAGCTGCCGGCCGACGCCGGCCGCGTTGCCGGGATCGCGGTCCCAGGCACGTCCGGCCGCCTCGGCCACCATCGCCTCGTCGAACGGATAGCCCGCCGACCCGATGTGCCGGAACATCCGGACCCCGCGCGCGACCGCCGCCTCGCGATGCTTCGGCGGCGCCGAGAACATGAGCCGGTACGTCGAGGCGGCCGGGCGGCCCACCTTGCGCCCACCGGTCGTGGACATGATCGACGTCAACGAACGGACGCGGTCGGGATACCGGGCGGCGATCGTCTGGGCGATCATGCCGCCCATCGAGACGCCGACGAGGTGCACGCGCTCGATCCCGAGCGCGTCGAGCAGGCCGACGGCGTCGGCCGCCATGTCACCGAGGTCGTACTGCTCCGGACCGGTGCGCCCGCGCAGCAGCTGCCACGGCATCGCCGGACGGAACCGGAAGTGGGTCGAGCGGCCGACGTCGCGGTTGTCGAAGCGGATCACCCGGTAGCCGCGGGCGGCGAACAGTTCGCAGAGGGCGTCGTCGTAGCTGTGCATCTGCATGCCCAGACCCGCGACGAGCAGCATCGGCTCACCGGACGCGTCCCCGAAGGTCTCGTAGGCGAGGGTCACGCCACGCCCGACCTCGACCAGCGCCTCGGTCACAGCGCCACCTCCACGATGGTCCGGGACGCATCCGCGGTGGACGTCGCGGCGCGGCGCCGATGGACGACCACCCGGCCGCCGTCGGCCGGCGCCGACGCCACCCCGCGCGAGTGCCACTTCTCCCCCGGTGCCGTCGTCGGCTCGAGGGTCAGCTCGCGCAGCACGGTCCGCAACGTCACGTCCATCTCCATCGAGGCGAAGGCCGCGCCGATGCAGCGCCGCACCCCACCGCCGAAGGGGATCCACTGGTAGGTGTCGGGCCGGGCACCGACGAACCGGTCAGGGTCGAAGCGCTCGGGGTTCGGGAACAGCTGCGGGTCGTTGTGCATCAGGTAGATGCTGACGAAGACGTTGATGCCGCGGGGCAGCGTCCAGCGGCCGATCGTCACCGACGGCGCCTTGACCTGACGGCCGGTGAAGTCGATGACCGGACGCGTGCGCTGCACCTCGACCAGCGCGGCCTCGCGCAGCTCGGAGCCGCCGGCATCCACCTCGGCGACCAGCCGGCGCAGCACGTCCGGGTGGCGGCGCAGCCGCTCGAACGCCCACGCGAGCGAGGTCGCGGTCGTCTCGTGCCCGGCGGTCAGCAGGGTCAGCAGCTGGTCGGCGATCTCGTCGCGCGACATGCGTCCGCCGTCGTCGTAGCGCGCCTGCAGCATGAGGGCGAGCACGTCGTCCCGCGCGTCGAGGTCGTCCTGCTCGGCCTTGGCGATGAGCCGGTCGACGATCGCGTCGTACTCGCGCCGCATGGCGTGGAAGCGCCCCCACGGGCTGAGCCGGCCGAGATCCCACTGCGGCACCGGCAGCACGGCGAGCTTCGACCCGAGCTCGACCCACTTCGGCAGCACCTCGCGCAGCTCGTCGAACTCGGCGCCCTCGGCACCGAAGACCGCCCGCAGGATCACGTTGAGGGTGATCGCCATCATCGACGGCAGCGTCGCGAACTCCGCACCGGTGGGCCACGTCGCGATCGCGCGCTGCGTCTCCTCCTCGACGATCCGCTCGTACGCCTTGAGGCGGCGCCCGTGAAACGGCGGCACGAGCAGCTTGCGCTGCCGCTTGTGCTGCTCGCCCTTCAGCGCGAAGAACGAGTGCTCGCCCAGCACACGCCCCAGGTTCGGCTCGATCTGGTCGACGAGCTCGGGGCTGGTGAGGAACAGCTGCTTCACCTCGGCCGGGTCGCTCAGCACGACACCGCGGCCGAAGATCGGGACGTCGACGGTGAAGGCCGTGCCGTGGTTGCGGCGCTGCCGGCGGATGAGCGAGCCGGGCGCGCCCATCATCATCAGTCCCTGGACGAGCCGGGGCATGCGGGTGCGCGGCGGCAGGACGACCTCGGGCATGGCCGGCTCCTCAACGAAGGTCGGTGGTCTCGGGCCCGCTCGGTACGCTGCCGTACCACGAGCGGACGTTGTGACGGTACGCCCGCACCTACGATGAACACAACAGCGACGCGGCCGACACCACACAGCAGGCAACGGGAGGACACCGGGTGACCGACATCGAGACCCGGCCCGTGCCCGACGCCGCGAGCGACGCCGGCGCCGACCCGTTCCGCCAGCGGCTGCTCGACGCCCTCGCCGAGACCGTCACCGAACGTGGGTACCGCGACACGACGATCGCCGACATCGTGCGGCAGGCGCGCACCTCGCGGCGCACGTTCTACGAGCACTTCGCCAGCAAGGAGGAGTGCTTCCTCGAACTGCTGCACGAGGCGAACAGCGCGATGATCGACTTCATCCGCGCGTCGGTCGACCCGGACGCCGTCTGGTCGGTGCAGATCCGCCAGGCGATCACCGCCTGGATCGAGGCGGCGAAGTCGCACCCGGGCGTCACGCTGAGCTGGATCCGCGAACTGCCGTCGCTCGGCACCGCCGCGCGCCGGCTGCAGCGCGACAGCCTCGACGCCTTCGTCGAGCTGATCACCGGTCTGGTGAGCGGCCCGCAATGGCGCGCGGCGGGGATCGATCTGCCGGACGCCGACCTGGTGATGCTGCTGCTCGGCGGATTGCGCGAGCTGATGGCACGGGTCGTCGAGGACGACGGCGACCTGGTCGACCTCGTCGAGGTGGCGGTCAGCGCGTCGACGGCGCTGCTGGGCGCGCGTCCCGCCTGATACCGCCGGTCGTCCGCGGCGGGCAGTTCCGGGCGCTCCGGACGACCGTGCCGGGCCACGAGGGACGGCTCGGCGCGGCAGTATCCGGTACCGGGTACGAGTGTTCACCGAACCTCCGATCAGGCCGTGTTTCCGGGGCTCGGAGTGGGTACGAACCACGCGCTGCGGTGATCGTCACCACAGCGCGCCCGGAGGTGACCGCCCGTGCCCGAACGCGCCGCGACCCCGCAGGTGCCCAAGCTCGCCGCCCGTGCCCTGTCGGCGATCCAGGGGTGGACGACCCCGCTCATCCCGTCCGACTACCTCGAGCTGATCAACCCGATGTGGTCGACCAAGGAGCTCAAGGCACGCGTCGTCGCGGTGCGGCCCGAGACGCACGACACCGCGACGATCGTGCTGCAGCCGTCGCGCCCGTGGCCGGGGCACCGGCCGGGTCAGTACCTCCGCCTCGGCATCGACCTCGGCGGCCGCCGTCACTGGCGCGCGTACACGATCACCGCCGACCCCGACCACCCGCGCGGCCACGTCAGCTGCACGGTCAAGGCGGTCGACGACGGTCTGCTCTCGGGTCACTTCGTGCGCAAGCTGAAGCCGGGCGACATCCTGTACCTCGGCGACGTCGAGGGCGAGTTCGGGCTGCCCGACCCCCTGCCGGAGAAATTCCTCTTCGTGAGCGCCGGCAGTGGCATCACGCCCATTTTCGCGATCCTGCGCGAACTCGACCGTCGCGACGCGATCGACGACGCGGTGCACCTGTACTCGATGCGCACCGAGGACGACTTCATCCTCGGTGACCGCCTGGCCGACCTCGACACGCGGCGCGACGGGTACTCGCTGTGCCGGCACGTGTCGTCGCGCGACGGTCGGCTCACGCCTGAGCGGATCACCGAACTGGTGCCCGACTGGCGCGAGCGGGAGGCGTACTTCTCCGGGCCCGGTGACATGCTCGACGCGCTGAAGGAGTTCTGGAAGGACGCCGGCCTCGAGCAACGCGTGCACATGGAACGCTTCCAGCCACGCATCGGCGGGGACGAGGTCGAGCCGGGGCAGGGCGGCACCATCCACTTCCGCGTCACCGACTTCGAGGCCGAGTGCGACGGCAGCACGCCGATCCTCGTCGCCGGCGAGGAGGCGGGCGGCACGCTGCCGTTCGGCTGCCGGATGGGCATCTGCCACACCTGCCAGGGACGCCTCGCCGAGGGCGCCGTCCGCGACCTGCGCTCCGGCGAGATCATCCAGGACCGCGGCGTCATGGTGCGCACCTGCATCTCGTGCCCCGAGGGGCACGTCGAGATCGAACTCTGACCAGCCGACGACGACAGGGGATCCACCCGATGACCGACACCGTGCAGAACCCGTTCGACCGCCTCACCCCCGACGAGATCGAGCAGATCGGCGAGGAGTTCCAGGCGATCCACGACGAGGTGTTCGCCGACCTCGGCGACCGCGACGCCAACTACATCCGCTTCCTCATCCAGTCGCACCGCCGGCTCGCGGCGCTGTCGCGCATCGTGCTGATGGCCTCGCGCTACAAGCCCGCCCTGCTGCTCGGCACCGCCGGGCTGTCACTGGCCAAGATCCTCGAGAACATGGAGATCGGCCACAACGTCATGCACGGCCAGTGGGACTGGATGAACGACCCGAACATCCACTCCTCGACCTGGGACTGGGACACCGCCTCCCCCGCCGCGGCGTGGAAGCACTCGCACAACTACGTGCACCACACGTTCACCAACATCGTCGGCAAGGACAAGGACGTCGGGTACGAGATCTTCCGCGTCGACCCGAAGCAACCGTGGAACCCGGCCTACCTGCTGCAGCCGTTCACCAACGTGCTGCTGATGGCGTTCTTCGAATGGGGCGTCGCGCTGCACGACCTCGACTTCGAGGCGATCCGGACCGGCAAGAAATCCCAGAAGCAGGTCTGGGACGAGCTCAAGGCGATCGGGCGCAAGGGCCGGCGGCAGATCCTCAAGGACTACGTCTTCTTCCCCGCGCTCTCCGGCTCGGAGTGGCGCACCACCCTGAAGGCCAACTTCTTCGCCAACATCGTGCGCAACGTGTGGTCGAACGCGATCATCTTCTGCGGCCACTTCCCCGACCAGACGTTCACCTTCACCGAGGAGGACGTCAAGGACGAGACCCGCGGTGGCTGGTTCATCCGCCAGCTGATCGGCGCGGCCAACATCGACGGCGGCCCGACCTTCCACATCCTCGCCGGCAACCTCTCCTTCCAGGTCGAGCATCACCTCTACCCGGACATGCCGAGCTCGCGCTACCAGGAGATCGCACCGAAGGTGCGGGCGGTCTGCGAGAAGTGGGGCCTGCCCTACAACACCGGCGGGTTCTGGAAGCAGTGGGGCGGCGTGCAGCGCACCCTGCTGCGCCTCGCCCTGCCCGGCGGCGCGCCGCGACCGAAGGGCGAGCCGTGGCACGAGCCCGAGCGCGACCTCGAGGCCGAGCGTCGCGAGCTCGAGATCATGCCGGGGGTGCCGGCGTTCCCGTAGCCTCCTCCACCGCGTCCCACAGCCGCCGCGCCCGCACGCCGTCGACCCGCGTGCGCGGCAGGTAGTCGGTCGGCCGCACGCGCCGGTCGTGCCAGAGCGCGCCCGGCGCGTCGCGTGCCTCCGGCGCGGTGAGCAGCCAGAGCACCGTGTCGATGCCCTGCTCGGGCGTGCGCAGTACCGGCCGCAGCAGCTTCTCGAAGCGCGGCAGGGAGGTGGTGACGCCGGGCGTCGCGGCCCAGCCCGGGTGCATCGACATCACGGTGACGCCGTCGGGACGCAGCACGTCGGCCCACTGCTGTGCGAGCACCACCTGCATGCGCTTCGTGCGGGCGTACGCGACCCCGCCGCGGTAGTGGCCCTCGCGGAACTCGCGGTCGTCGGTGAGCGGCTGCGAGTACATGCCGCCGGACGTCACGAACACCACGCGGGCGTCACCGTCGCCCGCGAGCGCCGGTCGCAGCAGCGCGGTGAGCAGGTGCGGGCCGAGCACGTGAGTGGCATAGGTGATCTCGTGGCCGTCGGCGCTGAGCGTGCGCGACGGCGGGTAGACGCCCGCGTTGTGCACCAGCCCGTGCAGCGCAGGCAGTTCCTGCAACAGACGTTGCGCCGTCGAGCGCACCGACACGAGCGAGCTGACATCGCACACGTCCGCGGTGACCCGGCCGTGCGTCGCGGCGGCCTGCACCTCGCGGCGGGCCGTCTCGCCACGGTCGGCGTTGCGGCAAAGCAGCCGCACGTCGGCACCGAACCGGGCTGCCCCGACCGCCGTGGCCAGCCCGAGGCCGGCGTTCGCGCCGGTGACCGCCACCGTGCGTCCGACGAGGGCGTCCGGCGGCAGCGCCGACCAGTCGCGCCGGCGCAGGGCGTACCCGATGCGGCTGTAGCCGAGGACGAGACTGCGGTCGAGGAGGGTGTCGGCGATCGCGTGCACCCGCCGACTGTATGACGGGCCGTCCGGCGTCAGCCGATCGCGACCCGCGTGAAGCTGCGGCCGCTGTCGTGGCTGAGGTACAGCGCGCTGCCCGGCAGCACCACTACGGCCTGCGACGGCGTCGTGAAGCCGAGGTCGGCCCAGGGTGCCCCGCCCGAGTCGGCCGTCAGCACGCTGCCGAACGACCCGCCGTCGTCGGTGGTGCGCAGGATCTGGCTGTTGCCGCTCGCGGACGCGACCAGCAGCACGCCCTTGGTGTTGTCGGCCATGCCGTACACCCCCGACGGCTCGACGTGCGTCGGGCCGGCCTTCGTCCAGGTCCTGCCGCCGTCGGTGGTGCCGTACAGCTGGTACTCGGCGCTGCCGGCCGCGCCGTTGCCGATGCAGAGCGCGTCGAGGTGCGTCGCGTCGGCGACGGCCAGCGTGGGCCGCGCCGTGCCGGGGCACGGCGAGGCCAGCACACCGCTCTCGTTCGGGCCCGAGCCGTGCACGATCCCGTGCTGCAGGGTCGACCACCACTCGGCCCCGTGCACGACAAGCCCGGCGTCGCCCCCGCCGGCGAGCGTGCCGGTGATGGGCTGCCAGTCGTCCTTGCCGATGGGGGACGCGTACACCCGCGTCGTCTGCGAGCAGCGTGAGCTGCCGAGCGACGGGCAGCCGTCGGTGGCGGCGAAGACGTACCCGCCGCCGGTCTCGATGTTCGCGATCACGCCGACGAGCCCGGGCAGGGTGATGCGCTGCCAGTGCGCGCCGCCGTCGTGGGTGGAGAAGAGCTTGCCGACGCCGGCCCAACCGTTCTGCTGGTCGGCGAAGCGCAGCACGGCGACGTCGCCCTCGCGGCCGCTCTGCGCGATGCCGAGCGTGGCCACCGGTGCGGGGATGCCCACCCAGCTCGCACCGCCGTCGCGGGTGCGCACGATCGAGGTGCAGGGCCCGTGCGAGCACGGGGCGGTGCCGAGCACCCACCCGTCGCTGGGCGAGACGAAGGTGACCGAGGTCGGGGTGAAGCCGGTCGGCACCGGCCCACCGGCCGGTCCGCTGCCGCGACCGCCGCCGGACGAGGACGTGGACGACACGCCACCGGACGGTGTCGGGAGGCTCGGGCTCGACGCGGACGGGCCGCCCGACGGCACGGACGAAGGGGCGGTCGTCGACGACGGCGACAAGCTGGTCGGCCCGCCCGAGCCGGTGCCCTGCTCGCCCGACGAACAGGCGCCGAGCGCGAGGGCCGCGACAGCCGCGACGGCGCCGGACGCGAGTCGGGCGGGGCCCGTCGATGATCTCCGCATACCTGCATGACACCGGTCGGGCCCCGCCTGCTGCAAGCGACCGCGCCGGGTGTTGCCCGTTCGGTACCGCGCGCTGGGCGATCGCTCAGCAGGTCATCGCGGAGCCGGCGCGGTCAGCCCGTGGCGGTGTCGGTGTGCGCGCGCACGTAGTGGGCGAGGTAGTCGGCGAGCAGCCCCTCGATGGTCTGCTCGATCGACGTGGCGAGGGTCGCGGCGACGCTCGTCATCGCCAGCGCACGGAACCGGCCGAGCGCGTTCACGAGGTCGTCGACGTCGGCGGCACTCGGGGGCACGGCGGGGTCGAGGCGGGGGGCCAGGTACTCGACGCCGGCCTCGACGAGCAGCCGACCGATCCGGTCGACCTCGGGCACGACCGCCCGGTGCAGCGCCACCAGCCGCTCGTTGGTGAGCCCGTAGCCGCGCATCTCGGCGAACGCCTCGAGCAGCCGCGGACGCAGCACCCGCAGCCGGGTGCCCTGCACCTCGACCAGCCCCGCCGCGACGAACCGGGCGAGTTCGTCGGGTCCGCCGGCCAGTTCGGTGGCCTGCGTGCGCGACATCATCCGGGGCTCGTCCGCCAGCTGCGGGCTGATCATCGCCCGTTCGAGGCCGAGGACGTCGGCGAGGTCGCGCCCGCTCTCCCAGGCGGTGAGCATCTCGTGGATGTGCGCGCTGGTGTAGCCGCGTTCGAGCATCGAGGTGATGATCTTCAGCCGCGACAGGTGCGAGTCGTCGAAGACCGCCGTGCGTCCCACCCGGGTAGGTGCGTGCAGCAGGCCCCGCTCCTGGTAGGCCCGCACGTTGCGCACCGTGGTGCCGGCCGCGCGGGCGAGGTCGTCGATCCGATAGGTGCGCCGGTCGGCCGGCCGCGCCGTGCGCGGGCGAAGGCTCAACAGCTGTTTGACCGCCGCCTCGATCGTTCCGCGAGGGTCACGGGTGAGCTGGCGCGGCCCTCGCCGCAGGCCGGCGAGCACGGCCTCGACGCCGGCGACACCACGGTCGGTCGCCATGGCTCAGCCGGCCGCCGCGACGGACGCCGGTCGGACGACGCGGTCGCCGACGAGATGATCGGCCAGGCGGAAGGTACGCATCTGCCGACGGTACTGCGTGGCGAACCCCGGATACATCGAGGCGTTGTGCCCGTCGGCGGTCAGGTACCAACTGGTGCAGCCGGACATCCAGGTCGTGCGGCGCAGCCGCTGCTGGATGCGCTCGTTGTGCCGCTGCTGCACCTCGGGCCGCACGTCGAGCCACGCGAGGTCGCGCTGCAGCAACGTGCGGATGCCCTGCACGGCGTAGCCGATCTGCGCCTCGACGTAGACGAGCAGCGAGTTGTGCCCCGGCCCGGAGTTCGGGCCGGTCATCAGGAACAGGTTCGGGTAGCCGCTGACGGTGATGCTCTTGTACGCCTGCGCGTGCCCGGCCCAGTCGGTGGCGAGCGAGTGGCCGTCGCGTCCGGTGACCGGGAACGGCGGACCGTCGAGGTGCACGTCGTAGCCGGTCGCGAACACGATGGCGTCGAGCGCGTGTGTGACGCCGTCACTGGTGCGGATGCCCTCGGGGCAGAGCGTCGCGATGGGCCAGGTGATGAGCTTGCAGTTCGGGCGTTGCAGCGCCGGGTACCAGTCGCTGCTGACCAGCAGCCGTTTGCAGCCCGCCCGGAAGTCGGGCGTGAGCTGGCGGCGCAGCCAGGGGTCGCGTACCTGGTGGTGCAGGTGCGCCGTGGCGAGTCGCTGGACGAGACCGGTGACCGGCGAGTCCCACACCAGGCCCGTCGCCGCCAGCTCGTGGCCGGCGAACAGCGCGGTGCGGGCGGCCCGCTGGGCGCCCGGCAACGCGGCGAACAAGCGCCGGGCGGGCGCGGGTACGGGCGCGTCCAGCCGCGGGACGACCCAGCCGGGCGTGCGCTGGAAGACCTTCACCGACGCGGCCGTGCGCACCAGTTCCGGGACGATCTGCACCGCGCTCGCACCCGTGCCGATGACCGCCACGTCGCGTCCGGTGAGATCGAGGTCGTGCCGCCAGCGGGCGCTGTGGATCTTCTCGCCGCGGTAGTCGTCGATGCCGCGGATCGCCGGCAGGCTGGCGTCCGACAGCGGCCCGGACGCGACCACCACGGCGCGGGCGCGGTACTCCCCCGCGTCGGTGCCCACGGTCCAGCGTCCGGCCGGCTCGTCGAAGGTCAGCGACGTCACCGTCGTGTCGAAGCGGATCAGCGGGCGGAGCCCGTGCGTGTCGACGAGCCGTTCGATCGAGCGGTGGATCTCGGCGCCGGACGGGTAGACGCGCGACCAAGCTGGGTTCGGCGCGAACGAGAACGAGTAGAGCAGCGACGGGATGTCGCACGCGGCCCCGGGGTAGGTGGCGTCGCGCCAGGTGCCGCCGACCCGGTCGGACCGCTCGACGATCACGATGTCCTCGACGCCCGCCTGCCGCAGCCGGATGGCGGTGCCGAGCCCGGTGAAGCCGGCGCCGACGATGACGACGTCGTGCTCGCGCGGCGCGCTCACGCGACGGCCGTGCGGGTGCCGCGGCTGACCGGTGCGGACGTGATCTCACGGAACCACGTCGGCACCGGTGGCAGCGCCCGGGGCGGCACCTTGGCCGTCGCCCAGACCATGCTGTTCGCGAGCAGGTGGTACGGGTGCCTGGGGTTGGTCACCATGCCGGCGTGCCATCGCACCACCTGGTACAGCGGCACGCGGTGCGTCGAGCTGCCGCGCGACCCCAGCTTCTCGAATCGCTGCATCGCGGCGTAGAGCCGCTCGGGCTGCAGCCCCATGTCGACGATGTTGTGGCGCATACGGTTGAGCAGCGGGATGTACATGAGCATCCCGATGATCAGCCCGGGCGACGCGACGTTGCCGACGAACTCGATCGCGAGTCGCCGCGCCTTCGCGTGCCCGATCATGTCCAACACCGCGAAGTCGACGGCGATGTGCCGCGACTCGTCGTTGTTGATCCGCTCGAACACCTGGTGGCAGACGGGATCGGAGACCTCGTCGAGCAGGAACTTCAGCAGCGCCCCGTCGAGTGCGACCTCGAGCATCGGGATGACCGTGCCGAGCACCGACAGCGGCATGTCGTCGGCGTACCGGTCGAGCCACTCGATCGCGAGCTTGATGTTGACGTTCGGCTCGGGCGTCTCACCGTCGGCGAGCATCCCCCACCGCCGCATGAGCGCGAGTTCGGCGTTGGCGTGCCGCTGCTCCTCCGCGTGGAAGTACCGGTAGATCTCGGCGATGACCGGCGTCGGCGCCTTCCTCGCCATCGCCGCGAAGCCGCGGGCGCCGACGTTCTCGATCCACGTGAGGTCGGCCATGAACTCCTTGAGCTTCGGCCGGAACGCCTCGTCGATCGTCTCCGCCCCCGGCGCCGACCAGTCGATGTCGGCCAGGGCCCACTGCCGGTCCTTGATGCGGGCCAGCATCGCGTCCATGTCCATCTCCGCCGTCGCCATGTCAGCCGCCCAGCGGAGCGACGCGCTCGAGCAGGGCCGTGGTGCGCCCGAAGACGCGCGGCAGATGGCGTTTGAGGCTCCACAACGCCTTCGCGTCGAGTTGCGGCAGCACGTACTGCGCGCCACGGTCGTGCGCGTCGAGCGTCGTACGCGCGACCCGCTCGGGCGACATCCCGACCAGGCGCATCACCGTCGCCGCGAGCTCGTTCGAGCGCGACTCGATCCGGCCGCCGGCGAGGATGTTGGTGCGGACGAAGGTCGGGCACAGCGCCGTGACGTGCACGCCCGAACCGGCGAGTTCGGCCGCGAGTGTCTCGGTCAGCGCGAGCACGCCGGCCTTGCTGACGTTGTAGGCGGCCATCCGCGGCGCTGCGGCGAACGAGGCCGCGGACGCGACGTTGATGATGCCGCCGCGCCCGGCCTCGCGCAGCTGTGGCGTGAAGACGTGGCAACCGTGGATGACGCCCCAGAGGTTCACGTCGATCGTCCAGCGCCAGTCGTCCAGCGGTGTCTCGCCGACGAGCCGGCCGCCCTGCCCGACGCCGGCGTTGTTGACGACGAGCGTCGCGGGACCTCCGAACCACTGGCGCGCCGTGTCCGCCAGTTCTGCGACCTGTTCGGCGTCGCGCACATCGGTGTGCACGGCGACCGCCTTGCCGCCCCGCACCGCGATGTCGTCGGCGGTGCGCTGCGCAGAGGCGAGGTCGATGTCGCTGCACACCACCTGGCTGTCTCGTGCGGCGAGTTCGAGCGCGAAGGCGCGGCCGATGCCGCTGCCCGCGCCGGTGACGACGGCGTTCGCCGCCCTGCTTCGTCGTGTCATGCGCACACTGAAGCAGCCAATGTGCCATTGGTCAATGGCACATTCACCGACGGGTCGACCCGACGAGGTCAGAGCTCGTCGCGGATGAGCAGCGCCCACACCGTCTTGGTGCCGTCCGGGTTGCGATGCCAGTCCCACTCGGCGGACACGGCGTGCACGACGTCGATGCCGTCGACGAGCAGATCGAGCGCGTGGTCCTCGAGCTGCTCGGTCGCCTCGCCGTGCTGGTCGGTCACGTCGACGCGGATGGCGAAGTCGTCGGCCGTGACGGCGAGATCGATCGCGCCGTAGCCGGCGCGGACCGCCACCGTGACGATCTCGGACGTGATCAGCTCGAGGTCACGCAGCAGCGGATCGGGGACGCGGGTCTCCGCGACCTGCGCACGCACCCAGTGCCGCGCCGCGCCGATGGACGAGGCGTCTGCCGGCAGACGCACCCGCTCGAGCACAGCCATGCCCGGCCACCTCCGTCCGAACCCTGCGGCGTCGACAAGATCATTCCCCGTGCGCGTCCATGATCATCGAGAAACGCACACACGGAACAGAACGGACAGGTGACGATTTGGTGACGGCCACCGTGACGAGGCTCTCCTCGTCCGACGACCGGAGCGGGTCGACTCAGACGGTGCGCAGCTCGATCGTCGTGGCACGCAGGGTCTCGAAGTACGGCACTCGCAGCTCGAAGGCATCGCCACCGTCGGCGAGCGGGACGACCGGCCAGTCCTCGGCGCCGAGCACCGAGAGCGCCTCGACCATGCCCTCGGTGATGTGGTCCTGGATCACCGCGACCAGGTCCCGCAGCGGCAGGTCGTGCGGCTGCTCGAAGCGCACCGCGAGCGCCCACGCGTCGACCGTGACGATCCGCATGGTCGACGGGTCGATGCCGCCGGAGAGCACAGCGCCGCCCTCGAAGAGGGTGATGGTGGTGTCCTGCGGCACGTCGAGCAGGTACTCGACGAGCTGGGGGTGCAGGTCGTCGCCGAGCGTCAGCACGGCATAGGCCTGGTGCATCAGCGTCCCTCCTGTCAGGGCGGCCGGGATGGTGCGTCGTGAATGTCCGATGTGTCGATCCTGTTGCGGCACAAGATCGGTCGACAGGGGCGAAAGGACGTGCCCTCCGGTCCCTATGGAGCACATCGGCCAGGGCCATCCGACCATGAGGCAATTCACACGCGGATTTCACATCTCAGTGCTGTGACCTGCGCGGTCGCTCGGTTGCGGGCCGTCGTCCCGAGCTGAGCGCCGACCAAGCCCGCACGGCCGGCTGACAGCGAACACTGCGCCGATCCATAGGTCGCGCCCAGCCGGTTGACATCGGTCAACGATCTGCTGTGGCGCGTCGGAAGGAACTGCGATGGCCCCTGCCCCGGGACGACTCCCGTGACGCACCACCTGCCCAGCGCCGTGCGGACGCACCCGCGCCTCACCGCCGCCGGTGCGGTCGTCGTGCTCCTGGCCGTGGCGGGCGGCAGCTATCTCGCCCTGCACGGTGACAGCACCGCCGCAGCCCAGGCTGCGACGACGACGACCCAGACGGTCAGCACCGGCACGCTGCGACAGACGGTCTCGGCCACCGGGACGCTCGCGCCGGCGCACGACGAGAGCCTCGACTTCGCCGTCTCGGGGCAGGTGACGCAGGTGCTGGTCAAGGTCGGTCAGTACGTCGCGACGAACCAGGTGCTGGCACGCATCGATTCGGCCGCGCTCGCGGCGAACGTCGCCCAGGCACGGTCGTCGGTCGCATCGGCGCGCGCACGCGTCGACGACGACGAGACCAACGGCGTCGACGCCACCCAGCTGTCCGCCGACACGGCGGCGTTGACGGCGGCCGAGAACCAGCTTGCCTCCGCCCGCACGCAACGCAGTGAGGCCACGCTGCGCTCGCCCATCGCGGGCGCAGTCGCCGCGGTCAACCTCACCGTGGGACAGAACGTCTCGGGCAGCGGCGCGAGCTCCGGCGGCTCCGGCGGTGGTGGCGGTGGTGGTGGCGGGTTCGGCGGCTCGTCCTCGTCGAGCAGCTCGTCGTCCGGCGCGCAGATCGAGGTGATCAGCACCGACGCCTGGCAGGTCAGCGCCTCCGTCGACGCGTCGTCGGTCGGCCTGATCCAGCAGGGCGACCAGGCCCAGCTCACCGTCGGCGGCGCGGCTGCCACCGTCTACGGCACGGTCGGCTCGATCGGTCTCATCTCGTCGTCGAGCGGTGGCACCGCGAGCTACCCGGTGACCATCGACGTCACCGGCTCGCCGAGCGGCCTCCACGACGGCGCGAGCGTGACCGCCACGATCATCTACAAGCAACTGACCGACGTCATCACCGTCCCCACGCTCGCGCTGCACCGCAGCACGAGCGGCGCGACCACCGTCGACAAGGTCGTCGGCGGCCGGACCGTCAGCACGACGGTCACCACCGGGATCACGAGCGGGCTGCAGGTGCAGATCACGTCCGGACTCCAGGCGGGCGACACCATCGTCGTCCCTGTACTGCAGCGCACGGCCGGCGGCGGCGGGAACGTCGGTCCCGGGACAGGCCGGTTCGGCGGCACCGGCGGCACCGGCCGCTTCGGCGGCGGCCAGTTCGGCGGCGGCCAGTTCGGCGGCGGAGGTGGCCAGTTCCCGGGCGGCTTCACCGGGCGTCTCAACAACGGTGGCAACGGTGATTGAGACGACGCTCGACTGGTCGGCGCTGATGCGCGCCGGCGGCGCGCCCGTCATCGATCTGGTCGACGTCCGCAAGACCTACCGCACCGGCGCGATGGAGGTCGAGGCGCTGCGCGGCGTCACGCTCTCGATCGCCGACGGCGAGTACGTCGCGATCATGGGGCCGTCCGGCTCCGGCAAGTCGACGCTCATGCACATCCTCGGCTGCCTCGACGTGCCGACGTCCGGCACGTACCGCCTGGCCGGCGAGGACGTCGGCGCGATGGACGAACTCGACCTCGCCGAGGCACGCAACCGCCGCATCGGGTTCGTCTTCCAGCAGTTCAACCTGCTGCCGAACCTCACCGCGCTGCGGAACGTCGAGCTGCCCCTGATCTACGCCGGGATGCCGAAGGAGCAGCGACGGCGTGCCGCCGAGGCGGCGCTGGCGCGGGTCGGGCTCGCCGACCGCGTGCACCACCGCCCCGGCGAGCTCTCCGGTGGGCAGCAGCAGCGGGCGGCCGTCGCGCGGGCCCTGGTCGGCGACCCGGCGCTGCTGCTCGCCGACGAGCCGACCGGCAACCTCGACTCGGTCGCGACGGCCGACGTGCTCGCCCTCTTCGACGAGCTGCACGCCCAGGGCCGCACGGTCGTGCTGATCACGCACGAGGCCGAGGTCGCCGAACGAGCTGCGCGGGTCATCCGCGTGCGCGACGGCAGGATCGCCGCTGACGAGCGCTCCGTCACGAGTGGGCCGCGATGAACTGGGCCGACACCGTCGGCAGCGGCTGGGACGCGATTCGCACCCACCGGCTGCGCTCGACGCTCACCGCCCTCGGCATCCTCATCGGCATCGCGGCGGTCGTGCTCACGGTCGGGTTCGGCCAGGGCGCCCAGCGCAAGGTGTCCGACCAGCTGGCCGCGCTCGGCGGCAACCTGCTCATCGTGTCGCCGGGCAGCTCGACGACCAGCGGGGTGCGCGGCGGCTTCGGCTCGGCGTCGACGCTCACGTCCGCCGACGCCAGCGCGCTCGGCTCGAAGCGGGCCGCGCCGGACGTCGCCGCCGTCGCCCCGGTGCTGCAGAGCGCCGGGCAGTCGCTGGTGAACGGCGCGACGAACTGGACGACGACCGTCGTCGGCACGACGCCGTCGTGGGACTCGGTGCGCGGGCGTCACCTGCAGTCGGGTCGGTTCCTCACCGCCGCGGACGAGCAGCAGGCCGCCGCCGTCGTCGTGCTGGCCGCCGACACCGCGTCCGAGCTGTTCGGCAGGTTCGACCCGGTGGGCCAGTCCGTCACGATCGGGAGCACGCCGTACCAGGTGATCGGGGTGCTCGCGTCCGCCGGCTCGGACTCGACGACGAACCTCGACGACCAGGCGATCGTCCCGCTCAGCACCGCCGCGCAGCGCATCGTCGGTGGCACGAGCCGCACGTCGGTGCAGACGGTGTACGTCAAGGCCGTGAGCCCGGCGCGGCTCACCGCGGCCTACCAGGAGACCGACGCGATCCTGTCCTACCGCCACGGCACCACAGCGGCCGACGCCGACTTCACCATCACGACGCAGCAGTCGGTGATCACCACGACGTCGTCGGTCGACCGCACGCTGACGACCCTGCTCATCGGCGTCGCCGCGCTGTCCCTGCTCGTCGGCGGCATCGGCGTCATGAACATCATGCTGGTGTCGGTCAAGGAGCGCACGCGCGAGATCGGCCTGCGCAAGGCGCTCGGCGGCACGCCCGCGGCCATCCGACGCCAGTTCCTCACCGAGGCCTCGATGCTCGGTCTCACCGGCGGACTGCTCGGGGTGGCCGTGGGTGTAGCGGCCGCCGAGGTGCTGCCGCACCTGATCAGCAACCCGATCGCGATCTCGCTGCCCTGGATCGGCATCGCCATCGCGACCGCCATCACCATCGGCGTCGGCTTCGGGGTCTACCCCGCGGCCCGCGCCGCGCGGCTCTCCCCCATCGACGCACTGCGCAGCGAATGAGCGCCCAACACCTGTGAAGGACCACCCCATGACCCCGTCTCTCACCCGCGGCCTGGCCGCCGCTTCGTTGCTCGCCCTCGCCGCCGGCGTCGTCACGGCCTGCAGCTCGTCGGCCGGATCGTCACCGTCGGCCGCCACCGCTCCGAGCACCTCCGCCGCCGCCCGCGCGGGCGCGAACGGCTTCGCCGGCGGGCGCGGGCCGGCGGCGTCCGGGCTGGTGGCGGCCATCCGCGGCCGCACACTGCAGGTGCAGAACCCGCAGAGCGGGCAGGTGGCCGTGGTCTACACGGCGACCACCAGTTTCACCCGGACGGTGACCACCACGATCACGGCTGTCACGGTCGGCGCCTGTGTCACCGCGATCCCGCCGACGGGCACCGCGCCGACGGCGACGTCGTTCACCGCGACCCGCGTGACGGTGAGCCCCGCCGTCGACGGCGAGTGCGGTTTCGGCTTCGGCGGCGGTGGGCGTGGCGCCGGACGCTCGGGCGCACCCGGCGACCCGGGGGTGCCGGCGGGCGGCCGCCCGTCCGGCGTGCCGAGCTTCCAACGCCCGACGGGCTTCCCGTCCGGCGGTGCCGCCCGGTCGGGGTTCGGCGCGATCGCCGCCGGCTCGGTGACCGCCGTCGCGGGCTCGACGATCACCGTCGCGGCGCGTGACTTCGGCTCATCCGGCACGACGACCAAAACCGTCACCGTCGGCCCGAGCACGGTGATCACCACGACGGCGAAGGCCACGGCCGCGGCGCTCGAGGTCGGGCGCTGCATCACGGCGCAGGGCAAGGCCGACACGACGGGCACCGTCACCGCGACCCGCATCGCGGTGAGCGACGCGGTGAACGGCTCGTGCAGCACCGGCTTCGGGTTCCGACGTGGCAACTGATCGGGCACGGCGGGCACGGATCCGGCGGCGACGCGCGGTCGCACTCGGCTCGGGCCTCGCCGTCGTCGCGGCCGGCACGGCCGTCGCCGTCGCCGAGACCGGTGGCACCGGCGCGTCGTACCGGCTGGCCACGGTCTCCCGGGGTGACGTCATCGGCACGGTCGAGGCCTCGGGCACCGTCAGCGCGTCGAGCAAGGTCACCGCCACCTTCGCGGGGTCGGGCACCGTCGCCGCGGTCGACGTCGGGGTCGGCCAGGCCGTCACGGCTGGTCAGCCGCTGGCCCGGGTGTCGACCACATCGCTGCAGGACAGCCTCGACGCCGCCCGCTCGACCCTCGCGTCCGCGCGCCAACGGCTCGCTGCGGACGAGACGGGCGAGGCAGGCGGGACCTCGGCGACCGGTTCAGGCTTAGACACGTCCTCAACAGCCGTGGCAACCGCGAGTTACTCAACGACTGTTGAGAGTGGCCGGGTGCGTGCGGTAGCGTTGCGCTCGCCGGGGACGCCGGGCGGGGCGCGCGGCGGGCCCGCCCCCGCGCGGGCCGCCCCCCCCCCCCCCCGCGCGGGGGCACGCCGGGGCGCGGCGGCGGGGGGGGGCG
>NZ_JBQCEE010000205.1:0-16802 GCF_051960575.1 Jatrophihabitans sp.
GCGCGCCCCCCCCCCCCCCCGGCCCCCGCCCCCCGGGGGGTGTGGGCCCCCGCCCCGGGGGGGGGGGGGGGGGGGGGCCGGGGGGCCCGCCGCCCCCCGCCGGCCCCCCCCCCCCCCCCCCCCCCCGACCGGTGCGTCCGCACCTGTCCTGCCGCCGGCCGCCGGAGCGCGGAGCGGCGGGTGAACTTCACATGAAAACTGGTACTCGGGACGAGTAGCGGTGCCCGGGATCAGCCCGTACGATTCGCTGGTCAGCCGTGCCGACTGCTGACACGTTCCGGGGGGATCGGGGGAGTCGGCGATGTCTTTGTCTGCTGTCGTGCGGGGCCGAAGAGCCGCGGCGACGTTGTCGTCAGGGAGCCTGTTGCTCCTGGCGGCGCTCAGCGCGTGTTCGTCCGATGCGCCTTCGCATCCGACGAACACCACCTCATCCGCGTCGGGATCGAGCGCGCGTCCATCGCCGTCGATCGCGTTCCCGCTGGGGCGTCCCGCGTCGACGCCGGTCCCGCCGCCGACGCCGGGCACCATCCACCAGAAGGTGCGGCCGGCCACGGTCACGACGCGGCCGCCGGTGCAGCTGCACTCGGTCGCCGACTTCGGCACCGGTGTCACCGCGCGGATCACCGCGGTCAAGGCGGTGACGGTCGAGGGTGTCGGCGCCGGTGAGATCAGCGGGCCGGGTCTCAACCTCACCATCGTCCTGACGAACAACACGCGGCGAGCGATCGATCTCGACAACAGCGTCGTGACGCTCACCGACGCCGACGGCCACCCGGCGGCACTGATGACGTTCACACCGGACGGTGGTCAGGGGCAGGACGACGACGTCCCGGCGCCGGATCCCGCGAGCTTCACGCACGCGTTCCGCGGATCGCTGGCCCCGCACCGGACGGCCACCGCGACCTACGTCTTCACCGTCCCGACGGGGCACCGCAATCCCATCACGGTCAATTTGAGCTACGCCGGCAGCCAGCCGACGGTCATCTTCAGGGGGAACGCCGAATGAGCAGGCGTGCAGCAACACTCACCACGGTCGCCGCGCTGGCGCTCGGTGGTCTCCTCGTCCCGGCGGTGGTCGGCACGACACCCGCCGCGGCGGACACCGTCTCGAACCCGCCGCCGGTCGTGGCCCGCGCGCCGGGCACCGTCACCGCCGACGCCCTGCCCACGGTGCAGATCGACGGTGTCGTCTGGGCCCAGGCCGTCGTCGGCAACACCGTCTACGCGGCCGGCAGCTTCGCCAACGCGCGACCGGCAGGCGCCGCGCCGGGCACGAACCAGACGCCCCGCGCGAACCTCCTCTCGTACAACCTGAGCACCGGCGTGCTCAACACGTCCTTCGCCCCGTCGCTGAACGCGCAGGCGCTCGCGGTGACCGCGTCGCCGGACGGCTCGCGCATCTACGTCGGCGGCCAGTTCACGACCGCCAACGGCGTGATGCACAACCGGATCGCGGCGTACAGCACGTCGACGGGCGCGCTCATCAACAGCTTCAGCCCGAACCTCGACGCGTCGGTCTACACGATCGTGGCGACCAACAGCACCGTCTATGTCGGCGGCATCTTCTCGAAGGCCAACGGCGTCACCCGCACGCGGCTCGCCGCGTTCAGCGCCGCGGACGGATCGCTGCTCGCGTGGGCACCGACCGCCGACAACCAGGTCAAGGCGATGACGCTGACGCCCGACGGCAGCCGGCTCATCGTCGGTGGCATGTTCCTGAACCTCAACGGGTCGGTCGCCTACGGTCTCGGCGCACTGGACGCCACGACCGGCGCGTTGCTGCCGTGGGCGGCGACGAACCTCATCCACGAGGGCGGCAGCGGCTCGTCGATCTCCGACCTCTACACCGACGGCACGAACGTCTACGGCACGGGCTGGGCCTACGGCTCGAACATCTCGACGCTCGAGGGTGGCTTCTCGGCCGACCCCAACACGGGGAACCTGAACTGGATCGAGAACTGCTGGGGCGACGTCTACCAGACCTTCGCGGTCAACAACACCGTCTACAACGTCGGCCACAACCACGGCTGCACGGCGATGGGCGGCTTCCCCGACACCAACCCGCGCAACTTCCACCGGTCGATGGCGCTGACCATGCAGCCGAACGGCACGCTCGGGCACGACATCGGCAACCCCGACTCGCACAGCACCGACTTCTACGGCCAGCCGGGCCCGTCGATCATGGACTGGTGGCCGGACCTGGACATCGGCACGGTGACGGGTCAGGACCAGGGTCCGTGGTCGGTCCGCGGCAACTCGCAGTACGTCGTCGAGGGCGGCGAGTTCCAGCACGTGAACGGCACGGCGCAGCAGGGCCTGGTGCGCTTCGCCGTCTCCTCCATCGCGCCCAACAAGCAGGGCCCGCAGGTGCTGTCGGCCAACATGACGCCGAAGCTCGTCGCGCGCTCGGGCAGCTCGGTGCGGGTCGCCTGGAGCACCGACTGGGACCGCGACGACAAGACGCTCACGTACACGCTGCTGCGCAACGGGAAGGCGGTCTACACGACGCAGGCCGACGGCCAGTTCTGGCAGCTGACGCCGATGGGCACGATCGACACCGGGCTCGCACCTGGGACGACCTACACCTACCAGGTCAAGGTCAACGACCCGAGCGGGAACACGACCTGGAGCGGGACGGCGTCGATCACCACCCCGACGTCCAACGTGCCCGACAGCGCCTACGTGCAGGACGTGCTCAACGCGGGCGCGACGCACTACTGGCGGCTCGCCGAGCCGGCCGGTGGCACGACCGACTACGACTACGCGGGCTTCGAGGACCTCTCGCTCAACGCGGGTGTCGCCGGTGGTGCGCCGGGTGCGTTCAGCAGTGACCCGAACACCGCCTCGACCTTCACCGGGTCGCAGAGCGGGCTGGGCGTCGACCCGAGCCTGACGCCGGGACCGAACACCTTCTCGATCTCGGCCTGGTTCTCGACGACGTCGACCGGCGGCGGCAAGATCGTCGGATTCGGCAACGCCAGCAGCGGGCTGAGCAGCAACTACGACCGGCACATCTACCTGGACAGCCAGAACCATGTCGTCTTCGGCGTCTACAACAACGCGGGGTACACCATCACCTCGCCCAAGACGTACAACGACGGGCAGTACCACCAGGTCGTCGGCACGCTGTCGAGCACAGGCATGGCGCTCTACATCGACGGCAAGCTGATCGGCACGAACGCCGGGACGACGGTCGGGCAGCCCTACAGCGGCTACTGGCGGATCGGCGGTGACTCGGCCTGGAGTGGCAACAACTACTTCACCGGCCAGGTCGACGACGTGGCGATCTTCCCGACCGCGCTCACGATCGCGCAGGTGCGGCAGCAGTACACCGACAGCGGCCGGACCCTGGTCGGCGGCACCGCGCCGTCGGATGCCTACGGCGCCAAGGTCTGGAACGACTCGCCGAGCACCTACTACCGCCTCGACGAGACGGCGTGCTGCACCGCGACCGACCTGTCCGGCAACAGCAACGACGGCACGTACAGCGGCGGCGTCACCTTCGGTGTCAGCAGCCCGGTGACGGGCAGCGGCAGCGCGGTCACCTTCAACGGCACCGACGGCACGCTCGCCTCGAGCGGGCAGATGAGCGGCCCGTCGGTGTACTCGGAGGAGGCGTGGTTCAAGACGACGTCGACGAGCGGCGGGAAGCTCATCGGCTTCGGTGACGCGCGCACCGGTACCAGTTCGAACTACGACCGGCACGTCTACATGCTGCCGTCGGGCCAGTTGGTCTTCGGCACCTACACCGGCCAGCTGAACCTCGCGACGTCCAGCCGCAGCTACAACGACGGCGGCTGGCACCACGTCGTGGCGACGCAGGGTCCGGACGGGATGACGCTCTACGTCGACGGCCAGGTCGTGGGCACCAACCCGCAGACGTCGGCCCAGGGCTACAACGGGTACTGGCGGGTCGGCGGTGACAACCTCAACGGCTGGGGCGCCGGCAACAACTACTTCGCGGGCACCATCGACGAGGCTGCCGTGTACCTGAGCGAGCTCACGCTCACGCAGGTCCGGGCGCACTACTTCGCCTCCCCGGCCGCGGTCGATGCACCGCCGAGTGCGGCGTTCACGTCGTCGACGAGCGCCGCGACGGCCTCGTTCGACGCCACCGGATCCTCGGACCCGGACGGGACGGTCGCGAACTACGCGTGGGACTTCGGCGACTCGACGTCGGGCACCGGCGCCCTGCCGACCCACACGTACACGGCGAGCGGCACGTACCACGTCACGCTGACGGTCACCGACGACCGTGGCGCGAGCACGTCCGTCACGCACGACGTGACCGTGACCGTGCCGGCGAACCAGCCGCCCACGGCGTCGTTCACCGCGACACCGACGAACCTCTCGGTGGCGTTCGACGGCTCGGCCTCGTCCGACCCGGACGGATCGGTCGTGGGCTACTCGTGGGACTTCGGTGACGGCTCCGCCGGGGCGTCGGCGGTGACGCCGTCGCACACCTACGCGAACGCCGGCACGTACCACGTCACGCTGACCGTGACCGACAATGGTGGGGCGCAGAACAGCACCACCCAGGACGTCACCGTCACGCTGCCGCCGAACCAGCCGCCCACCGCGTCGTTCACCTCGAAGGTGAGCCAGCTGGCGGCGACCTTCGACGGCTCGGGCTCGTCCGACCCGGACGGCACGGTCGTGTCGTACGCGTGGGACTACGGCGACAACTCGCCGGCCGGCTCGGGCGTGACGTCGCAGCACCTCTATGCCGCCCCGGGCACGTACACCGTCACGCTCACTGTGACCGACAATCGCGGCGGCACCGGCACGACCGTCCACACGGTCACCGTCACGGCCGTCGTCGCCTCGGATGCCTTCTCGCGCACGGTGGCGAGCGGCTGGGGTACGGCCGACCAGGGTGGCGCGTGGTCGGTGACCGGCACCAGCAACCGGTTCGCGGTCGGCAACGGTGTCGGCACGGTGACGGCCGAGGCAGCCGGCGTCTGCCCGACGTCCTACCTGAACGCGGTGTCACAGCTCAACGTCAACGCGGTCATCGATGCATCGGTCAGCAAGTCGAGCGGCAACGGCTCGTACGTCGAGCTGATCGCGCGGCACAGCGGCACGAGCGACTACCGGTTGAAGGTGCTCTACCGCGCGGACGGGACCGTCCAGGCGATCCTGTCCAGGGTGGTCAGCGGCACGGACACGGCGTTGAAGACGCTGGTCGTGCCGAGCCTCACCTACACCGCGGGTGTGCCGTTGCGGATCCGGTTCGTCGTGTCGGGCAACGGGACGACGACGGTGAGCGGCACCATCTGGCCGGTGACAGGGACCGAGCCGGCGTCGCCGCAAATCTCGGCCACCGACTCGACGGCGTCGCTGCAGGCGGCGGGCAGCTTCGGGCTGCAGTCCTACGTCGCGGGCAACGCGACGGCGGTGCCGGTCGTGTTCACCTACGACAACCTGTCCGTGGCCACGTCCTGACCCGTTCCACGACGACGGCGGCGCGCGCCGGCCATGACCACGGTCATGGCCGGCGTGTCGCCGCCGTCGGCATGTCGGGTGAAGAATGGCGACCGGCAGGGACGACGACCGGTGCAGGCCACGGCATGACAGCGCGCTGACGACGGCTTGCCGCCCGGACGGCGCGTCACCGATCATGGGGAACCGGCGGAGCACGAACGCGAGAGGTCGACAGTGGCACTGACGACGACGCTCCGCGTGGTGCCGGCGCCGCCCGCTGCGGACGGTCCGCCGCCCGCCGTGCGGGCCCGGCTCGAGATCGCGCTGCTGCTGCTCGTCTGCGCGTGGTTCTTCGTGCCGCGCCTCCTCCAGACCCTGGCGATCAGCAAGACGCACATCGCGGTGGGGGCCCCGGCACCTGCCTACACCCCGCTGGCGAGCCTGAGCCAACGCGGGCTGTTCTACCTGACCGTCGCGCTCTGCCTCTTCATCATCGTGCTGCTGTGGCGGCACTCGCCGACGCGCGGCATGTTGGCGCTGTTCATCTACCTGCTGCCCTGGGGCTATCTCGTCGTCCGCGACCAGTACGCCGGCCAGCAGCCGCAGAACGTCTACAAGTTGCTGCCCGTGCTGGCCGTCGCGGTCTGGCTGCTCCGTCCCCGGCTCGCGCGGCTCGAACTGCTCGGCTACGTCGTCGTGTTCACCGCGGTGACGAGCATGGTCATCGGTGCGGTCATCCCGGACCACGGCGTGCTGCGCAACTCCGCAGGCCAAGTGGTCTCGGTGGACAAGCAGCTCCTGCCCTGGGGTTCGCTCGTGGGCATCTTCAGCAACGGCAACAACCTCGGTCAGTTCCTCGCGATGGGGCTGCCCGCCGTGCTGCTGATCCGGAGCCGGGGCATGCGGGTGCTCGGCGTGCTCTGCTGCCTGTTCGCCCTGGTGTGGTCGGCGTCCCGGGGGTCGATGTACGCCGTCGGTCTGGCGTCCGTCGCCTACCTCGTGGTGTCACGGGCGCGCCGCGAGGCGCGGGCGGCGCTGACGGCGACGATCCTCGGCGCGGCGTTCCTGCTGGTGTGCGTCCTGCCGTTCGTGACCACGGATCCGACCGCGTTCACCAACCGGGGCGCCGTCTGGGCCGCGAGTCGACTGGCCTGGGGCGAGAGCCCGCTGGTCGGCAAGGGCAGCAACTGGTTCTCGATCCTCGGGTCGTCGTCGGCGTCCATCGGCTCCAGCGTGTTCCACGCGCACAACCAGTTCCTGCACCTGTTGGTCACCGGCGGCGTGCTGCTCGCCGTCCTCGCGGCCGCCATGGTGATCACCATGATCATCGCGGCGGCGCGCCTCGCCGCGGCCGGGCACTGGTTCGGTGTCGGGTACGTCGCGGCACTCGCCGGCACGTGCCTGCTCGAGGTCTCGCTCGTCTTCGTCGACGGCGACCTGCTGTTCCCGGTCGCCGTCCTGCCGATCCTGTTCATCCTCTTCACCGCGGACCTCGACGCCGCGGGGCGGGGGCGGGGCGCGCCGTGACGAGTGACCTCGGGCGGGTCGCCGCCCGCGGCGCAGGCGTCACCCTCGCGACCCAGCTCGCGCGGTTCGTCCTCCAGTTCGGGTCGGTGATCGTCCTCGCGCGGCTGCTCACGCCGCGCGACTTCGGCGTCGTCGCGATGGTCACGGCCATCACCAACGTCATGGAGATCGTGCGTGACTTCGGCCTGTCCTCCGCGGCGATCCAGGCCAAGCACCTGAACGACGCCGAGCGCACCAACCTGTTCTGGGTCAACACCGGCATCGGCGCCGCCTGCGCGCTGACCGCGGCCGTCGGCACGCCGCTGGTCGTCGCCATCTACGGGACGTCGACCGTCCGGCCGATCATGCTCGCGCTGGCCGGACTGTTCGTCGTCAGCGGCATCAACACGCAGTTCCGCGCCGAGCTGAGCCGCTCGCTGCGGTTCGGTGCCCTCGCGGTCACCGACATCGGCGCGCAGTGCGGCGGGATCGCGGTCGCCATCGCGCTCGCCGCGGCCGGTGCCGGCTACTGGGCGGTCGTCGCCCAGCAGGCGGCGGCGGTCGTCATCACCTGCCTGTCGAACGTCGTGCAGTGCCGGTGGCGGCCGGGGCTGCCGAAGCGATCGGTCTCGATCCGACACTTCTTCCGCTTCGGCGGCGGGGTGCTGGGCACGCAGGTGCTCGGCTATGCCACCAACAACGCCGACAACGTCGCCATCGGCATCCACTCCGGCTCGGGCCCGCTCGGCCTGTACAGCCGCGCCTACCAGCTGCTGCTGGTGCCGCTGCAGCAGGTGAACGCGCCGATGACCCGCGTCGTGCTGCCGGTGCTGTCGCGGGTGCAGGACGAGGACGCCGTCTTCAGCAGGTACCTGCAGAAGGCGCAGCTGCTCGGGTGCTATCTGCTGGCGAGCGTCTTCGCCGTGGCGGCCGGGGTCAGCGCGCCGCTGGTCGCGGTGGTCTTCGGGCCCAGGTGGCACGGCGTGGCGCCGATCTTCGCGGCGCTGGCCGTCGGCGGCATCTTCCGCGGCATCGGCCAGATCTCCTACTGGATGTACCTCGCCCGGGGTCGGGCGGGCGCGCAACTGAAGCTGTACCTCGTCGCGCGGCCCGTCATGATCGCCATGATGATCGCCGGGCTGCCCTGGGGGCCGTTCGGCGTCGCCGTGGGGCACTCGGTCGGCTTCTTCCTCTACTGGATCGTGTCGCTCTGGGCCGCTGGTCGCAGCGTCGGCGTGGACACCCGGCCGCTGTTCGCCCAGGCCACGCGCACGCTGCTCGTCATCAGCGCGCCGGCCGGCGCGCTGGCCTATCTCGGCTCGTCCCTCGTCGACGGGACGTTGCCGCGACTGGGTCTGGGCCTGGCGCTGGGCATCGGCTACCTGGCGCTCGTGGCGACCTTCTCCGCGCCGGAACGGGCGAACCTCCGGCTGGTGTCCGGGCTGGTCACCGGCCGGCGGCGGCTCGGCCAGGGGCCGGCGACGGTGCCGCCGGTCAGCGCCGAGGTGCCGGTCGCGGCAGCTGCCCGCGTGCGTCGGCGGCCGGTGCTGGGACTTCCGGCTCCCAGGGAGGAGCGCTACCCGGCGGCCGGTTCGCGGCGGTACTCCGACACGACCCGGCCGTAGGCGCCGGCGAGCACCCCGGCCGCCTCGGTGAGCTCGACGAGCCCACGAGCCTTCCGGCGGACGTCGTGGCGGAGGACGCCGACGAGATACCGCCTCGCCCCGCGTGCGGCGCGGACGAACGCGCGGGCGGTCAGTTCGGCCCGCTCCAGCAGTCGGCCCCCGGGGCCGGACGCGAGGTCGAGGGCGACACGGCTCCAGTCGTTGCTGGTCCGGAACGTCCGCCGCAACACCCACGACCGGGTGGTCCGAGCGGCAGGGACGTACTCGACCACCTCGGCCTCGTCCACCCACCGGATGAGCCCGCCACGGGCGACGAGATCGTGGGTGAGGCGGGTGTCGCTGCCGCCGGTCAAGCCGTACGCATCGTCGAAGCGGAGCCCGTGTGACCGCAACTGCGCGACGTCGAGCAGGAGGTTGTTCGAGGCTGCGCCGCGCAACTGCTGGCCGGTCACCCGGTCACGCCGGTCGAACACCCCGCTGGCGAGCACCCAGGGGTCGGGGGCGCCCTCGAACCGCGTCACGACCGGCCCCGTGACGGCCGCACAGCGCCAGATCAGCCAATGACGCACGAGCGTCTGCAACCACCGGGCGAGCGGTTCCTCGTCGTCGTCGATGAAGACGACGGCGTCGGCCCCGGCGCTCTCGTCCAAGGCACGGTTGCGGGCGGCCGAGATGCCCGGACGCGGCTCGTGGACGTACGTGACGGCCGGATGGCCGAAGGAGGACACGAAGGACTCCGCGCCGCCGGCCGGGTCGTTGTCGACGACCACGACCCGCGCACCGGCCAGACCGGACGCTTCGAGGTCCTCGACCTGCTCGACCAGCCGCGGCAGCACGCGCGCCAGGCAGTCCGGGCGACGGAAGGTGGCCACGGCGACGACGACGTCGACGACGTCGACGACTTCGACGACTTCGTCCGTGTCGCGCTGCATCACTGCTCCGTCCGTGACGGCTGAGGGAGGTCCGTGAGCACCATCGCACCGCGGCATCGTCCGGGTAAACTTCTGGTGTTGGCCCCACGGTGACGGGGACATTCGATCATGCCTGAGCACCTGGGCCGAAGGACGGTAGCATGGACCTCCGCCGCTTCGCGCTCGCTGCTCGGACGCGATGGTGGATCGTCGTGGCGGGGATCGTGCTCGGTGTGGGCGCGGCGGCCGGGCTCACGGCGACGCAGACGGCGCAGTACCGCAGCACCGTGACCTTCTACGTCGGGACGCCGGCGAGCCCGACGCAGTCCTACCAGGCGGCGCTCTACGGGCAGCAGCTCGTGAACTCCTACGTCAAGCTGCTCGGCAGCACCGAGCTGGCGCGCCGTGTCATCGCCGACGCCGGCCTGCATGCGTCCCCCACGGCGATCTCGGCCAAGATCAGCGGCACGGCGGAGCTCAACACGGTCCTGGTCACGGCGAACGCCGTCGACTCGACGCCGGCCGGCGCGCTCCGGCTCACCAGGTCGATCGCGGCCGTGTTCGGGCCCATGGTCAGCGGGCTGACGAACGATCCGACGGCGAACCGCCCGACGGTCGTCCTCTCCGTCGTGTCGGGCCCGACACCGCCGGAGAAGACCGCCCCCAAGCGCACGCTCAACTACGGTCTGGGCTTCCTCGTCGGGCTGGTCCTCGGTCTCGGCGTCGCGACGCTGCGGGAGTTCCTCGACACTTCCATCCGCTCGGACGACCAGCTCGCCGCCGCGGGGCTGCAGCCGCTCGGCTCGCTGACGCGGGTGCGGCATCGCGGTGCGGCGCCGTTGATCGTCGGGCCGCTGCGCCGGTCCGTCCTCGCCGAGGAGGTGCGACAGCTTCGCACCGGCCTGCAGTACGCGCACTTCGACCGGTCGCTCGAGGTCATCGCCGTGGTCTCGCCGGAGCCGCTGGAAGGTCGCACCGTGGTGGCGATCAACGTGGCACTGGCGTACGCCGAGGCCGGGCACCGCACCCTGCTCATCGATGCCGACTTCCGTCGCCCCCGGGTCGCGGACTACCTCGACCTGAAGGAGACGACGGGGCTCGCCGAGGTGCTGCGCCACAAGGTCCTGCTGGCGAAGGCGGTGCAGCGCTGGGGCGACACCGAGCTCGACGTACTGACCGCGGGGACGCTGCCCTCGTACCCGGGACCGTTGCTGTCGAGTCCCGAGATGGTCGCCTTCGTCGCCCAGGCCCGCGAGCACTACGACACCGTCATCATCGACACGCCCGCCCTCGGCCCGGTCTCGGACGGCATGTCGACGATGCTGCAGTCCGACGGTGCCCTGATGGTCGTGCGGCACGGTCGGACCACGCGCGACCAGTTGCAGCGCGTGCTGGACACGCTCCGGCCGATCGAGGCCCCCATCATCGGCGCGGTCCGCACCATGGCGCGGCGGCCACGCCGCTACGCGAAGCGGGTCGAGGGCCGGTACCTGCGCAGCGACGAGGCCGCCGTCGATCCCTATCCGGACTCGAAGCGGCAGCTCGGGCTGCCGGCCAAGCAGGCGAAGCACGAGGCGAGCAGGCGCTCGGGTACGACGGTCGGCTGAGTGCTCGAAGTGGTGGTGGGAATCCTCACCTATCAGCGACCGGAGCGCCTGTCCCGCACCCTCGACGAGGTGCTGCGCCAGGTGCTCGATCTCGAGGCCGACCCCCGCGGGTTCCGCGCAGGCGTGCTCGTGGTCGACAACGACCCCGCCGGCAGCGCCGCGTCCGCGGTCGCGACCTTCGAGGACGATCGCGTGCGGTACGTGCTCGAGCCGCAGCCGGGGATCAGTGCGGGGCGCAACCGTGCACTCGACGAGGCCGACGGTGCGGACCTGCTCGCCTTCATCGACGACGACGAGATCCCGCGGCCGCGCTGGCTCGCGAGCCTGGTCGACACCTGGCTGGTGACGCGACCGGCGGCGGTGATGGGACGCGTCCTGTTCCCCGTCCCGCCCGGCACCGACGCGTGGGTGGTCGCCGGCGGCTTCTTCAGCCGCCCGAGCCGGCCGACCGGCACCGAGGTCGGCGTCGCGGCCGCCGGCAACCTGCTGCTCGACCTGCGTCAGGTGCGCGACCTGCGCGTGCGCTTCGACCCGCGCCTCGGCCTGAGCGGTGGCGAGGACACGCTGTTCACCCGGACGCTCGTCCGGCGCGGCGGACGCATCGTGTGGTGCGACGAGTCGGTGGCCGAGGACTTCGTGCCGCCCGAGCGAGCGACCCGCGAGTGGGTGCTCCAGCGCGCGTGGCGCGTCGGCAACTGCACCGCCATCGCCGACCTCTACCTCGCCGATGACGCCCCGTCGCGGCTCGCGTCGCGGGTCCGCTTCACGGTGCGGGGGACCGTCCGCGTGCTCGGGGGTGCGGCCCGCTCCGTCCTCGGCAGGGTGCTCGGGTCCGACCGCCACGAGGCGCGTGGCCTACGGACGCTGCAGCGTGGACGCGGCATGCTGGCCGGTGCGCGGGGCGCCCGCTTCGAGGAGTACGCGCGCCCGTCGCACGAGGCGGCCCGATCGTGACGCGCTGCGGGGACGTGGATCCGTGGCGGTGAAGCAGCGCGTCCGCCGGCTGCTCGCGCCGGTCGGCTCGGTGGTGGCGGTGCGCACCGACGCCGCGACGGCCGTGCTGACGTACGACGACGGGCCCGAGCCGGGCGGCACCGACGACGTGCTCGCCGCGCTCGCCGACCGCGGCGTCCGGGCGACCTTCTTCGTCCTGCTGACCCGCGCGCGGCTGCACCGCGGTCTGCTCGACGAGGTCGTGGCGGCCGGCCACGAGATCGCGTTGCACGGCACCGACCATCGCCGCCTCACCACCCTGCCGGCCAAGGAGGTCCTGCGCAGGTGCATCGACGGCCGCGGCGAGCTCGAGGACCTGACCGGCGCGCCGGTGCGCTGGATGCGGCCGCCGTACGGGGCGCAGACTCCCACCACCTGGCTCGCCATCCGTCGTGCCGGGCTGGTGCCGGTGCTCTGGGGTCCGAGCAGCTGGGACTGGAGACCGGCCGATCACGACGTCCGGCTGGCGCGTGTCCGCGAGGGCGCACGCGCCGGGTCCATCCTGCTGTGCCACGACGGCTTCGCCGACCACCGCGACGGCGTCGACGACGGGCCGGGCCCGGCCGTCGATCGACGTCGTCTCACGGCCGACATCCTCGACATCTACGCCGAGCGAGGGCTCACCCCACGGCCGCTGGGTGCTGCGGTCGAGGGCGGATCGCTCATCCGCGAGGGACGCTTCGTCCGCTGACTCAGCGCGTTGCTGCGCCGAACACCGCCGCGCGCCAGCGTGCGGCGAACGCCTCGCGGGTGAACTGCTGGAGGAAGCGCTCACGAGCGGCCGTGCCCGCATCGGCCGCCTCGTTCCGATCGAGACCGGCCAGCACGCGGGCCAGGGCGGCGACGTCGCCGGGCGGGAACAGCCAGCCGCCCCCGCCCTCGCCCACGATCTCGACCAGTCCGCCGGCCGCGCTCGCGATCACCGGACGTCCGTGGGCGAAGGCCTCGATGGCGACGAGACCGAACGGCTCCGGACGGTCGGACGGGACGATGACGACGTCGGCGTCGTCGATGAGCGGGCCGATGTCGGCGACCTCGCCGATGATCCGCACGCTGTCGCGGTTGGTGAGGCCCTCGACGACGGCGGGGACGTCGACGGCCTCGCCGGACAGCGGCGGCCCACCGGCGATCGTCAGGGTCGCGTCGATGCCGGCACGTTCCCACGCGGCGAGCAGGGTGCGATGCCCCTTCCACCCGTTCCACCGGCTCGCGACGACGAGGTTGAGCGGGCCCACCCGTTCACCGATCTTCGGGAACCACTTCGGATCGGACGTCCCGTTCGCGACGACGCGGGCGCGCCGGCTCAACGCCGGGCCCGCGGACGCCGCCACCGGTCCGGAGATCGCGATGAGACGGTGACACGCCCGCGCCAGCAGACCGAGCGCCATCCGGTCCGAGCGGCTCCAGATCTCCTGCAGGTGCCCGACGACGTCGGGCACGCCGGCGAAGCGTGCCGCGGCGGCGCACAGGAAGGCCGCACTCGTCGTGCAGTACACGAGATCGGGGCGATGACCCGCGAGCTGCCTGCGCAGCCGGAACGTCCGCCGCACCAACGACAGCAGGGCACGAGGACGCCGGTAGGCCCGGCGGACGATCGGCAGATCGACGTGGCGGACCGCAACGCCGGTGCGCTCCAGCTCGACGCACAACGGACGTTGAGGATGCTCGAGATCCTGGGGCAGCCACACCTCCGGTGTGACGTCGTCAGGCAGGGCGGCGAGGAACTCGAGCAGCATCCGGTCGGCGCCGTAGAGCTCGTCCGACGGGTGGATGAAGAGGATGCTCACCTATCGGCGGTTCTTCAGCGTCCCGCTGCCGAGGAACTTGTTCTTGGTCAGCACCAGCCAGTTCCAGTTCTTCGCGAGCGCGCGCTTCACCGGGCTGGCGTCCTCGGGCACCCACGTCGTCGTCCGCCGGTCGATGCTGCCTGCGGGCACGTGCGAGTACGCGTAGGCGGCGATCGACCTGCGCTCGCGGCCCGAGGGGAAGGCGATCTTGTGATAGCCGTGGAACGACTTGTCCGTCGACTCCATGATCACCAGCCGGTTGAACAGCGGCTCGACCGAGATCGTCGGCGCCGACGGGTCGTCGGTGAGCAGGAGCTCGCCGCCCCACGACGGCTCCCAGCCGGGATTCATGTACAGCAGGATGTTGAACTCGCGCAGCCAGTCGTGGTGCGCGGGGTGGATGTTGAAGTCGACGTGCAGGTCGAGGAAGCTGCCCTCCGCGCCGGCGTGGAAGCCACCGCCCACGTACTCGGGATCGACGAACACGCGGTGCCCGGCGAGCGCGGCCAACCAGTCCGCGAACTCCGGGCTCATGAACACGTCGTGCAGCCGGCGCGAGAGCTGCGAGTGACGGTCGAGCGTGGACAGCTCGCGCTTGTCGCTGAACATGTAGTCACGCGACTTCGGCATCCCGTCGACACCCGGCAGGTCCGCGTACAGCTGTTCGGCGTACTCGGTGTCCAGGAAGTTGTCGATGATGACGTGCCGACACGGGGTCGCGGCGTTGAACTGACGCACGTACTCGTCGAGATTCTCCGAGACGTGCGACTGGATCGGACCGTTGAGCAGGACTGACACTGGTACCCCCCCGGGTTTTGGATCACTCGTCACGAGCGATCCGTCGACCCGTCGGCTCGGGCACCCCGGGTGGTCCGCCCGTCATGCCGAGCCAGGCCCGCCGGTCGAGTTCCCCCTCTGCCGGCCGGTGCCCTGACGGCTGCCCACCGCAGTGCGGTGGACGTCCGAGATCGCTCCGTGCACTCGGTACGCTAGCATGCCCGCCGCTCGCGGGGCGGGCCTCAGGACGCCCTGATGACCAGGTTGTCGAAGTCCACGGTGTCCGTCCGGGGACTCGCCCAGGCCATCGTGTCGCCGCCGCGGAAGATCTCCCAGTAGAGATAGTTGATGTGCAGACCGGTGTTGTCGCGATACCGGAAGTTCTCGAGGTCCTTGATCAGCGCGCCGTCGAGCCACATCTTCAGCACGCCGTCGGCGCGGGCCGTGCCGTCAGCGGTGACGGTGTTCATGCGGTAGTACATCTTGATCGTGTGCCAGACACCCGCGCTGATCGACCGTCCGGTGTCCAGGTTGTCGCCGCACGAGGCCTGCTTCGCGAAGTCGTAGGTGTAGCCGATCAGCTCGTTGGACGCGCTGACACCGGGGTACGACGCGGGCGTGATCCACATGTCGCGACCGGACCACGCCCCGGAGTTCCCGCCGGCGCAACCGCCGGCGGTGCCCGGCGTGACCCCGGGCGCGGCGCCGCCGAGGCCGGGCAGCTTGCCGCCCAGACCCCAGTCGAAGCCAGGATCGAAGCGGATGTCGTACTGGATGCTCGCGCCGTCGAGGGCGCGCGGGAGCCTGGCGTCGATGATCGCGCCGCCGGCCTCGCCGATGGCGTCGGCCGGCAGCGTCACGCGCAGGATGTGGCCGCGGCCGCGCTCCGCCACGATCGAGGTGCGGGCGAGCGAGGCGCTGCCGAGACGCAGGTCCGGGTCGCCGAGCGCGAGCCGGGCGGTGTCGACCGAGACCGGGTCCGACACGGGCAGGCCGTCGTAGTTCTGCGCGAACACCACCTGCGCGGCCGACGTGCCGGTCAACGGCGTCGCGGGCACGGGGGCCCAGGCGCGCAGGGCGGACTGCTGGAGCGTGAGGGCGGCGGCCCGGCTGGACAGGTGGACCCACTCGCCGACCGTCCCGCGCGCCGGGACGAGTCGGCTGTCGTCGGCGTAGCGCAATTGCCAGCCCGGCGCCGCGGTGCTGCCGACCCAGGCCCGCACCGCGAGGTCCACCGGGGTCGTGCCGCGGACGTCCCCTGCGAGGTTGACGGTCTGCCCCGCGTCGACGCGCGTCGCGAGGACCTGGGAGGTCAGTCGCGTCTCGACGCCGTCGACGCCGAGCCGGGACAGCATGACCACCAGCCTTCCGTCGGGAGCGACGAGGACCGCAGCCCGGTAGCCGCGACCGTCGGCCTGCCGCCGCAGCTCGACGCCGACAGCGACGCCGAGTTGCCCGGCCGGGACCTGGGGGACCACGAACGAGGTCTGCATCTGCACGTCCGAGCCCGACACCGACGGCAACGCTGCGGTGACGGACTGTCCCGGCGCGATCGGGCCGAACGACGCACGGTCGTCCGCGACACGGACGGCGACGGACGCTGGGCGCTCCAGCTGGTAGGCGCCGCCGGTGTCGGCCCGTCCGAGCCCTGCGGCCACCGTGCGATGGAACCGGTCGGACGCGATCAGGTGCAGGGTCGTCGAGGCGGTCGACGACGGCCCGGTGCCCGCCGACCGCGACGACGCGAGGAGCACGAGCCCGGCGACCAGCACCCGTACGGCGCGGGCCCGCCGCTGCGAGGCAGGCCGGCGACCGGCGGCGCCGCCGTCCTCGTCGACGACGACGTCCAGGTCCGGCGCGGACGACGCAGGCAGCATGCCCCACTTCCAGGGAGGGTCGGCCCCGCCGCTGTCCGGCGACGGGCGACGGGCCGCCGATTCGATCATGTCGTGGGGCAACACCCTAGCCCAGCACGACGTCCCGGCGGCAGGTCGCCGACGACGCTCGTGGGAGTCGACCTCGTGGGAGACGACGTGGTGCCCCCCCCCGGGGGGCCCGGGCCCCACCGTAGGGCAGGACCCGGGGCCCCCGGGGGGTTGTGTTGGTTTTGGTAAAGTAAAAGGGGACGGGTTGGGGCCCCCCCCCACAACGGCCCCCCCCCCCCCCAACAAA
>NZ_JBQCEE010000206.1:0-23544 GCF_051960575.1 Jatrophihabitans sp.
ATGGTTCCACCCGCCCATTGTTAACCATGTCGCCGATGCGGGACTTCGGTCGTCCACGCATGTGAGGATCAGGGGACAAACACCCCGCAACGTCGCGAGGAGGCGTCATGCCCGCCCGGGTTCCGCAGGATCTCGACCGCAACATCGCTCTTGACCTGGTCCGTGTCACCGAGGCCGCGGCGACAAGAACGGCGGGGACGGCGCGGCCGTCGACGCCATGCGCGCGCTCATCGGCACCGTCTCGATGCGCGGCGTCGTCGTCATCGGCGAAGGCGAGAAGGACGAGGCGCCGATACTCTACAACGGCGAGGAGGTCGGCGACGGCACCGGCGCGCTGTGCGACGTCGCGGTCGACCCGATCGACGGCACCACGCTGATGGCCAAGGGCATGCCGGGCTCGATCGCCGTGATCGCGGTGTCCGAGCGCGGTTCGATGTTCGACCCGTCCGCCGTCTTCTACATGGACAAGATCGCCGCCGCCCCGTACGCGGCCGACGCCGTCGACATCACCGCGCCGGTGATCGACAACATCCGCGCGGTCGCGAAGGCCAAGGGCGGCTCGCCGAAGGACGTCACGGTCTGCATCCTCGACCGGCCGCGGCACGCCGAGCTGATCCAGCAGGTGCGCGAGTCCGGTGCGCGCATCAAGTTCATCAGCGACGGCGACGTCGCCGGCGCGATCTCGGCCGCCCGGCCGGACACCGGCGTCGACCTGCTCATGGGCATCGGCGGCACGCCCGAGGGCATCATCGCCGCCGCCGCGCTGCGCTGCATGGGCGGTGTCATCCAGGCCAAGCTGTGGCCGCGCGACGAGGCCGAACGGCAGAAGGCGCTGGACGCCGGCCACGACCTCGACCGGGTGCTGCTCACCGACGACCTCGTCGCCGGCGACGACATCTTCTTCTGCGCCACCGGCGTCACCGACGGCGAGCTGCTGCGCGGCGTGCGCTACCTGCAGGACGGTGTGCAGACCGAGTCGATCGTCATGCGCTCGAAGTCGGGCACGATCCGGCTCATCGACTCGGTGCACCAGCTGCAGAAGCTGCAGGCCTACTCGGCGATCGACTTCGGCGGCGACGGCGACTCCTGACCCGCTCGTCCACACTCGGGTGACGGATACCGGCGTCGAGTGACGGCACGACACGCCATCACCTGCGGACCGGATCCGTCACTCGATCCCTGGATTCGTCACCCGGCGTTCGGCCGGGGTGCCGATGGCCGGGACGAGCCGGGCGACCAGGTCGACCAGCGGGCCGAGCAGCACGATGACCACGAGGGTCGCGGGCCCGACGGCGGCGCCGAGCAGCCATCCGACGAACGTGCCGATCGCCTGCACGGCGGTGTAGCTCCACCGGAACGGCACCGGCGGGTCGAACGCGAGCGCGGCCGCCTCGGTGGGCCCCGCGCCGGCGCGCGTGCCGAGGTACCCGGCCACGCCGACGGCGAGGATCGCGAACCCCGCGACGCCGATGCCGATGCGGGTGCCGACCGCCGAGGGCGCGGCGATCGCGTCCAGCAGCACCGAGACGGTCGCGCCCACCACGACCGGCTGGACGACGGTGCCGAGGCCCGGCGCCAGGCCCCGCGCCCACGCCATCGCGACGAGCACCACGCCGACGACCAGGTTCACCCAGACGAACGGCACGTCGAGCGACAGCGCCAGCCCGTTGATCAGGGTCGAGTACCCGTCCGACCCGAGCGCCGCGCGCAGCAGCAGCGCCACCCCGACGCCGAGCACGACGCACGAGACCACCAGCTGCACCACCCGGGCCGGAGTCACGCGCACGTGACGGCAACCTACTGCGTCCGCCCCGGGATTCCGGCGCCGCGGTTCGCTCGTAGGCTGGCTGGCGTCGTCCGATCGAGAAGGAGCAGCACGTGGCCGCCGAGCAGGAATACCGCATCGAGAAGGATTCGATGGGCGACGTGCGCGTCCCCGCGCAGGCGAAGTGGCGCGCCCAGACGCAGCGGGCGGTCGAGAACTTCCCGATCTCCGGCCAGACCATCGAGCGCGAGCTGATCGCCGGTCTCGCCCTGATCAAGGGCGCGAGTGTGCGCATCCGCGCGCAGCGCGGGCTGCTCGACCAGGCCAAGGCCGATGCGATCCACGCCGCGGCGCAGGAGGTCGCGCGCGGCGACTGGGACACCGAGTTCCCGATCGACGTCTTCCAGACCGGCTCGGGCACCTCGTCCAACATGAACACCAACGAGGTGCTGGCCAGCCTCGCCGCCGAACGCCTCGGCACGGGCGTGCACCCGAACGACGACGTCAACGACCCGCTGAGCAGCAACGACCAGTTCCCGTCGGCGATCCACGTCGCCGCCACCAAGGCGGTCGTCAACGACCTCGAGCCCGCGCTCGACCACCTCGCCACCGCCCTCGAGGCGAAGGCGCAGCAGTTCGCCGACGTCGTCAAGGCCGGCCGCACCCACCTCATGGACGCCACGCCGGTCACGCTCGGGCAGGAGTTCGGCGGGTACGCGGCCCAGGTGCGCTACGGCATCGAGCGGCTGCAGAGCGTGCTGCCGCGCGTGGCCGAGCTGCCGCTCGGCGGCACCGCCGTCGGCACCGGCATCAACGCGCCCGCCGGGTTCGCGGCCGACGTCATCGCACTCATCGCGGACGAGACCGGCCTGCCGCTGAGCGAGGCGCGCAACCACATGGAGGCCAACGCCGCGCGCGACAGCCTGGTCGAGCTCTCGGGTGTGCTGAAGACGATCGCGATCGGCCTCAACAAGATGGCCAACGACATCCGCTGGATGGGCTCGGGCCCGCGCACCGGGCTCTCCGAGATCTTCATCCCCGACCTGCAGCCCGGCTCGTCGATCATGCCGGGCAAGGTGAACCCGGTGCTCGCCGAGGCGATGACCCAGGTCGTCGCCCAGGTCGTCGGCAACGACGCCGCGGTGACGTGGGGCGGCGGCAACGGCGCGTTCGAGCTCAACGTCTACCTGCCGATGATGGCGCGGAACCTGCTCGAGTCGATCCGGCTCATCGCCAACGTCTCGCGCGTCTTCGCCGACCGCTGCGTCGACGGCATCGAGGCGAACGAGGAGCAGTGCCGCATGAACGCAGAGGGCACGCCGATGATCGTCACGCCGCTGAACCACTACATCGGGTACGACGAGGCGGCCAAGGTCGCGAAGCAGGCGATCAAGGAGCGCAAGACGATCCGCGAGGTCGTCATCGAGCGCGGCCACGTGCCCGAGAAGATCACCGAGCAGAAGCTGGACGAGGTGCTCGACGTGCTCTCGATGACGCGCCCTCAGGGCTGACCGGGGCCACCCCGAGGTTCGGGACCTCCGCCCCCGCCGAAACGGGGTCGATCGCGTCCGCAGCATGATCGTTCGTCACCCGCATTTCCCCACACGCCCACTTAACGTCGAGTTGTCCGGTTCTCGCCGGATCTCGGGGTCAATGGGGGAAATGCCATGCGAATGGCCAGCGCTCGCGGTCGCCTGCTCGCCGCCACCGTGTCGTCCGTGCTCGTCGCCGGTGCGCTCGTCGCCGCCGCCGCGACGGCGTCCGCGGCCAGCGCGCCGACCGTCACGGCGCTCAGCGCGCACGACGGCCGGACCGCGGGCGGCGTGACGCTCACCGTCACCGGCACCAACTTCGCCACCGGTGCGGCAGTGCTGTTCGGGACGGCGTCAGGGACGAGCGTGCGCATCGTCTCGTCGACCCAGCTCACCGTCGTGGTGCCGGCGGCCGCGGCGGGCACGGTCGACGTGCGCGTGCGCCAGGGCACGGCGACCTCGGCGACCGGGACGGCCGACCGCTACACGTTCCACGCGCCGCCCGCGGTGACCGCGCTGTCGCCCGCCTCGGGCGCCGACACCGGTAGCACGGCCGTCACGGTGACCGGCAGCGGCTTCGAGTCGATCACCGGCGTCACGATCGGCGGGGCGACGGTCGTCGCCAAGGTCGTCTCGACGACCTCGCTCACCCTCACGACGCCCGCGCACGGCGCCGGCTCGGGCGCCGTCGTCGTCACCGGCACCTACGGCAGCTCGACCGCCGCGACGGCCAGCACCTTCACCTGGCTCGACCGCACCGCGCCCGGCCCGGTGACCGCCCTGACCGTCGACCAGAGCGCCACCGGCCTCTCGCTGCACTGGACGCGGCCTGCCGACAGCGACTTCGCCGGCGTCACCGTCACCCGCACGACCGGCGTCCCCGGTGGCAGCATTTTCGCCTCGGCGGCGGCGACGACGCTCGCGACGACCACCGCAGGCGTGAGCGCGTACGCCGACACCGCGCTGACACCGGACACGACGTACACGTACACGGTCACCGCGCGCGACACCGCCGGGAACACCTCGGCGCCGGTGACGATCACCAGCACCACCCTGCTCGGCCCGGACGCGAACGTCGCAGGTGACGCGATGCCGCCGATCGTCTACGTGCACGGCTACTTCTCGAACAGCTCGCCGTGCAACCGGTCGGTCACCGACCTCATGGCGGGCCCGATCCTCACCGAGTACTACGCGGGTGTTCCCGCCGCAGACCTGCACACCGTCGCCTTCTACGCCTGCGACGCGGGCGGCGACCCACTGTTCGGTTACGGGCCGGCTGCAGCCACGACCTACCCGACGACCACCAACGACGCCAACACCGACCTTCGCCGCTATGCCTACGAGCTCGCCTGGTACCTCTACGACAACTTCTCCGCCCGCGGCCGCGCCGCCGACGTGGTGGCCGCCTCGATGGGCGGCGTGCTCATCACCTACGCGATGCAGCGCGTGGCGGCCGGCGATCCGCTCTTCCCGCCGGCGCTGCTGGTGACGAACGTCGTCACCTTCTCGACGCCGTTCGCCGGTGCGAACGTCGGCTGCCCGAGCGACACCGAGTGCACGCAGCTTGCCGCGGGCAGCACGCTGACCTCCGCCATCACCGCGGCCGGAGCGCCGATGACCGACCGCACCCGGTGGACCGTCGTCGGCAGCAGCGCGGGCTGCGACCTCGTCCCCGCCTCGTCGTCACTCGCGCTCACCAGCGTCACCTACGCGGTCGACTACACCTCACCCTGCTACGACCACGGTGGCTACGAGTCGGACTACAGCGGCGCGCAGGACGCCGTCGGCACCGTGAACGGGCAGCCGACGACGACCGGCTGGCACTCCCTCGCCCTGATGCAGGCGGTGCTCGCCGGCGCGTGACGCACGTACGGATGGGTAGGCGCAATGGGTGAACCCCTTCGCCGAGCCGTTCAAGGACAAGGTCGCCGCGATCACCGGCGCCGGATCGGGCATCGGACGCGCCCTGGCCGTCGAGTTGGCACGGCAGGGTGCGTCCGTGGCCGTGGGCGACCGGGACGCCGACGCGCTGGCCGACCTCCGCCGACAGCTCGACACGCTCGGCGCCTCGTCGATGGCGACGACGCTCGACGTCACCGACCTCGACGCCGTGCGCGCGTGGGTCACCGCGGTGCACGCGCGCTTCGGGGTCGTCCACCAGCTCTACAACATCGCCGGCATCGCGCACGTCGGGCCGGTGACCAGCGCCGGCTACGACGAGCTGCGCCGGGTGATGGACACGAACTTCTGGGGCGCGGTCTATCCCACACGCGAGTTCCTGCCGCACCTCGCCGACTCCGGCGACGGGCAGATCGTCACGGTCTCGAGCATCTTCGGCCTCGTCGCCGCGCCGTGGCTGAGCGGCTACGACGCGTCGAAGTTCGCGATCCGCGGCTTCACCGAGTCGCTGCGCGCCGAACTGCTCGCCCAGCGCCTGCCGGTGCGCGTGATGGTCGTGCACCCCGGCGGCGTGCGCACGCCGATCATGCGGAACAGCACGGCCTCGCCGGGTGAGGGCAAGTCGGCGCTCGACACCGCCTTCGACCTGCTGACGATCACCTCGCCCGAGGGTGCCGCGAGAGCCATCCTGCGCGGCGTGCGGCTGCGTCGGCCGAAGCTGCTGATCGGACCGGACGCCCGCCTCGTCGACCTCGCCCAGCGCATCGGGGGCAGCGCCTACGAGCGGGTCGCCTCGCTGGCCGCGCGCCACCTGCTGCCGTCGAGCAACGTCTGACGGCGCGCGGTCACGCGGGCCGCAGCCCGAGTTGCGGCACCGCGTTGCGGACGACGGTGAACAGCGTCGCCGCCACCACGACGGCGAGCGCGATGCGCCGGCCCGGCCGCACGTCGCGTCCGGCGAAGACGAGACTGAACACCACGAGCAGCACGGGTGCCGCGAGCCAGAGCAGGGCGTTGTCGCGCCACGCCTGCGCCAGGTGTCCGTGCAGCGCCGACCACACCGCGCGCAGGCCGCCGCAGAGCGGACAGTCGAGGCCGGTGACGGCGTGGAACGGACAGAGCGGCACGTGCCTGCGCACGGGGTCGAGCGCGAGGTCACCCGCGGCGCCGGCCACCGTCAGCGCCGCCCAGCCGGCGGCGCTGCGGCGACGAGCGACCGGGGTGACGGTCAATGCCGGGCCGACACGATCGCGATGCCGACGATGATCGAGACGATGGAGATCACGATCCCGGCGATCGCGAGCCCCTTGCCGCCCTGCGCGGGGTTCTTGCTGATCTGGCTCAGCCCGATCGCCGAGAAGATGATGCCGAGGATCGAGCAGAGGAACGAGCAGACGAATCCGGCGATCGCCATCCCGTTGGTGCCCGTCGCCTGGGGCTGGCCGTAGCCGTAGCCGTACGGCGCCTGCGGGTACGGCTGATACCCCTGCGGCGGGTACTGCTGGTACGGACCCTGCTGGTACGGATTCTGCTGGTATGGGTTCGGCGCCGACGGGTATCCGTACGGCGACGGCTGCTCGCCGGGCTGGTTCGGCTGGTCGGGGTCGTACGTCATGCGCGCTCCGGGTTCGGACGTCAGCCCTGTGGTGGGTAGGGCTGACCGTAACCCGGCTGCTGGCCGTACCCCGGCTGCGGCTGGCCGTAGCCCGGCTGTCCGTAGCCCGGCTGTCCGTATCCCGGCTGTCCGTACCCCGGCTGCGGCTGGCCGTGGCCCGGCGCGTGACCGTAGCCCGGCGCGTACCCCTGCGGCGGGCCGCCGACCGGCGGGTAGCCGCCCTGCTGCGGCTGACCGGCGTACGGGTTCGGCGCGCCGTACCCCTGGGGGTAGCCGCCCTGGCCGCCGAAGCCCTGGCCGCCGGGGCCGAGGTAGCGCGCGCTGCCGAAGCCGAGGATCGGCCAGAAGATGAACGGCAGGAACAGCAGGCCGACGGTGAATCCCCCGCTGCGGCCGAAGGACTTCGCGACGGCGTTGTAGATCATGATCAGGACGACGATGTTCACGATCGGGATGAGGCACAGCACCAGCCACCAGCCGGGCTTCCCGCCGACCTTGCACATCACGTAGATGTTGTAGAAGGGGATGATGGCCGCCCAGCCCGGCTGCCCGGCCTTGGTGAACACCTTCCAGATCGCGGCGATCATCAGGATGATCACGGCGAGATAGACGACGACAATGACGCCGAGCGCGGCGCCGGAGCCGCTGGACGCGGCCAGATGAGGTCCGAACATGCGCGGAAACCTACGGGTGCCCGCTCATCCTGTCGACCGGGGCGACGCCCCCGTCATCGGGACGTCATGCCGGCGCGGACGCGACGTCAAGGACGACCCGACGTGAGCTCGCCGTGCTCGACGCAGCGGGCGGTCCAGCCGGTCGGGACGACCTGGACGACCATGCGGCGGCGGCAGTGCACGCAGAACCGCGGTGGTTCGAGCTCGCGGGCCCGCGCGCACGCGTCGTGGTCACCCTCGCCGGCCGGGCGGCCGCACCGATCGCAGAACATGGCCTAGAGGTTCTTCGCCAGCGCCTTGATCGGCATCTTCAGGTCGGCCAGCATCGCGAGGTCCTCGTCGGCCGGCCGGCCCAGCGTCGTCAGGTAGTTGCCGACGATCACCGCGTTCACGCCGCCGCGCACGCCGCGCTCGGCGAGGTCGCCGAGGGTGATCTCACGGCCGCCGGCGAAGCGCAGGATCGTCCGCGGCATCACCAGACGGAACGTGCCGACCGTGCGCAGCGCGTCGACCGCGCTCATCGGCTCCTTGTCCCCGAACGGCGTCCCCGGACGCGGGTTCAGGAAGTTCAGCGGCACCTCGTCCGGCTGCAGGGCCGCCAGCTGCGCCGCGAACTCCGCCCGCTGCTCGACCGTCTCGCCCATGCCGAGGATGCCGCCGCAGCACAGCTCCATGCCGGCCTTGCGCACCATCTCGCAGGTCTCCACCCGCTCCTCGAACGAGTGCGTGGTGACCACGTTGCCGAAGTACGACTTCGCCGTCTCGAGGTTGTGGTTGTACCGGTGCACGCCGATGCTCGCGAGCTCGTCCACCTGCTCCTGCGAGAGCATGCCGAGCGAGCAGGCGACGTTGATGTCGACCACGTCGGTGATCGCTTTGACGCCCTCGCGGATCTGGTGCATCAGCCGCTCGTCCGGGCCGCGCACCGCGGCGACGATGCAGAACTCCGACGCGCCCGTCGCCGCCGTCTCCTGCGCCGCCTTCACCAGCGACGGGATGTCCAACCATGCAGACCGCACCGGCGAGTCGAACACGCCGGACTGCGAGCAGAAGTGGCAGTCCTCGGGGCAGCCGCCGGTCTTCAGCGACACGATCCCCTCGACCTCGACCTCGTCGCCGCACCACCGCACCCGCACCTCGTGCGCCAGATCGAGCAGCTCGTCGACCCGGTCGTCCGGCAGCTGCAGACACGCCAAGGCCTGCGCCTCGTCCAGCCCGATGCCCTGCTCGAGCACCTGCGTGCGCGCGATCTCGAGGATGTCGTTGCTCTGCAAGGCGTGCTCCTAGATCTTCACGGTGCGGCGGAACGCCGGCCAGTCGAAGGTGCCCCCGAACGCGGGCGCCAGCGCCGCCCGGGCGCGCTTGGCGAAGTCTCTCATTGCGCCCATCCCGGCGGGCAGCACACCGGCCAGGGCGTGATCCGGCGCCATGGCGGCGAGGTCGTGGATGTTCAGCCGCATCGCGAGATCCGGCTCGGCGGGCCAACTGCCGAGCAGGATGCCGGCGAGCGGCACGTCCTCGTCGGCGAGGCGGTCGACGGCGAGCTGCGTGTGGCTCAGCGTGCCGAGGCCGGGTGCGACGACGAGCAGCACCGGTGCCCGCAACGACTGCGCGACGTCGACGAGGGTCCAGCGCGGCACGTCGGCGAACGGCACCATCAGCCCGCCGGCGCCCTCGACGAGCACGAGGTCGCGGGTGGCGGCGATGTCGTCGATGCGCTGCACCGTCGTCGCGAAGTCGAGCGCCTGCTGACCGCTCACCGCCGCGGCGTGGTGGGGCGACAGCGGGTCGGGGTAGCGGGCGAACTCGTGGGTGTCGGTGACGCCCGAGAGCCGGCTGACCTCGGCGAGGTCGCCGGGCTCGTCGGGACCCATACCGGTCTGCGCCGGCTTCACGACGGCCACCCGGCCGCTGCCGCACGCCGCCAGCGCCGCCGTGGCGATGGTCTTGCCGACATCCGTCCCGGTGCTGGAGACGATGAGCACGCTCATGCCGACAGCACCTCGGTGAGCACGGCGGCGGCCCGCTCGAGATCGGTGGGCAAGAGATCGCCGCGGGCGGTGAGCCGCAGGCACGACCGCCCGGCCGGCACCGACGGCGGCCGGAAGCAACCCACGCGCACGCCGCGCTCGAGGCAGTCGGCGGCCGCCTGCACCGCACGGCGGGGGTCGCCCAGCACGGCCGGCACGACAGCGGCGTCCGGAACGTTCGTCTCGACACCGAGGTCGCGCACGTGGTCGGCCAGCGCGTGCGCCACCTCGTGCACCCTTGCCACCCGCTCGGGCTCGGCGGCGAGGATGCGCAACGCGGCGGCGGCCGCGCCGACCGACGAGGGCGCGAGGCCGGTGTCGAAGATGAACGGACGCGAGGTGCTGATCAGCAGTTCGACGACCTCGGGCGCGCCGAGCACCGCGCCGCCCTGCGCGCCGAGCGACTTCGACAGCGTCACGGTGCGGACGATGTCCGGCTCGCCGGCGAGCCCCGCGGCGGCGACGGCACCAGCACCGTCGGCGCCGATGAACCCCAGCGAGTGCGCCACGTCGACGACGAGGATCGCGCCGTGCGCTCGGGCGATGTCGTGCACGGCCCGCACGTCGGCGAGGTCGCCGTCGACGGAGAAGACGGCGTCGGTGACCACGAGCCGGTGCGGGGTGTCGGCGGCGGCGAGGGCGGCGTCGATCTTGTCGAGGTCGCGGTGCGGTGTGACCGCGATGGTCGACTGCGAGAGGCGGCAGCCGTCGATGAGCGAGGCGTGGTTGCCGGCGTCCGAGACCACCGTGACGTCGGCGCCACCGAGGGCCGTGAGCACGCCGACGTTGGCCAGGTAGCCGGACGAGAAGACGAGCGCGGCCCTGGCGCCGGTGAAGGCGGCGAGCTCGTCCTCGAACCGCGCGTGGAGTGCGGTCGTGCCAGTCACGAGGCGCGAGCCGGTCGAGCCGGCGCCCCAGGTGCGCGCGGCTCGGGCCGCGGCGTCGAGCACGCGCGGGTCGCGGGTCAGCCCGAGGTAGTCGTTGCCGGCAAGGTCGATGACGTGCTCGCGCGCCGGCCGGGGCCGCAGCACCCGGCGCAGTCCCGCCGCCTCACGCGCCGCGATCGCCTCCCGCACCCGGTCGAGGGCGTCGCCCGCTCCCCCGCTCACCGCACGACCTCGCGCACCGACTCGTCCAGCACCGACACGAGCTCGGTGAGGTCGTCGTCGCCGATGCCGAGCGGCGGCATGAGCACGACGACGTCGCCCAGCGGGCGGATGATCACGCCGCGGCGGCGGGCCGCGCGGCACACCTCGAAGCCGGTGCGCTCGCCGACCGACGCGACCTCGATGCCGGTCATCGTGCCGATCCGCCGCACCTCGACGACGCCGTCGTAGGTCTCGAGCGGCGCGAGCAGCTCCCCCAGCCGGTCGCCGACGTGCGCCGCGTGCGCCACGGTGCCCCGCTCGTGCATCAGCGCGAGGTTGGCCAGCGCCGCCGCGCAGCACAGCGGGTTGGCCGTGTAGGTGTGACCGTGGAAGAAGGTGCGGCCGCTCGCGGGCGTGCCGAGGAACTGCTCGTAGATCGCATCGGTCGCCAGCACGCCCGACAGCGGCAGCACGCCGCCGGTGACGCGCTTGCCGAGCACGAGCAGGTCGGGGCTGACACCGGCGTGCTCGCAGGCGAACCAGCGCCCGGTCGCGCCGATGCCGGTCGCCACCTCGTCCGCGATCATGGCGGCACCGAACTCGTCGCACAGCGCGCGGATGCCGCGCAGCAGCGACGCGTCGTGGGTGAGGATGCCGCCGGCCGCCTGCACCATCGGCTCGATGACGATCGCGCAGACCTGGTCGCCCTCGCGCTCGAGCACCGCACGCATCTCGGCGAGCACCTCGTGGGCGCGGTCGGCGCGGGTCGGGCCGGGCGCGAGCACACCGGGCGAGCCGACGAGCCGGGTCTCGATGAGCAGCGGCCGGTAGGCGGCGTGGAACAGCTCGACCCCGCCGAGCGACACGGCGCCGAGCGTGTCGCCGTGGTAGCCCTCGGCGCAGTGCAGATACAGCGGCCGGTGCTCGCCGCGCTGCTCGGCCGCCTGGTAGGCCATCTTGATCGCGGCCTCGGCGGCCGACGAGCCGTCGCCGGCGAAGAAGACCTTGGCGAGGCCGTCGGGGGCGATGCGCAGCAGTTCCTCGGCCAGCCGGATGCCGGGTTCGTGGGTGAGGCCGAGGAAGGTCGAGTGGTCGAGCCGCTCGAGCTGCGCCCGGATCGCCGCGTCGATCGCCGGTTCGCCGTGCCCGTGCACGGTGACCCACAGCGACGAGACGCCGTCGAGGTACCGGTTGCCGTCGGCGTCGAACAGGTGCACGCCCTGCCCGCGCTCGATCACCAGCGGCTCGTCGGCCTCCCACACCCCGTGCTGGGTGAACGGGTGCCAGACCGCGGCGAGGTCACGGGCGATCAGGTCGGACACGCGAGCAGTCTCGCAAACCGGTCGGCGCCCCCGCGACGCGCACAACGGCGGTGTGACCGCCGTGCGCCCGATGTTGCGTGTGCGTGCCGTCCGCGGCACGGCCGGGAAACGCCGCGTTCCTAGCGTCCGGGCCGACGACCCGTCGACCGGAGGACTGCGCATGACCACACTCAGCACCCGACCGACCGCCGGCACCACCGCCGTGCCCCGCCGGCCCGGGCATTGGATCGACGACTGGCGGCCCGAGGACCCGCAGTTCTGGGAGCGAACCGGACGCCGTGTTGCCCGCCGCAACCTGCTCTTCTCGATCTTCACCGAGCACGTCGGCTTCTCGGTCTGGGTGCTCTGGTCGGTCTTCGTGCTCTTCCTGCCCGGCGGGCAGTACGGCATCAGCACCGACCCGATCGAGGCGGCGGCGCAGAAGTTCCTGCTCACCTCGCTGCCGTCGGGGCTCGGCTCGGCGGTGCGCATCCCCTACAACCTCGCCGTGGCCCGCTTCGGCGGCCGCAACTGGACGGTGATCAGCGCGCTGCTGCTGCTGGTGCCGACGGTGTCGGCGGCGATCTGGCTGACACCGGACGCGTCCTTCGGCACGCTGCTCGTGCTGTCGGCGATCACCGGGCTGGGAGGCGGCAACTTCGCGTCCTCCATGACGAACATCAACGCCTTCTACCCGCAACGGCTGAAAGGCTGGGCGCTCGGCCTCAACGCCGGTGGAGGCAACCTGGGCGTCGCCGTCGTGCAGATCGTCGGTCTCGTCGTGCTCTCGACCGCCGGTGCCGCGCACCCGCGCGCGATCCTCGCGATCTACATCCCGCTGATCGTGATCGGTGCGGTCGGCGCGGCCCTCACGATGGACAACCTCAGCCAGGCGCGCAACGACAAGCGCGCCATGCGGGACGCCATGCGCGACCCGCACACCTGGGTCATGTCGTTCCTCTACATCGGCACCTTCGGGTCGTTCATCGGCTTCGGTTTCGCGTTCGGGCAGGTGCTCTCGACCCAGTTCGCGACGCACTTCGCCGGCGCGGTCAACTCGCTCTCGTCGGTGCCCGCGACGAAGACCCCGCTCAGCGACGCGCTGTTCCACACCACCTGGTTCAAGAACCCCGCCGGCGGGTTCTACTGGGACACCCTGCACCACCGGGCCGTGCCCGTGTCGTCGGTGACGAACCCGCTCGACCCGTCCCTGCACCTGCTCAAGGGCAAGCTGGACGCGACGTACGCCCCCGACCCGACGGCGGCGCCGGTCGCCGTGCGGATCGGGCACAAGGTCGACGCCGCGAAGGTCGCCTGGTTGACCTTCCTCGGGCCGCTCATCGGCTCGCTCGTCCGCCCCGTCGGGGGCGCGCTCGCCGATCGCCTCGGCGGCGCGCGCACGACGTTCGTGACCTTCGCGCTGATGGCGCTCGCGGGCGGGGTGGTGCTCGTCGCGTCGCACGACGCGTCGTTGCCGCTGTTCATGGTCGGCTTCGTCGCGCTGTTCGTCCTGTCGGGCGTCGGCAACGGGTCGACCTACAAGATGATCCCGTCGATCTTCCGCAGCAAGGCGGCGACCGCCGTGGCGGAAGGTGCCGATCCGGACGCCGCGGCCGCCGACGCCCGGCGCCTGTCCGGTGCGCTGATCGGCATCGCCGGCGCGATCGGCGCATTCGGCGGCGTGCTGGTCAACGTCGCCTTCCGACAGTCGTTCCTGCACACCGGCACGGGCAACGCCGCCTACGTCGCCTTCATCGCCTTCTACGTCGCATGTCTGCTGGTGACCTGGTTCGTCTACCTGCGCCCGTCACGAGGCCGCCTGGCCGACGTCTGAGCTGGAGAGAGTTCACTGACCGGAAACCCCCTCATGTGGCCGATCTTCAGGCCCAACACCGAGTCACGTGAGGGGGTTCTGTCAAGCGAAGACTCGAGTCTTGCGATCACGACACTTGCGATGTGAAACTGGCGTGAGTCGCGGGGATAGACCACCAGGCGGGGAGCCGGCCGCCCGGAGGGACTCCTCGCATGACCTCTCGACGCCTCATCGCTGTCGCACTGTTCGTTCCCGTCCTCGCCGTCGGTGGTACCGCCGCCGGCGCGGCCAGCAAGCCACGGGCGACCACGACACCACCGACGGTGTCGATCGCCAATCCTGCGACCGGGGCGACGGTGTCGGGCGTCGTGGCGGTGAACGGGACGGCGAGTTCCAAGATCGGTATCGCCTCCGTCGGGGTCTCGGTCGATGGCGGCGCGACCCAGACGGCGAGCGGCACCACCACGTGGTCGACCTCGTGGTCGAGCGCGGCGGTCGCCAACGGTTCGCACACGCTGACGGTCACGGCCACCGACACGTCCGGTGTCAGGACGACCGTGTCGCGCAGCGTCATCGTGCAGAACGCCGACGCGACGCCACCGACCATCTCGGTGTCCGCACCGACCAGTGGCAGTGCTGTCGCCGGCACGGTGGCGGTCACCGGCACCGCCGCCGACAACACCACCGTCGCGAGCGTGCAGGTCTCGGTCGACGGCGGCGCCTGGCAGACTGCGACCGGCACAGGGTCCTGGACATGGACCTGGGACAGCACCGCCATCGCCGACGGCGGGCACACGGTCACAGCGCGCGCGAGCGACATGTCCGGGAACACCGCGGCCATGTCCGTCAGCGTGACCGTCGCGAATGCGGGGCCGGCCGTGAACGTCAGCGCACCCGCAGCGGGCAGCACCGTGAGCGGCACCGTCGCTGTGAGCGGCACCGCCTCCTCGGGCGCGGCCATCAGCCACGTCGACCTGTCCGTGGACGGCGGCACGTGGCAGCCGGCCACCGGCACGGCGTCATGGTCCTGGTCGTGGAACACCACCAGGATCACCAACGGCGCCCACACGGTCGCGACGCGAGTCACCGATGCGTTGACCCGGACCGCCACGACCACGCAGACCGTCACCGTCTCGAACCCGACCGCCGCGTCCGCGGCCCCGGCGAGCCAGGGCAGCTGGGTATCCCCGGAAGGCGTCACGATCAACGTCAATTCGGCCGGACCTTGGACGGTCGCGCAGATCTATTCGATCCTGCAGGCCAACGCTCTCGACCTCGGCGCGATCGGGCCGCACCTGACGATCAACGTGCAGGACCAGTACACCTCGCAGACGCAGGCCAGTTACGGCTCGTCCTACAAGGCGACCATGTGGCTGCAGGGCGCGAACTCGGCGTTCGCATCCCGTCCAGACGACATCCTGACCCATGAGTACGGCCATGCCTGGTCGCTGTACTGGTACTACACGGCACACGGCGGAAGTTGGGCCGGGTACCGGCAGGCGCGGTGGACCGCCGCTGACGGCAGCACCACGCTGGCAACCGACTCGCGCACCGACTCGAGCTACAACTGGCAGACCACAGAGATCGTCGCCGACGACTACCGCTTGCTGTTCGGCGACTCAGCGGCGATCAGCGAGCGGCCCACGCATCTCAACTCGACGATCCCGGACCCACGCGACGAGCCTGGATTGCGGGACTACCTGTTCAGCACCTGGCGCACGCCCTGACGCACGGTGGCCCGGGAGCTGACGCTCCGAGGCCACCGTGATCAGGACGGACCGCTCAGCAGAGCAGGTCGTTGTTGTACTTGTCGAGCGAGGTCGCCAAGCTGTTCGCGAGCGTCGCGTCGGCCGACGCCAGCTTCGGCGAGTAGCTGTTGCCGTTGAACCCGTACTTGACCAGCAGCGCGTGCGCCTGGTTGATCGCCGTCACCGCCGCCCCACACGCGCCCGCACCGGCCTGGATGTTGAGGTCGGCGGCCAGCAGTTGCGCAGCCATGTTGAACAACGGGTCGGCGGACAGCTTGGTCTTCCCGTTGATCGTGGTCTTGTTCAGGATGTTGACCGCGTCGGTGCAGGCCGTGGCCGCCCCCAGCTTGGTCGGGTCGAGCACCAGGACGCCGAGGGTGATCGGGTGCCCGGCGTTGGCCGCCGCCAGCAGCGTCTGGTCGAGCACCGGCTTCTACTTGCCACCGGAGCACGACGACCAGTTTTTCCAGTAGTCGATCGTCAGCCCGGGGCCGCCGGGCGGCGGTGTGTTGTCGATCGGGAACGACCTGGTCTGGCCGGCCGTCACGGTGAAGTCGGTGCACACCACCGAGTTGTCGCCGCTGGGGTTGTAGACCGCGAAGAACGGCGGCCCCAGCGAGGTCATCCAGCCGGGCGCCAACTGCTCGCACAGCTGGTAGGTCGTGCCCGGCACCAGGTAGGTCGCAAAGTTGATCACCCCAAGATCCGCAGCGTTGGCCACACCGGACTCGAGGATGGCGCCGGCCGCGCCTGCCGAGGCACCGGAGCGCAGCTGGAATGTGAACGCCTGGGCGCCGCTCGGCACCGCTCCGGCGACCGTCTTCACGACCGTGGCCTTCCCCCGCGCACGGTTCGTGAACGTGCACGTCACCGTCTCGCCCGGGTCGAGCTTGAAGGTGGCCGTGCGCGTCCCGATCGAGGCGGTGCTGGGGGTCGCGCTGCCGGCGTCGTCGCAGGAGAGTCCGGTCAGGTCGAACGCCGGCGTCGGATCCGACTCCGTCGACGTGTAGGTGCCCGGCTTCAGGTTCGACACGACGATGGTGCCGCCGTCACCGATGGAACCTGCCGCGGTCCCGGTGAAGGTGAAGGTGCCGCTCGACCCGGCCGGGTCGGTGAGCTTCTTGACGATGATGGTCCCCCGCTGGGTGTTGGTGAAGGTGCAGGTGACCGTCTCGCCCGGGTCGAGCTTGAAGGACGCAGTCCGCGTGGCGACACTGCCGCTGCTCGGTGTGGCGCTCGACCCGTCGTCGCAGGAGATGTTCGTCAGGTCGAACCCGGTCGGGTCGGACTCGGTCGAGGTGTACGTGCCCGGCACCAGGTTCGGCACGACGATGGAGCCGCCGTCGCCGATCGAGCCGGCCGCGTCACCGGTGAAGGTGAAGGACCCGCTGGCACCGGTCGGGTTCGTGACCTTCTTGACGATGATCGTTCCCCGAGCCGTGTTGGTGAACGAGCACTCCAACGTCTTGCCGGAGTCCGTCGTGAGGTTCAGGGCGAACGAGCAGGTCCTGGTGCTGGTGTTGCCCGTGACCCGCGAGGCGTCGTTGCTCAGGTCGCCGGTGACTGCGGTCAGGTCATACCCCGACTGCGGCGTCTCGGTGATCGTGTAGACGCCGCCGTCGCTGTCGAGGCTGCTCGCGAAGGACGCATACCCGGCGTTCGCCTTGACGTTGTTGAGCGTCTCGGAGAGACCGTTCGGGCCGGTGAGCGTGAAGGTCCACAGCCCGCTGCTCGTGCCCGGGTTGGTCACCTTCTGCACCTGCGCGGTGACCGGCGCCGCCGCGTTCTGGACGCTCACCGTGTGGCTGCAGGTGCTGATGTCGCCACTGATCAACGCGAAAGTGGTGGACGCCGTGTCCTGCGGGCCGTACGGAGCCTAACCGTCCTCGTGGAAGTAGTAGCTCCCGGTCGGGCTGAGTCCCGTGATTGCGCTCGAGGTCACCGGCCCGTTGCCCAGCGCGGGGACCAGCACCGTCGTCGTGTCCCCGGTCGCGACATTCGTCGTCGCGTCGATCAGGTGGAACGTGAACGTCTGCGCCGAGTTGACCTTCAACGTCGTCGTCTTCGACACCGACAGGTTGGTGGTCGCGTCCTCGGACAGCGCGAATGCGGCGGACGCCGAGGTCGTGAATTCACCGTCCGCGTTCACAGTGGCTGTGTCCGACAGGGATCCGGTCGCCACGGTCGCGGCGGTGGCGTACACGGTCTTGTAGAAGGTGACCGATCCGGAATCGGACTGTGTGTCGGATGTCCAGGACACAGACCCAGTCGACACGTCCCCGAGGGTGTAGGGCTGCCCGAACGTACCCGATGCACCACTCGTCGAGTCGACGCTGAACGCGAGCCCGGCCCCACTCACCGTCTCGATGTCCGTGATGGTGGCCGTGTCATTCGTGGCCGGCCCCGAGTTCTGCACCATCGCCTGGGCCGTCGCCTGGGTCGTTCCGCTCACAGGAACGCCGGTCGCCTTGTCGGTATAACTCACCGAAGCGACGTCGTTGAGCGCGCCTGTCCCCGAAGCCACGGACGTCGTCGTGGTGAGCACCTTCACGGTCGAGTTCGCGGGTACGTCGGTCGCTGGGATCACATCGGTCTCGAGCACCGTCGTGCCGCTTCTGATGTCGTCCGAGCCGCTGACCTGGATGACGCGCGACGCGGGGTTGGTGGCATACACGTTCGTGACGACCGTGATGTTGCCGCTCGCGTCGGCTGGCAGCTTGGTCCACGTGACGGTGACGTTGACCGACGTCTTCAGCGACGCCCTGCCGTCGCAGGTGTTGCTGAAGGGAACGGTCGACTGCGAGGTCTGCTTGGTGACGTTCCAAAGATGATTGCTGCCCTGACTTGCGCTCATGTCCTTCGACAGCTGCTGCGGCAGGATCTCCTTGACCGGGATCGAGACGTCTTTCGACCCGATGCCCGAGGACGTCAGTTGATCGTTGAACAGATTGAAGTGCAACGACGAGCCCGGGTAACCGTGCGATCCGAGCGCCAGTCGCGCATACGCGTCGTAGAAGCAGTCGGAATTCTTCGCGATGCCCGTCAGCGTGAGGATGCGGTACAGACTGGTTGCGTTCCCGCCCGTGGTGTAACTCGGTGCTTGACTCGTCAGCGTGCCGCAGGTGCCGGTCGACAGCGCCGTGTTGAGCACAGGCGTTCCGCTCGAGTCGTCTGACGCAAGCACGTCATAGCCGCGGGTTCCAGTGCAGGTCGACTGCGTCGCACCGGCCGCGCTGCAATTGTCGACCGCTAGGGAGAACCCGATCGTCTGACTGGTGCCGGCGCTGGTGCCGGCGCTCACCTCGAAGCGGATCGGCACGAGATCCAACTCGTTCCAGCCCTTACCGAGATTGCCCGTCGTGTAGGCGGCAGTGGGACACACGAAGCGTCCGGCGGACGGAAGGACGATCGTTCCGTTGTTCCGGCAACCGGTGAGCGTGTAACTGACACCCGAGCCGGTCGTCAGTCCCTGTGCCGTCGCCGCGCCGAATACGGTGACGACCGCCGCGCCGCTGATCACCAGCATCATGGCCGAGCAGGCGCTCATCATGCGTCGCGCAACCCGATGCCGTCCGACGTACCGCCTCATGCCCCACCCCCGTGGTCGATACGACGAGACGGTCGAGCGCCGTCTCGCGACGCAAGACCACAGGCCCACCGGCTGGACCGACGGACCTCTGTCTCGCAGGGCGGAACGTACGCGGCCGCTGATGTTCGTCAAAAGGATCTTGCGACGTTTCGGCACGCATTCTCGGCTGTGATCATTGTTCGGGTTTATGTCTTTGCCGTTCCTGCGAAACGATTGCGAATCGTTCAGTCACCGTGAACCGACGGGCGCGAGCGCCCAGTTTCTACCGGCATGTGCAGCGACATTTCGATAATTTCGGCCGCCGCTCGCGCGAGGCGAGTTGATCGGCCTCGACCCCCAGCACCGTCTGGGCGAGAGAACGACGTCGCATCGGCTTCGGACGGACGACGAACTCGGGCAAAAATTGATCGGGTTCGCGCGCGACGGCTCGCAGCGCCGGCCCGAGGCGATCATGTCAGTCGACGGCGAGACGATACCCGCGCTTGACCACGGTCGTGATCATCGCGGGGTCACCGAGGGCGGTGCGGAGACGACCGAGCGCGACCTCGACCGCGTGCCCGTCGCGGCTGTCGCCGGGCAGCGCCGGCATCAGGGCCTCCCGCGAGAGCACGTGACCCGGCTGCACCGCGAGCGCCCGCAGCAGCGCCATCGAGGTCGCGGGCAGCGGCACGAGCCGGTCGTCGACGACGACGGCGTGGCCGCGGATCTCGACGTCGTGCCCGGCCAGCGACAGCCGCTGCGCGAGTGGCGGCAGGCACTCGACGACCTCACGGACCAGTGCGCCGAGACGGGCGCGCGCGGGCTGCCGCACCGGCACCCCGGCGCGCTCGAGCGGCGCCGCCGTCACCGGCCCGACCGCCACGCAGACGGTCTGGTCGTGCAGCGCGCCGAGCACGCCGTCGAGCACGCCCGCGTCGTCGGCGGTACGCAGGAAGTTGACAGCTGCCGGCGCACTCGTGAAGGCCAGGGCGTCGATCGAGCCACCCGCGACCTGGTCGATGAGCCGACGCAGCGGCGCCTCGTCGGCGGGTGGCACCCAGCGGTAGACCGGAACCTCGATCACATCCGCACCCGCCGCCGTCAACGCCTGCACCAGGTCGGGCAGCGGTTCGCCGTGCAGCTGCACGGCAACGCGCCTGCCACTCAGCGGCACGTTGTCGAGCACGTACCGCAGCACCTCGGTCGACGACTCCGACTCCGGCGACCACGCCTCGCGCAGCCCACCGGCCCTGACCGCACCGCGCGCCTTGGGTCCGCGGGCCAGGATCGTCGCGCGCCCCATCGAGTCGAGCAGCTGTTCGCCGAGGCCCCAGGTGTCTGCGGCGTCGAGCCAGCCGCGGAAGCCGATGCCGGTCGTCGCGATCACCAGGTCGACGTCGCCCGCGAGCGTGCGCTTGGTCGCCTCGAGCAGCTGGGTGTCATCGGCGAGCGGCACGATGCGGATCGCCGGGCCCGACACCACCCGCGCGCCCCGTCGCTCGAGCGCCATGGCGAGTTCGTCCCGGCGCCGGGCCGCGGTGATGCCGACGGTGAAGCCGGCAGCCGGTTCGACGGTCATGAGCTGTCCGGACGACACAGCGCCACCTCGACGCGGCCATCGACGACGCGCGCCGCGTGCACGGGAATGCGCGTGCCCGGGTCGGACAGGCACTCGCCGGTCGCGAGGTCGAAGACCTGCTTGTGCAGCGGGGACGCGACGGTCGGCACGCCCGCCCGCGAGCCGACGATGCCGCGCGAGAGCACGTGCACCCCGGTGAACGGGTCACGATTGCCCACCGCGCGCACGTCGCCGTCGAAGGTGCGGAACAACGCCACCTGCTCATCGTCCACCAGCGCCGCGACACCCCGTTCGGGCAAGAGCTGCGCGTAGTCGCAGACCGGCGTCCAGACACGATGCTCGACGAGCGTCATCGGGTCACCTCCAGCAGCGGACGGGGCTGGTCGCGCTCCGTCGTGAACCTGATCGTGGGGTCGGGCACGCCCGGCGCGTTGACGAACGACACGAACCGCGCCAGCCGCTCGGGGTCGCGCAACGTCGCCGCCCACTCGTCGGCGTACGAGTCGACGTGCCGCTGCATCGCGGCGTCCAGCTCGGCACCAATGCCGAGAGCATCGTCGACGAGCACCGAGCGCAGGTAGTCGAGCCCGCCGTCGAGCGACTCGAGCCACACCGACGTGCGCTGCAACCGGTCGGCGGTGCGGATGTAGAACATCAGGAACCGGTCGATCGTGCGGATCAGCGTCGCCGTGTCGACGTCGCGAACGAGCAGGTCGGCGTGCCGCGGTCGCATGCCGCCGTTGCCGCCGATGTAGAGGTTCCAGCCGTGCTCGGTGGCGATCACGCCGAAGTCCTTGCTGCGCGCCTCGGCGCATTCACGCGCGCACCCCGACACCGCCGACTTCAGCTTGTGCGGCGCCCGCAACCCGCGGTAGCGCAACTCGAGTTCGATGGCGAGGCCGACGGAGTCCTGCACCCCGAACCGGCACCACGACGAGCCGACGCACGACTTCACCGTGCGCAGCGCCTTGCCGTAGGCGTGGCCCGACTCGAAGCCGGCGTCGACCAGCCGTGTCCAGATGCCGGGTAGTTGTTCGACGCGGGCACCGAAGAGGTCGATCCGCTGACCGCCGGTGATCTTGGTGTAGAGGCCGTAATCGCGGGCGACCTCGGCGATCACCAGCAGCTTCTCGGGCGTGATCTCGCCGCCGGGGATGCGCGGCACCACCGAGTAGGTGCCGTTGTTCTGCAGGTTGGCGAGGAAGTGGTCGTTGGTGTCCTGCAGCGCCGCCTGCTCGCCGTCGAGGATGTAGCCGCCGTGCAGGCCGGCCAGGATCGACGCCACCACCGGCTTGCAGATGTCGCAGCCGCGGCCCGTGCCGTACCGCGTGATCAACTCGGTGAAGGTGGTGATGCGGCGCCCGCGAACGAGCTCGAAAAGCTCTGCGCGGGTCTGCGCGAAGTGCTCGCAGAGCGCCCGCGACACCTGGACGCCGCTCGCGACGAGCAGGTCCTTCAGCATCGGCACGCACGAGCCGCACGAGGTGCCGGCGCGGGTGCAGGCCTTGATCGACGGGACGTCGGTGAGGCCCTGGCTCACGATGGCACCGCAGATGTCGCCCTTGGTCACGCCGTTGCACGAGCAGACCTGGGCGTCGTCCGGCAGTGCACCGACGCCGATCACCGCGCCACCCGACGGCGTGATCATCGCCAACGGGTCGGCGGGAAGCGGCCGTCCGACGAGCGGTCGCAACAGGGCGAAGCGCGACGCGTCACCGACGAGGACGCCACCGAGCAACGTCCGCGCGTCGTCGGACACGACCACTTTCGCGTAGGTGCGGGCGACCGGGTCGTGCACCGTCACGGCCAGCGCACCCTCGGTGGTCGCGAGCGCGTCGCCGAATGACGCGACGTCGACCCCGAGCAGTTTCAGCTTCGTCGACAGGTCCGCGCCGGTGAAGGACGCGTCGCCGCCGAGCAGGCGGTCGGCCACCGCCTCGGCCATCGCATAGCCCGGGCCGACCAGCCCGTAGGTCACGCCCTCGACCGCGGCGCACTCGCCGATCGCAAGGACATCCGCGTCGGACGAGACACACCCGGCATCGACCAGCACGCCCCCACGGGCGCCGACGGCCAGGCCGCACTCGCGCGCCAGCTGGTCGCGCGGGCGGATGCCGGCGGAGAACACGACCACGTCGAGGTCGAGCTCGACGCCGTTGGTCAGCGTGGCGAGCAGCCGGCCGCGGTCGGGCTCGATCCGCTGCACCGACGTGGCGGTGTGCACGGTGACATCGAGCGACTCGATCATCTCGCGCAGCAGGCCGCCGCCGGCGTCGTCGACCTGCAGCGGCATCAGCCGCGGCGCGAGCTCGACGACGTGCGGCGAGACACCGAGCAGGCGCAGGGCGCGCGCGGCCTCGAGCCCGAGCAGCCCGCCGCCGACGACCATGCCGGCGGCGCGACCGCGACCCCTCGCCGCGCGCTCGCACGCGGCCCGGATCGCGTCCAGGTCGCCGAGCGTGCGGTAGACGTGGCAGCCCTCGAGGTCTCGTCCGGGCACCGGCGGCACGAACGGCGTCGAGCCGGTGGCGAGCACGAGCTTGTCGTACGTGAGCACGCGGCCGCGCGAGGTCGTCACCGTGTGCGCCGCGCGGTCGATCCCGACGACGGCCTCGTCGAGGAGGAGGTCGTACCCGGGTTCGGCATAGCAGCGCTCGCCGACCAGGTCGAGGTCGTCGGCGGTCGCCCCGTCGAACCACGACGAGAGCGCGACCCGGTCGTAGGCGCGACGCGGCTCCTCACCGACGACGGTGACCTGCCAGCGGCGGTCGGCGTCGCGCTCGCGCAGGATGTCCACGAGGTGCTGGCCGACCATGCCATTGCCGACGACGACGAGACGGGCGGGTTCGGTGGTGGGCATCGGGGCGGGCCTCGCTCACATCGGGTGTCGTGGGGCGATGACGCCGGGCGACGAACCGGTGGGGGGGGGCGG
>NZ_JBQCEE010000207.1:0-2810 GCF_051960575.1 Jatrophihabitans sp.
CGAGCACCCGGCGCCACATCTCGCGTGGGTCGCTGACCCCGAGCGCCTGGCAGACGCCGGTCTTCCACTCCACCGAGCGCGGCACCTGCGGCCAGGCGTCGATGCCCAGCCCGGAGGCCCGCAGCGCTGCGGGCGTCCCCGCCGGCCACACGGCCACGTTGGGGGGGGCGGTGACCAGCCCGTGCTGCCCGAAGCCGGCCCGGCCGAGCTCGGCGACGATCCGGCTCTCCTTGCTGCCGGCCACCAGGTGGTCGACCAGCATGCCGACGCGCCGCTGCGGGCCGGGCCGGAACTCGCGCAGCAGGTCGAGCAGGTGGTCGATGCCGTCGATGGGCTCGACCACGACGCCCTCGATGCGCAGGTCGTCGCCCCAGATGCGCTCGACGAGGGCTGCGTCGTGCACGCCCTCGACCCAGATGCGGCTGGCCCGTGCCACCCGCGCCGGCGCGTCGGCGACCGCGATCGACCCGGACGCCGTGCGTGCCGGCCGGGTCGCCTTCGCCGGCGCGGCGGCCGGTCGCACGAGCGTCACCGGGGCGCCGTCCAGCAGGAAGGCGGCCGGCAGCATCGGGAAGTCGCGGCGACGGCCGCGGCGGTCCTCGAGGGTGACCACGTCGCGCTTCTCGCCGCCGTCGACCGCGCGGCCCACCGCGACGACCGCGCCGCATAACTCGCCGTCGGCCGTCTCGACGACCAGGTCGGGCTCCGCCGGCACCTCGGCCACCCTGCGCCGCGGCCGGTGCCCCGCGGCCAGCACGTCGGTCTCGTAGCGCACGGGGATCGACGCTAGTGAGTGATCACCGCGCCGCGGCGGCGGCGCGCCGGGGGCTGCCGAGTGGCGGGTTGCGCACCCGGGTGGTGGGTTGCGACCCACCACTCGGGCGACAAGCCACCACTCGGCGACCCCTTACGGTGGAGGGCATGTCCTGCTCGCGCTCCGGCCCGCTCGTCGCCTGGACGGCGGCCTGGGTCGCCGGCCGCGTCGGCGCCGACGACGTGCTGGACGCGGCCCGCGCCGGCGACGGCGTGCACGTCGTGCAGCCGTCCGACGCGGCGGCCCCGACCTCGCTGCTCGACCTGCTCGGTGCGTGGCGGCGGGCCGGCGGGACGCGCCTGGTGCTGCCGGTGCCGGGCGACGTGCGTGGTGTGCCCGGGCCCGACGCCTTCCGGGCGGCGGCGCTCGAGGCGGGCGAGGCGGCCGTGGGCGGTGCGGTCGGCGCCGTGCCGACGGTGCACCACAACCCGGCCAGCAGCGCCCCGCCGACCGTCACCGGGACGACGTACACCGTCGACCCGGCGCCGCCCGACTTCGTCCAGCTCAGCGAGGCGCAGCACGACCTCACCGTCGCCATCCGCGAGTGCGCCGCCGCGCTGACGGCCGCGGAGGTCGCCGGGTCGTCGACCGCCGTCGACGCCGAACTGCAGGCCGCGCGGCGGGCCGGTGAGCGGCTCGACCTGCCGCCCGGATGGCCACCGCGCGCCGTCGCCCTGCTCGCCCAGGCCGAGCGGCTGCACGCGGTGCTGCGCCTCTCGACGCTCGACCCGGTCGGCGGCGCCGTCGACCGCGCCGGCATCGGCGCACGGCACGAGGCGCTGCGTCCGCTGATCGTGGCGGTGCGGCGAGCGCGCCTGGCCGCCTACAACTGCGGCCCCACCGACTGCTGTCGCTCGCCGCGCGCCGGTGGTGGCCGGTCGTGCTGCTGGCGGTCGTGCTCGTCGAGGCACCGGTCTGGACGGGGCACGTGCCGCTCGACCTCAAGGTCTACCGGCTCGGCGGCGACGCCGCCCTGCACAGCCGCTCGCACTACGGCGCCGCCCCGCACTTGCAAGAGTACGGGTTCACCTATCCCCCGTTCGCGGCGCTGCTGTTCGTGCCGCTGGCCGTGGTGCCGCGCTGGCTGGCGATGACGCTGATGACGCTGCTGTCGACCGCGGCGCTGCTCGTGACGGTGCGGCTGTGCGCGCCCCGCCTGTTCGCCGATGCCCGGCGGACGTGGTCGGCGCTCGCGCCGGCAGCGGCGATCGGGCTGGCCGAACCGGTGCACGCGACCCTGCACGACGGCCAGGTCGGCCTGCTGCTCATGGGCCTGGTCGTCATCGACGTGCTGGTGCTGCGCGACACCCGGTGGGCGGGCGTCCTCATCGGCGTCGCCGCAGCGATCAAGCTCACGCCCGCCGCGTTCGTGCTGCTGCTCGCGGCGCAACGCCGGTGGGGTGCCGTGTGCACGGCCGCGGTCACCTTCCTGGTGACCGCAGGCGTCGCCGCGGCCCTGCTGCCCCACGACTCGCACCGGTTCTGGACGAAGGAGGTGTTCGGCAGCGGCCACATCGGCGAGACGGCCCGGCTCGACAACCAGTCGTGGAACGGCTTCTGGCAGCGCCTGCTCGGGCACACCCACACCGCCGCCGCGCTGTGGGGGGTCTGCGCCGCGGCGACCGCGGCGGCCGGCTACTGGCTCGCACGGCGCCTGGTCGTGCGGAACGAGACGGTGCTCGCCCTGGGCGTCGTCGGCGTCACCGGCTGCCTCGTCAGCCCGGTCTCGTGGACGCACCACTGGGTCTGGTGGGTACCGGTGCTGCTCGGGCTGGCCGCACGGCCGGGTCGCAAGCGGCTGGTGGTCGCCACCGCCGCCGTGATGGTCATCGGGGCGTCCCGGGACGCCTTCAAGCCGCTGTACCGGCCGACGGTCGGCGAGGTCACCCTCGGCTACTGGTACCTCTGGGCCGCGGTCGTGAAACTCATCGCCCACGCCGTGCGCCAACAAACCGACCCCCGCGAGACAGAACCCCCCGGGTTGACCCTATACCGG
>NZ_JBQCEE010000208.1:0-2447 GCF_051960575.1 Jatrophihabitans sp.
CGCTGACCCCGTTACGGGTAGTCGGTGACTGTCACCGGCGTGTCCGGGTTCGCCTTCGTCGACGAGCCCCCGGTGTTGTCCACGACGTGCCGGATCCCACCGCTGCCGTTCGCCGGATCCAAGAAGATCGTCAGCAGGTTGTGCAGGTGCACGGCGTGCGGGTCGACCGCCTCGAAGGCGTGTGAGGCGTAGATGTCGACGTGCTGGTTGAAGAAGCTGTAACTGCCCAGGCCGTAGCCCCGGAATCCGGTTGCCCCGCGGGTGAAGCGCATTGCCGCGTAACCGAGCGTGCCGGGTGCGGAGTTCCACGCTGCCTGGCTCGGCGGGTCGTAGGGCATCTCGTTCTGGAAGAAGATGACGCTGCCGTGCGCGCCGTTCCAGACGACCTCGTGCTTCTGGTAGTGCTCGACGAACAGGCCGGTCGCATCGACGTCCGACCCGTTCACGATCAGCCCGTGGTCAGCGGTGTTCTGCGTCCATCCGACGCCGGTTCCGTGGTCGGCGCGCCATGCCCAGATGTCGTCGAGGATCACGTGATCGCTGTTGACGATCAAGCTGTTCGTGGCCCGTCCGGCATGCGGTCCGGCGATGCGGAAGAACACGTCCTGCAACGCGGTGGGATCGCTCGCCAACGCCGAGCGGTGGTGCGGATGGCCGGTGCCGATAACGGCAAGCGCGGAGGAGTTTGCCGCGCCGGCGTCGATGATCATCCCGGCAAGATCGACACCAGGCACGTCCGCAACCTGGATCGGAACGGCGCCGTGGTCGGCGGTGAGCGTGGGGAAGCCGAGGCCGAGCACGACGGTGTCGGCGCGCTTGACCTCGAGCGACCGCGTGATGTCGTACACGTCGGGCGTCAGCAGCAGATTCCGGCCGCGGCTGAGCTGGTTGTCCAACACCTGCGCGTTGTCCGAAGGTCGGGCGAGGTAGAACCGCGAAAGCGGCACGGACCGGCCCGGCGTCGAGCCGTCGGCCCAAGTTGTGCCGACCGAATCCTGGCGCGCGCTCGGGACGAAGACCTGCCAGGTTCCCCGACCGTCGACGTACAGGTAGGGCCGCTCGCGACTGATCGGTGTCCGCGCCACGGTCGTGTACGGACCGCCGCACGCGTCGCTCGCCGGGAAGCACTCGGCCGGCGCACCGTTGTCGCCGGCGAACACCTGGTTCCACACGCCGTTCGAGAAGGAGCTGAGATCGCTGTTGCGCACGAAGAACTGTTGCTGCGAACCGTTGATCACCGTGCCGTCGAAGCGCGAGTCGGCGATGAACCCGCCGCTGGCGAAGGACGGGCTGGTGCAGTAGTCCATCAGCGTGGTGTTGCCGTTGGTGACGTGCACCCGGCGCATCGGCGCCGCCTGCGACACCGCCCAGAACTCGGTGTTGGTGCAGCCGTCGTCGACGTTGTGGACATTGATGGTGAGGTTCGACAGCGAGCGCCAGAAGTTGTTCAGGGCGATACAGCTGCCGCTCGCGTCGCACTGGTTGTGCACGTCCACCGACCCGTTGATCGTCACATCGCCCGGGTTGCGGCCGAGTCCGGCGACCTCGGTGTAGTACCCGACCTGGAAGTTGAGCGGATGGGTCGCAGTGCCGTAGGTGCCCGGCTTGAACAGCAGGGCGTAGCGCTGGGTCCCGAACTGGTTGGTCAACTGCTGGTTGGCGATCGCATCGACGGTCGACTGGATCGACGCCGTCGACATCGACGGATCGAAGACGTACACGTTCGGGCCGAGGTCGGGTGTCGCGTTCCCCAGGTGGCGGCCCGGGTGGTGAGCGCCGGCGGGCGGCCGGGCGGTCGCCGGGGTCGCGACGGCGACGGACCCGGCGAGGGCAGTGGCGGCGACGGTGGCGAGAACGACAGCACGCAGTTTGTTCACTGCGCGAACATAGATTTTGAGCGCCTCGCGCGCAATACCCCTTTTGACCGGCGCGGGGCAGCCGACGACGTCCACGAGCCGTGGCCGGGTCACGTCCGCGCAGGGTCTTGCGGTAAACCGAACGGGTGAGCTAATCTGAACTCAGAACATCCGTTCGAACGGGGGTCGGCGATGCAGCAGCAGGCGAGGGTGACCACGGGGTCCGCGGTCGCGCTGATTGCGCAGGCGCGGGTCGTGCTGGCCCAGGCGAGCATGGCCTGGGACGAGGGGGAGCGCTTCCGGTTGGCGCACCTGGCCGCGTTGCGCGCGGCTGCCGCAGTGCTCGCCGACCGGGGCCGGCCGGCGTCGATGCGGCGCAAGCTGATGAGCGTGTGGGTGCTGCTCGACCGCATCGCGCCCGAGCTCGCCGACTGGTCGCAGTACTTCGCGGCAGGCGCTCCGGTGCGCGCCGCGGTCGAGGCAGGCGCCCGCCACGCGGTGACCCGGCGCTCGGCCGACGATCAGCTGCGGTCGGCGGCAGAGTTCGTGGGCGTGGTCGAGCGCTCTCTCGGCATGCTGGCGGCGCCGTTG
>NZ_JBQCEE010000209.1:0-5132 GCF_051960575.1 Jatrophihabitans sp.
CCGACCTGCCCGTCACCTGACCCTGCCTACAACCGACCGGCGGCCTTGAGCTCGAGGTAGGCGTCGGTGACGGCGGACGCGAACGACTCCGGCGGCCGGTCGACGACGCTGACGCCGATGCCGCGCAACGCAGCGGCCACGGCGCGGCGCCCCGCGAGCGCCACCTCGGCCGCGGCGGCGGCGTAGACCTCGTCGGCGTCGCCGTGGGCCCGCGTCATCGCGCCGACCGCCGGGTCGGCCACCGACGCCACCACCACCTCATGGCGCGCAGCCACCGGCCGTAACGCGGGCACCAGCACGGCCTCGCCACCCGGATCGATCGAACCGAGCACCACCACCAACGAACGCCGCCCGACCTGCGCCAGCACCTGCGTCGCGAGCAGGTTCGGGTCGGTCTCGACGAGCGCGGGCTCGAGCCGGGCCAGCGCGTCCATCACCGTGCGCAGCGCCTCGGCCCGGCCGGCCGCGCCGACCCGCGCCCGCACCGTCACGTCGGCCGCGACGAGCGCGATGCGGTCACCCGCGCGCACCACCACGGACGCGAGCAGCAGCGCCGCGTCGAGCGCCGCATCGAGCCGGGTGCCGTCGTCCAGCCGTCCGGCCGCGAACCGTCCGGTGTCGACGACGAGCACGACCAGCCGTTCGCGTTCCGGACGCCACGTGCGCACGACGACGTCGCGCGAGCGCGCCGTCGCCCGCCAGTCGATCGAACGCACGTCGTCGCCGAGCACGTACGTGCGCAGCGAGTCGAACTCGCTGCCACGACCGCGCACGCGCATCGGCACCGCACCTTCGAGCAGTCGCAGCCGCGCCAGCTTCTCGGGCAGCAGCCGCCGCGAGGGGAAGGCGGGCAGCACCCGCAGGGCCCCGGGCACGGCCACCCGCCGCTGCCGGGCGGCCAGGCCGAGCGGTCCGACCGAGCGCACCGCCACGACGACGGCGCGCCGCTCGCCACGGCGGGTCGGGGTCAGCGTCGTGGCCACCCGCCGACGCTCGCCGGGCGGCACCGCCACCGGCTGCGTGCGGGGCGCCGCCCCGGTCGAGGGCACCCACGCGTCGCGCACGCGCCCGCGCCAGCGACGCCGCCCCTCGTTGCCGATCTCGAGCACGGTGCTCGCCGCGCCGCCGAGCGACACCGACGGATCGGTGCTGCGGGTGAACCGCAGGTCGGTGATCCGCGCTGCCAGCACGAGGTCGGCGAGCACCGCGAGCACGAGCAGCACCAGCCAGCCGACAGCCAGGCCGGCCGACGCCGCCGCAAGCACCGCGCCGACAGCGGCGAGCAGCACCAGGCGTCCGGTGATCACCATGGCGGGTGCGGCCTGTCAGGCACCGGGCTCACCGCGGCGCGGGCACCGAGGCCAGTACCGACTCGAGCACCCGCTCGACCGTGCCGCCCTCCAGTTCGGCCTCCGGGCGCAGCGCGATGCGGTGGCGGAACGTCGGCCGGGCCAGGGCCTGCACGTCGTCGGGCGTCACGAAGTCGCGGCCCGACAGCCACGCCCAGGCGCGCGCCGTCGCGAGCAGCGCGGTCGCACCCCGTGGCGAGACACCGAGCGCCACGGCCGGTGCCGCCCGCGTCGCCCGGGCCAGCTCGACGATGTAGGCGAGGATCACCGGGTCGACCCGCACGGCCTGCACCGCCGCGTGCGCGGCGGCGAGATCCGCGGCCGACGCCACCGGGCCGATGCCCGCACCGGCGAGGTCGCGCGGGTCGAAGCCGGCCGCGTGCGCCGCGAGCACCCGCACCTCGGTGTCCCGATCGGGCAACGGCATGGCTACCTTCACCACGAACCGGTCGAGCTGCGCCTCGGGCAGCGGGTAGGTGCCCTCGAACTCGACCGGGTTCTGCGTGGCGATGACGCAGAACGGGTCGGGCAGCGGCCGCGGCGTGCCGTCGACCGACACCTGCCGCTCCTCCATCGCCTCGAGCAGCGCCGACTGCGTCTTCGGCGGCGTGCGGTTGATCTCGTCGGCGAGCAGCAGGTTGGTGAAGACCGGGCCCTCGCGGAACTCGAACCGGCTCGTGCCCGCGTCGTAGATCAGCGAGCCGGTGACGTCGCCGGGCATGAGGTCGGCGGTGAACTGGATGCGCGTGGTGTGCAGCCCGGACGCCGCCGCGAGCGCCCGCACCAGCAGCGTCTTCGCGGTGCCGGGCACGCCCTCGACGAGCACGTGCCCGCGGCACAGCAGGCCGATGAGCACGCCGGTCACCGCGGCGTCCTGCCCGACCACCGCCTTGCCCACCTCGGCGCGCAGGCGCTGCAGCCCCTCGCGGGCACGGGCGGAGGCAGCGGCGGCGTCGTCGATCACGGGGCCATGCTGTCAGTCGCGGACGACCGCGCCCGCGCGGCCCGCTCCAGCTCGGCGAGCCGCGCGGCCAGCCCGATCAGCTCGGCGTCCGTGCGCGGCGCGGCACCGGCCAGCAGCCCGGCCGCCGGCAGCCCGGTCGTGTCCGCCGCGGCTCGCGCGACCTCGTCCGCCCCCGCACCGGGCGGCAGTCCCAGGGCGTGGACGAGACGGTCGAGCGACCCCGCCCGCAACGCCGCCGCCGCGCGGTCTCTGGCGCCGGCCCGGCGGTACAGCCGGCCATGGCCGACGACGAGCTCCGCGGCCGGTACGACCACCGGCAGCGGCTCGGTCACCACCGGCCCGAACCGCCGCCCCCGCCAGAGCGCGAGCAGCCCGCCGACGACCACGAGCAGCCACACCGCCACCCGCTCGACGCCGGCCGGCACGAGCTCCCACACCGACCGCGTCGGCGCCCCGGTGTCGGCCAGCGCATCGAGCCAGGTGACCGACCGGACGCGTCCGGCGTCGGTGATCGCGTTCAGCGCCAGCGCCGCCGCGCCGGCCCGCGCCAGGTGGTCGTTGCGCAGCAGGTCGCGCGAGCCGAGCACCACGAGCACCGCGCCCGCGCCGGCCGAGCGGGCGTACGGGCCGCCGTTGCACGACAGCCCGCCCGCGGGTGGCGACCATCGTGCGGTGCCGTCCGGCAGGTCGACCGGTCCGGCGACCGCACCCGCCCAGCCGCAGCCGGGGTCGGTGCGTCCGCCCCCGGCCGGCAGCGGGCGCCAGCCCGGCAGCAGCCCGGGCGACGGGTCGACGAGCACCACCACCTCCGCCCTGCGCCGCAGCGTCGCCAGCGCCGAGCGCGGCAGGGTGTCGGCGAACGGCACGAGCACGGCACCGCCGGCCGCGTCGACCGAGTCGGCCGTGCGCACCGACACCCCGTGCGCGCGCAGCAGCACGGCGAGCGCCTTGCCGCCGTCGTGCGCGGCGGAGTCCGGTGCGAGGGGGCGGCCGGCCGCACCGGTGACCACGCCGACGCCCACCGCGCCGACGACCACCACGACGGCGACCACCAGCCACCACCGCACCCGTGGCCACACCGGCCGCCGCTGCGGTGCCACCGGCTCGCTCACCACGGCGCCGCCAGGCCCGACGGCGCCACCGGTTCCGCGCGCACCGGACGCGCCGAGGCCGCCGCCGCGGCCGCCTCGCGTGCCGCACCCACGTCGCCGTCGGTGGCCGCGCGCCCGCCGAACCAGATCTCGTCGAAGGCCCGCGCCGCGGCGGCGAGGACCTCTGCCGCGTCCGGCAGCAGCGGGCCCGCCTCGGCCGCGATCGCCGCACCGGTACGTCCGGGACGCGGGGTCAGCACGCCCCGCTGCTCGATCGTCGCGACGGCGGCGCGCAGCCACTCGCGCACCGCCTCGGCCAGGCGCCCCGCCGCCTCGTGCGCGCGCGCCTCGGCGCGGTGGTCGACCGCCGCCACCGGACGCAGCGGGTCGGCCGTGCCGGCAGCGCCCCGCGCCGTGCGCCCGCCGCGACCCGCGCGCACGACGGCGTAGCCGACGACCAGCGCGAGCAGGACGAGCACGACGAGCAGGGCGTTGCTGCCGGTCGAGCCGGACAGCAGCTCGGCCAGGCGGTCGCCGGCCCATTGCAGCGCCTTCGTCGCCAGCGACGGGTCGTCGCGGTGGTACTCGGCGTGCCGCAACTCCTGCTCCGCGGCCGCGCGCGCGTCAGGCCCGGAGACCGGCAACGGTGCGGGCACGGGGCGCACGGGAGCGTCCGCTCAGAACGCCGAGGTCGCGATCGGGCCGGCCGCGCCCGGGCCGCCGGCCGCGGCCTGCCGTGCGGCCATCTGCAGCTGGATGTCCAGGCCCTCCTTGCGCATGCGCAGGTCGACGTAGAGCAACGCGTCGACGCCGCAGCGGATCGGCGTCACGATCGTGCCGACGATGATCTGGCCGATCGCCGTCAGGATCACCGGCAGCACCAGCGAGTGCCCGGCCGTCCCGCCGTCGAACAGTCCCGCGAGGGCGAAGGCCGCGATCGTGAACGGCGCGCTGAGCAGGCCCCCGAGCAGCGTGACCACCAGGTAGCCGAGCGCGCGGATGCCCCACACCCGCCAGAACGTGCCGTCGACGAGCGCCTTCGAGCGCGTCAGTGCACGGCCGACGCCGAGGTCCTCGACCATCATCGCGGGCACGGCGACGGCCCAGATGCCCCAGAGCCAGATGCCGGGCGCGAGGCAGAGGAACAACCCCAGGATCTCGACGACCGTCGTCGCCACCGCGATGCCGACGATCGCCCCGAGTCGCGGACGCACCCGACGCCACACCTGGCCGACGTCCATGCGCACGCCGAGCACGTCCTGGGTGATCGCCACGGTGAGCATCCCGGTCAGCAGCGCGCCGGCCAGCAGACCCGCGAGCACCCCGACGAGCTGCACGCCCTCGGTGCCGAGCAGCGGGCCGAGATTCGAGTTCCCGGACGAGTTCACGTCGCCGAGGCTGATCCGGTCGAGGCTGCGCAGGCTGATCGCCGTGGCGACGGTGTTGATCACCGCGCTGACCACCGACACCAGCGCCGACAACCCGAGCATCACCTTCGGGTTGCGCCGCAGCAGCCGGAACGCGCCGTCGAGGATCTCGCTCGTGCCCAACGGACGCAGCGGGATCACCCCGGGCTGTGGCACCGGCGGTGGCCCCCACGGCGGCGGGTACCCCGCGCCCGGCGGCGGGCCGTACCCGGGCGGGGAGCCGTAGCCCTGGGGCGGGCCGTAGCCCGGCGGTGGGCCGTAGCCGGGTGGCGGTCCGTAGCCGGGCGGCGGTCCGTAGCCG
>NZ_JBQCEE010000210.1:0-8042 GCF_051960575.1 Jatrophihabitans sp.
CGGCCGGGCGCCCGGCGTACGGCGCGAGCGCAACCCGCAGGTCGTCGATCGCCGCGCCGTCGCCGAGCCGCGCCCACACGAGCGCGCGGATCGCCGTCGCCGTGAGCCACAGGTAGTCGAACGGCAGCTGCGGCTGCTCGGGCCACGGTCCGAGGTACGACCGGGCCTCTCCGACCCGGTCGCCGCTCACGAGCGCGAGGGCGTACAGCTCTCGCAGCACCCGGCGGATGTCGTAGCGGTCGACCTGCTCACCGAGCTCGTCGGCCATGCCGGCGAGCGTGCCCTGCACGTGCCGGGCGACCGCCCGCTGGGCGAGGCCGATGCCGTTGCCGGGCACGAGCAGCGTCGCGAGCACCGACTCCGCCTCCGCGAGCCTTGCCTCGGACGCCGCGAAGTCGCCCTCGGCCTGGTCGAGGGTCGCGAGCCCCAGCCCCGCCACCATGAGCACCGGCGCGAGGTGGTGCCGCTGCGCGAGCGGCAGCGCCCGGTCGAGGTCGGCGCGGGCCGAGCCGGCGTCGCCGAGCGCACTGTGGTTCGCCGCCCGCTTCACCAGCGCGAGCGCCAGCGCCCGCTCGTCGCCGCGGCGGGCGCAGAGCCCGACCAGCTCGTCGGAGACCGGCAGCCGGCGCGCCAACAGGTCGGGGCTGCGCAGCACGGTGGACGCGAGCTGCAGCGCCTCGACCAGCACGGCCTCGTCGCCGAGCGTGCGCGCCGAGCCGAGGGCCTCGTCGACGAGCCCCTCGAACCGCGCGCCGGGTGGCTCGTGGATCGCCTCCACGGCCAGCGCCAGCTGCGCCCGCGCCCGCAGGTCGGGCCGGTCGGCGGGCACCGCGTCGATCAGGCGCTGCCAGAGGCGCACGGCGTCGAGATCGGTCACCGGTTGCGTCCGCCAGCTCCAGAGCACGTGCTCGGTCACCGACAGCGCTGTCTCGGCCGCGGTCACCCCGTCACCGCGTTCGAGCGCCGACGACGCGGCCCGGGCCAGCGGCTCCCACGCCGCGCCGACCAGCCCGGCCCGGCGCCGGGCCACGCCGAGCTCGTGGTCGAGCTGCTCGCGCTCGACGGTGACCGCCGAGGCGTCGAGGGCCTGCCGCTCGACCGCCAGCTCCGACAGCCGCACGGCATCACCGTGGGCGCCGCTGCGCGCCGCCTGCAGGGCCGCGCGGCGGGCGTAGGTCCACGCCGACCGCGCATGCTCGGCACCCGCGGCGCGGTAGTGCTCGGCGAGCGCGACCGCGTGATCGTCGAGCCGGCCGACGTGCACCTGCTCGATGGCGGCGGCGACGCGCGCGTGCCACCGCCGCCGCTGCGACACCGGCAGGTCGCCGTAGACCGCGTCGCGCGTCAGCGCGTGCGGGAAGCGAAGGCCCTCGGCGTCGTCGACCAGCAGTCCGGCCGCCAGCGCTGCGGCGAGGCCGTCGTCGAGCGAGCCGGGTGCGGCGTCCACGACCGCTTCGAGCACATCGAGGTCGACCGTGCGCCCGCCGACCGCCGCCGGCACGAGCACGGCCACCGCCGCCGGCGGCAGCTCGGCCAGCTGCTGCCGCACGACGTCGCGCACCCCGGCGGGCACGTCGCGCCAGCTGTCCCCGGACGCCGGCAGCCCCTCGCGCCCGAGCCGGACGACCTCGTGCACGAGGAACGGGTTGCCGCCCGTGCGTTCGCGCAGCCGCTCGGCGCCGGCGGCGTCCAGCACGACCCCGCTGCGGGACGCGACCAGCTCGGCCACGCCGTCGGCGTCCAGCCCGCCCAGCGCCAACCGCACCGGCGCGAGCCGCGCGAGGCGGGCCAGCGTCGCCGACAGCACCGGCGAAATCGGCGTCGGGTCGCGGTGGGTCACCACCAGCACCATCCCGGCGTGCGCGGCCAGGCCGGCGACCCGGCCGAGCAGGCGCAGGCTGTCCGGGTCGGCCCACTGCGCGTCGTCGAGCACGAGGCAGCTGCGGCGGGCCGCGGCGACGACGTCGTCGGCCAGCCCGAGCAGCAGCGAGGCGGCGTCGCCGGCCGCCTCCATCGGCAGCACCAGCTCGGGGACGGCCGCCGTCCAGCCGGCGAGGGCCTGCGACCCCTCCTGCTCCCAGCCGCCCCAGCGCACGGCGAGCCCGGCGCCGCGGGCGAGGTCGGCGACGGCCCGGGCGAGCCGCGACTTGCCGATGCCGGGCTCACCGGTCACGAGCACGAGCCGCCCCGCGCCGCGGGTGGCCGCGTCGATCACCTCGGCGGCACGGCGCAGTGCCTCGCCACGCCCGGGCAGGCTCGACAGCTGGTGAGCCGCGCCCGCCGGGGCGGCATCGATCGCCGCAGCGGTGGTGGTCGGTGGGGGAGCGGCGACCGGTCGCACCTCCTGCCGCAGCACCGCCTGCTCGAGGGCGGTGACCTCCGGCCCGGGGTCGAGCCCGAGCTCGTCGGCGAGATGCGCCCGCAACGTCCGCAGCGTCTCGAGCGCCTCGGCCTGCCGTCCCAGCCGGGCCTGCGCCGTGGCGAGCAGGGCCCACAGCCGTTCCCGCGTGGGATGGGCCGCGGTGAGTGCGGCGAGGTCGCCGAGCTGCGCGCCGGCGACGTCGCGGTCGACCCGCGCCGACCACCAGCGTTCGAGCCCGGTGGCCCGCAGGTCGGCGAGGCGGCGCGCCTCGGCCGCGAGCGCGGGGCAGAAGTCGAGCCCGGCGTAGGCCGGTGCGGCACTGACCGCGAGCGCCTCGTCCAGGCCCGCGTCGTCCGCCAGCAGCGCCTCGAACCGGCGGGCGTCGACGCTGCCGTCGGCGAGCAGCAGCGCGTACCCCGCCGGACGGGTCACCAGCAGCTGCGGTTCGGCCCGCGCATCGCGGTCGGGCTCGAGCTCGCGTCGCAGCTTCGCGATGTGCGTCTGCAGGGCGAGGGAGGCGCGGGTCGGCGCGCCCTCGGGCCACACCTGTTCGATGAGGCGCTCGGGCGGCACCGGGCGGTCGCGGGCGGCGACGAGCAGGCCGAGCACGGCGCGCCGCTTCGCGCCTCCGAGATCGAGCGCGCGACCGTCGCGCTCGATCTCCACCCCGCCGAACACCCGCACCTGCACCCGCGGATCGTAGATGGATCACCCAGCTGCGGCGTGGCACAAGCGCGCGGCAAGCGGGCGGCAAGCGTGGCTCGCGAGGGTCGGTCCATCACCGATCCCGAGAGGACCACTCGCATGACCCTCACCGCCTCACCCCTCGCCGCGCTGGCCGCCGCCATGCCGGTGCACCTGCCGGGCGACGACGGCTTCGCGGCCGCCGCCCTGCCGTGGAACGTCGCCGTCACCCAGCGTCCGGCCGCGGTCGTCGTGCCGGGCGACGCCGCCCAGGTCGCCGCCGTGGTGCGCGCCGCCGCGGCGACGGGCCTGCGTGTCGCCGCGCAGGGCACCGGGCACAACGCCGGCCCGCTCGGCGACCTGACCGACACCGTGCTCGTGCGCACCGGCCGCATGACCGACGTCGAGGTCGACCCCGTCACCGGCGACGTCACCGTCGGCGCCGGTGCGCTCTGGATCGACGCGGTGCAGGCCGCCGCACGCATCGGGCGGATCGTGCTGCACGGCTCGTCACCGGACGTCGGCGTCGTCGGCTACTCGCTCGGCGGCGGCCTCGGCTGGTACGCGCGCAGCCTGGGCCTGCAGACCAACGCGATCGTGCGGGCCGAGGTCGTGCTCGCCGACGGCCGCGTCGTCACGACCGACGCCGTGCGCGAGCCCGAACTGTTCTGGGCGCTGCGCGGCGGCGGCGGCAACCTCGGCGTCGTCACCCGCCTCACCTTCCGCAGCTTCGCGGTCGGGCCGGTGCAGGGCGGCTGGCTGGCGTGGCCGCTCGCCGACGCCGAGCGCGTGCTGCGCCGCTGGGTCGAATGGGCGCCGCAGGCACCGGACGGGGTCACGACCGCGTTCCGCACGCTGCGCCTGCCGCCGCTGCCGCAGCTTCCCGAGGCGGTGCGGGGCCGCGAGCTGGTCATGATCGACGGTGCGATGCTCGGCGACGGCGCCGAGGTGCTCGCACCGCTGCGCGACCTGCGTCCCGAGATCGACACCTTCACGACCGTCGACCCTGCGTCGCTCATCCGGCTGCACCTCGACCCCGAGGGCCCGACGCCGGTCGTGTCGGGCACCGCGCTGCTCGACGAGCTGCCCGAGGCCGGCATCCGCGCCTTCCTCGACGCAGCCGGCCCGGACGCCGCGACCTCGTTGCTGCTCGCCGAACTGCGGCAGCTCGGCGGCGCGATCGGGCGCCCCGCCGCCGGCGCCGGCGCGCTGTCGTGCGTGCCCGGCCGGTTCCTCGCCTTCGCCGCCGCGGTCGCCGGCGACCCGGCCGGCGCGGCCGCCGGCCGCGCGGACGCCGAGCGGCTGATGGCCGGGCTGCGTCCGCACGGCAACGGCAGGCAGTACCTCAACTTCGCCGAGGAGCGGGTGTCGGTGGCGTCCGCCTACGACGCGGCGGCGTGGATGCGCCTGCGGCGCGCCCGCGCGCTGTACGACCCGGCGGGCGTGCTGCGGGCGAACCACCCGGCGGAGTGAGGGAGGCCGGACCGATCAGGGACGCAACGCGGCCAGCAACTGCTCGTGCAGCACGCCGTTGCTGGCCGCGGCGTCGCCCCGGTGCACGCCGTCGACACCGTCGAGGCCGGTGAAGCGTCCACCCGCCTCGGTGACCACGGGGTAGAGCGCCGCCATGTCCCAGAGCGAGAGCTCCGGCTCGGCGGCCACGTCGACCGCGCCCTCGGCGACGAGCATGTACGACCAGAAGTCGCCGTAGGCGCGGCTGCGCCACACCGTCTCGGTGAGCGCGACGAGCCGGTCGCGCAGGCCCCGCTCAGTCCAGCCGGAGACGGAGGCGAACGACAGCGACGCGTCCGCGAGCGAGGCGACCGCCGACACCGCCAGCCGCCGCGGCTCCGCGCCGGACTCCTGCACGAACGCGCCCGCGCCGAGCGAACCCCACCAGCGGCGGCCGAGCGCGGGCGCCGACACGACGCCGACGACCGGGCAGTCGTCGTCCAGCAGTGCGATCAGCGTCGCCCACACCGGCACCCGGCGCACGAAGTTCTTCGTCCCGTCGATGGGGTCGATCACCCAGCGCCGGGCGGACATCCCGGACGACCCGAACTCCTCGCCGCTGACCGCGTCGTCGGGGCGCTGCTCGGCGAGCGCGCCGCGGATCGTCTGCTCGGCCGCCCGGTCGGCCTCGGTGACGGGCGTGAGGTCGGGCTTGGTCTCGATCCGCAGGTCCGCGGCGCCGTAGCGCGCCATGGTGACCCGGTCGGCCGCGTCGGCGAGGGTCAGCGCGAGGGAAAGATCCGCTGCATACGGGCTCACGCGGCGGAGGCTACCGTTTGGCTGTGGTCGAACCGCCGAGTGCCGCCGAGATCGAGAAGGTGCTGCGCTCGTACGTCAAGGACGGCCGGCTCACGACGATGCCGCGGGCCGGACGGAAGCGCTCGATCGTGCTCGACCACGTCGCGCAGCGGTTCGAGCCGGGCCTGCGCTACAGCGAGGTCGAGGTGAACCTGCTGCTGCGTCCGCTGTGGCCCGACGTCGCCGCGCTGCGCCGGTACCTCGTCGACGAGGGCATGCTCGCGCGGGCCGACGGGCAGTACTGGCGGATGGGCGGATCGGTGGAGATCGGATGACCGACCTGATGACCCGGGTGGCCGCGCGCGCCGGGGTGCCGCCGTTCTACGTCATGCGGGTGCTCGACGCCGTGGCCGAGCGCCGCGCCGCCGGGCTGCCCGTCATCGACCTCTCGGCCGGGCAGCCGTCGACCTCGGCCCCTGCGCCCGTGCGCCGTGCGGCAGCCGCCGCGCTCGAGCGCGACCGCATCGGCTACACGCCCGCCCTCGGGCACCGCGAGCTGCGGCAGGCCATCGCCGGGCACTACGCCCGCGACGGCGTTGAGGTCGACTGGGACAACGTCGTCGTCACCACCGGGTCGTCCGGCGGTTTCCTCTACGCCTTCCTGTCCGCCTTCGACGCCGGCGACACGGTGGCGATGGCGCGACCCGGGTACCCCGCCTACCGCAACATGCTCACCGCACTGGGCTGCCGGGTCGTCGAGCTGCCGTGCGGGCCGGAGAGCCGCTTCCAGCCGACCGTCGCGCAGCTCGAGGCCCTGGACGAGCCTCCCGCCGGCCTCGTGCTGGCGAGCCCTGCCAACCCGACCGGCACCATGGTCACGCCGGACGAGCTCGCCGCGCTCGCGCGCTGGTGCGACGAGCACGGCACGCGGCTGATCAGCGACGAGATCTACCACGGCCTCACCTACGGCATCGCGCCGTCGACGACGTGGGGCGTCACCCACCGCGCGGTGGTCGTCAACTCGTTCTCGAAGTACTTCTGCATGACCGGCTGGCGCATCGGCTGGCTGCTGGTGCCCGACGAGCTGCTCGACGCGGTCGACCGCATCGCCGGCAACTTCGCGATCTGCCCGCCCGCGCTCTCGCAGCTCGCGGCCCTCGCCGGGTTCGACGCCTATGAGGAGCTGGACGCGAACGTCGCCCGCTACGCCGAGAACCGCGCCCTGCTGCTCGACCGGCTGCCCGGGATCGGCCTCGACCGGCTCGCCCCCGCCGACGGCGCGTTCTACGTCTACGCCGACGTCCGCGAGCACACCGACGACTCGCTCAAGTGGTGCGCGCGCCTGCTGGACGACACGGGTGTGGCGCTCGCGCCCGGGCTCGACTTCGACGTCGTCGACGGCGGCCGCTTCGTGCGGATGTGCTTCGCGGGCGACGGCGCGCAGCTCGCCGAGGCCGTCGACCGGCTGGGCGTGTGGCTGCGCCGCTGATCGCCCGGATCGGCCAGACTGCCGGCATGGACACCGCCCCGGACGACGCGATCGCGCGCGTGCGCGAGATCTGTCTCGCCCTGCCGGGCGCGACCGAGCGCTGCAGCCACGGCTCGGCGTCGTTCTTCGCCGGCAAGCAGTTCGTGTCGATCGACGACCACCACCACGGCGCCGAGCACCTCGCGTTCTGGTGCCCGGCGCCGCCCGGTGCGCAGGAGGCGCTGGTCGCCCGCGACCCGGCCCGGTTCTTCCGGCCGCCCTACGTGGGGCACCGGGGCTGGGTCGGCGTGCGGATCGACGACGACCCAGACTGGGACGAGGCCGAGCTGCTCATCCGCGACGCCTACCGCCAGATCGCGCCGAAGCGGCTGCTGGCTCAGCTCGACGCGGGCACCGGGGCGACGACGACCGGTGCCGACTCGGCCGACTCGGCGCCCGACCGCATCGCGCGGACGACGTAGCGGTACTCCCGCCCGTTCACCAGATCGGTGTCGCGGTAGTACGTCGCGAGCGTGTGCGCGACGAGCAACCCGTCTCGGTACACCCGGTACGACGACGCCCCGCGCACGTCGTCCCACCGCAGGACGGCGGCCCGGTCGCGCGCCTGCGCGCGGATTGCGCCGGGCGCGCCGGGGATGTGCGCGGCCGGTGTGGCCGACGCCGGTTCCGACGGCGCCGACTCCGCCGTGCCGGCGACCGCGGCGACGGCGTAGGTGAACGTGGTGCCGTTCAGCAGGCGAAGATCGGTGTGGGCGGGGGACGTGGTCAGGGCCACCCCGCGGCCGTTCCGCAGCACGCGGTAGGCCGTCGCACCCGCGACCGGCTGCCAGCTCAGGTGGACGCACGCGCTGCCGGGCGCCGCGACCAGGCCGCGGGGGACCGGCGGTGGAACGTCGTCCCGTCCGGGTGCGTCCTCGTCGCGGACGAGCGGACCTGGCCCGGCCGGCTGCTGCAGCTGGGTCTGCGTCATCGGATGCCTCCCGCAGTGGAAGGAGGGGCCCCGCTGGCCACAGTGTCCGGCGTCGCCCCGCCCGCCGCTGTCGGGCGATCGGTCACCCGCTGCCGCACGTCGACTCGGCCGTCAGCCGAGGTGGGCCGAGACGACGAGGTTGCTGAGGTAGCTGCCGGTGACGGCGTCGAAGGCGCCGGTGCACGTGATCAGCCGCAGCACGGGCGACGCCTGCGGGCCGTACACCAGTCGGCTGGGGAACCGCGCCTTGACGAAGGTCTGCCGGTCGTCGACGACGAAGCGTCGGG
>NZ_JBQCEE010000211.1:0-11935 GCF_051960575.1 Jatrophihabitans sp.
GGCGCGGGAGTGGAAGGCGCGGGAGTGGGAGGCGCGGGAGTGGGACGCGGCTTGGCCTCCGCGGCCGGCGCAGCTTCCGGTTCCGGTTCGGCCTGCGCCGCCGGTTCCGGTGCGGACTCGGGTTCCGGCTCGGGCTCGGGCTCCGGCTCGGGCTCCGGCTCGGCTTCGGCCTCCGTCTCGCCGCCGCCATCGCCGCCGCCGTCCTCACCAGCCTCGCCGATCACGGCAAGTTCGACGCCGATCTCGACGGTCTCGTCCTCCTGCACCTTGATCGAGAGCAGCGTGCCGGAGGCCGGCGACGGAACCTCGGTGTCGACCTTGTCCGTCGAGACCTCGAGCAACGGCTCGTCGGCGTCGACGTGGTCGCCCTCGGCCTTGAGCCAGCGGGTCACGGTCCCCTCGGTGACGCTCTCACCCAGGCGGGGCATGGTCACGGACGTCGGCATGGCGGCAGGAACTCCTCGAAGAAGGGGGTTGGCGGGCGGACGGCGTCAGTCGTGGACGTGCAGCGGCTTGCCTGCGAGCAGCAGGTGCGCCTCGCCGATGGCCTCGGACTGGGTCGGGTGCGGGTGGATCAGCTGGGCGACCTCACCGGCGAGGGCCTCCCAGTTGTAGATCAGCTGCGCCTCGGCGATGAGCGCGCCGACGCGGTCGCCGACGATGTGGACGCCGAGCACCTGGCCGTCGGCGGCCCGGGCCACGAGCTTGACCGCGCCCTGGGTGTGGAGGATGGCGCTGCGGCCGTTGCCCGACAGGTCGTAGTTGACGACCTTGACCGCGTCGGCGCCGAACTGCTCCTTCGCCTGCGCCTCGGTCCAGCCGACCGAGGCGACCTCGGGCTGGCTGTAGGTGATGCGCGGGACGCCGAGGTAGTCGATCGGGACGACGGGCAGCCCGGCGATGTGCTCGGCGGCGAGGATGCCCTCGGCGAAGCCGACGTGGGCGAGCTGCAGGTGCGGCTGGCCGTTGATCGAGATCAGGTCACCGACGGCGTAGACGCCGTCGACGTTCGTGCGCAGGTACTCGTCGGTGATGACGAAGCCGCGCTCGACGCGCACGCCCTGCTCCTCGTAGCCGAGGCCCTGCGAGATCGGGCCGCGGCCGACGGCCACGAGCAGCAGCTCGGCCTCGAGGGTCTCGCCCGACTCGAGCGAGACGCGCACGCCGCTGTCGGTCGACTCGACGCCGGCGAAGCGGGCTCCGGTCTTGAAGGTGATGCCGCGGCGGCGGAACGCGCGCTCGAGCTGCTTCGACGACGCCTCGTCCTCGAGCGGCACGAGCCGGGGGAGGGCCTCGACGATGGTGACCTTGCAGCCGAACGAGGTCCACGCCGACGCGAACTCGACGCCGATGACGCCGCCGCCGAGCACGATCGCGCTCTCGGGCACGTGGTCGAGCTGCAGCGCGTGCTCGGACGCGATGACCCGCTGCCCGTCCAGTTCGAGGCCGGGCAGGGTGCGCGAGTACGAGCCGGTGGCGAGGATGACGTTGGTACCGGTGTAGGTGTCGCCGTTCACCGCGACGGTCCTCGGGCCGACGAGCCGGCCCTCGCCCTCGACGATCTGGATGCCCCGGCTCTTGATGAGACCGGTGAGGCCCTTCCAGTTCTTCGAGATGACGCCGTCCTTGTACTTGTGGACGCCGCCCATGTCGATGCCCTCGAAGGTGGCGTTGACGCCGAACGTCGCCGCCTCGCGCGCACCGTCGGCGATCTCGCCGGCGTGCAGCAGCGCCTTGGTCGGGATGCATCCGCGGTGCAGGCAGGTGCCGCCGACCTTGTCCTTCTCGATCAGCACGACCGACTTGCCGAGTTCGGCTGCCCGCAGCGCGGCCGCGTACCCGCCGCTGCCCCCACCGAGGATGACGAGGTCGGACTGGTTGTCGGCCACCTGTGCTCCCGTTCCACATCGTGGCCCTGCGCCACCGTGCGCCGGGCCTGTGTCCATCTTGGCACTGCGGGCGTCGGCCCGCTGCGCCCCCTCGTGCGCATGTGACCGCCCGTCGCGCGGGTCTGGCGGCGGCGAAGGCCGAAGGGCCCTCAGGTCGCCCCGCCTCATCACCGATGCTCAGGTCGTGCATGGCGCGACTACGGCAGGCTGTGGCCACCCTGTCGGCATGGAGGATCTCGTGGGTTGGACCTTGCGGCGCCGGTCGCGCGCGGGCACCTTGCGCACGGCCACCGGGTCCGACGTCGACCATCTGACCGAGTTCGCGGGGACGCGGCGCGGCGTCGAGGCGTTCCTCGAGCCGCGCACCACCGTCACCGAGACGACGGTCGTGCTCGTCGCCGACACCGGTGAGTGGACGCGGCGCCGCGTCGCCGACCCCGACGCTGCGGCCAAGTGGGCGCGCAAGCACGGCGTCCCGTTGTACGACGCGGTCAAGGTGGGGTATCCCAGGCGCATGCGCGAGTGGTCGCGGAACAACCCCCGACCGTCCGGCCCCACTGGCGAGCAGTCGGAGGCCGACGGATCGTGACGACGCCCCTGGACGGAACGGACGGCATCCCCGCCGCCGACCTCGACCCGACCCCGTGGTCGCCGCTGGACGCCATCGAGTCCTCGCTCGGCATGCTGCCGGCCCGCCAGCACGTGCACGCCCCGCGCTGGCTCGCGCCGCTGGCGGTGAGCGCGCTCGTCGGCATGATCCCGTGGCTGGTCTACCTCGGCTTCACCCTGCCGTCGAAGGTGCGCAGCGACAACTACGACGTCGCCTGGCTCGGCTTCGACAGCGGCCTGATGCTCGTCCTCGGCGTGCTCGGGTTCGCCGCCTGGCGCCGCTCGGCCGCCACCGGCGCCCTCGCCGCGGTGGCCGCGATGATGCTCGTCGTCGACGCGTGGTTCGACATCACGACCTCGGCCGCGTCGGACACGTGGCTGGCCGTGGTGCTCGCCGCCTGCGGCGAACTGCCGCTCGCCGCGATCTGCGGCTGGGCCGCCTACGCCGCCGAGCGGCACCGCGCCCGCAGCTACCAGCGCCTCTGCCAGCGCTGGCAGCACGCCGTCGAGGCCGCCCGCGAGGCGGCGGCCGGCGGCGGTGAGGCCGCGCTGCGGGCGGTCAGCCGGCCGCCAGCCGTTCCGCCGTCGCGATGAGCGTGCGCACGCCGGCGCCCGTGCCGCCCTTGGGCGTGTAGTCGCGCGGGCCGCCGTTGTTGTACGCGGGCCCGGCGATGTCCAGGTGAGCCCACGGCAGGTCGGCGGGCACGAACTCCTGCAGGAACCGGCCGGCGACGAGCATCCCGCCCCAGCGCTCACCGGGCACGTTCTGCAGGTCGGCGACCGCCGAGTCCAGCCCGGCCCGCAGGTGCTCGGGCAGCGGCATCGGCCACGCGTCCTCACCGCACTCGCCGGCCGCGGCGACCACGGTGTCGCGCATCGACTCCTCGCCCATGACGCCGATCAGGCGCGGCCCGAGCGCGACGAGCTGTGCGCCGGTGAGCGTCGACAGCTCGACGAGCGCGTCCGGTCCGTCCTGCAGCGCGCGGCTGATGCCGTCGGCCAGGATGAGCCGCCCCTCGGCGTCGGTGTCGGCCACCTCGACGGTGCGCCCGCTGTGCATGGTGAGCACGTCGGAGGGCCGGTAGGACGAGCCCGACGGCATGTTCTCGGCCATCGGCAGCGTCGCGGTGATGCGCACGGGCAGCTTGAGCGCCGCCGCCGCGCAGATGGCGCTCGCCGCCGCGGCGGCACCGCCCATGTCCGACTTCATCCAGGTCAGGTTGACGGTCTTGAGGTTGAGGCCGCCCGAGTCGAAGGTGATGCCCTTGCCCACCAGCGCGAGGTGGCGGCGGGCGCGGGCCGGCCGGTAGCTCAGCCGCACGAGCCGCGGCGGCCGCGTGCTGCCCTGGCCCACGCCGAGGATGCCGCCGAACCGCCCGCGCTTCAGCGCCCGCTCGTCGAGCACCTCGACCTCGAGCCCGGCCTTGGCGCCGCGGGCGGCGACCCGCTCGGCGAAGGTCGCGGGGTAGAGGTCGTTCGGCGGTGTGTTCACCAGGTCGCGGGTGAAGTTCACCGCCTCGGCGATCACACGGGCCCGGGTCAGCTCGGCGCGCGAGCCGCCCGGCACGGTGATCGTGCGCAGCGCCGTCGCGGCCGGCGCGGACTTGTACTCGGTGAAGGCGTAGCTGCCGAGCAGCGCGCCCTCGACGACGGGGCCGACCGGTGCGTCCAGCGCGATGTGCACGCGCGCCTTGCTGCTGACCGCGCGCAGGGCGGCGCCCACCGCCCGGCGGAACGTCTCACCGTGCTCGGTCCGCTCGCCGAGCCCCGTGGCGACGACGAGCGGGACGTCGCTCAGGCCCAGCGTCGGGATCTTGGTGATCTCGTCCGGCCGCCCCGACGCACCCGCCGCGACGAGGGCCTCGCGCAGGCGGCCGCCGAGCGAGCCGTCGACCGCCTCGGCGCCGGGCGCCAGCTGCAACCCGCCCGGTCCGGAGAAGACGCCGACGACGACGGCATCGGCCCGCACGGGCTTGGTGGGCGACTGGACGGAGATCGTCGGCATGGAATCGATCCTAGGAGTGGCCCTGCGCGGGGCCGGCCGGTCGGTAGGTTGCCAGGCATGGCCGACCTGCTCACCTCCCCGCTGCACGAGCGCCATGTCGCGCTCGGCGCCAAGCTCGCCGACTTCGGCGGCTGGAACATGCCGATCGAGTACGCCGCCGACGGCGGGGGCGTGCTCAAGGAGCACGCCGCGGTGCGTGAGGCGGTCGGCGTGTTCGACGTCTCGCACCTCGGCAAGGCGCTCGTGCGCGGCACCGGCGCGGCGGACTTCGTCAACCGCTGCCTCACCAACGACCTCGGCCGGATCGGCCCGGGCCAAGCGCAGTACACGCTCTGCTGCACCGACGACGGCGGCGTGGTCGACGACCTCATCGCCTACCTGGTCGGGCCGGACGAGGTCTTCCTGGTGCCGAACGCCGCGAACGCCGCCGAGGTGGTGCGTCGCCTGGCCGCGGCGGCGCCCGACGGCGTCACCGTCACCGACCAGCACCGCGAGTTCGGCGTGCTGGCCGTGCAGGGCCCGCGCTCACCCGAGGTGCTCACCGCGCTCGGCCTGCCGACCGGCGCCGACTACATGGCCTGGACGGACGCGCAGTGGGACGGCCGCGCCGTGCGCATCTGCCGCACCGGCTACACCGGCGAGCACGGCTACGAGCTGCTGCCGGCGTGGGACGACGCGCCCGCGCTCTGGGATGCGCTGCTCGAGGTCGCCCGCGCCCACGGCGGCCGGCCCGCGGGCCTCGGCGCCCGCGACACCCTGCGCACCGAGATGGGCTACCCGCTGCACGGGCAGGACCTCAGCCGCGAGATCACGCCGGTGCAGGCCCGTTCCGGCTGGGCGGTCGGCTGGAAGAAGGACGCCTTCTGGGGACACGACGCCCTCACCGCCGAACGGGCGGCCGGCCCCCGCCGCACGCTGCGCGGCCTGCTCGCCCTCGACCGGGGCATCCCGCGCGCCCACATGCCGGTGCTGGACGCCGACGGTGCGGTGGTCGGCGAGGTCACCAGCGGCACCTTCTCGCCGACCCTGCGGGTCGGCATCGGGCTGGCGCGGATCGACACCCCCGCCGGTGTCGACGACGGTGCCGAGCTCGCCCTCGACGTGCGCGGCCGCCGCTCGGCCGTGCGGGTGGTGGCACCGCCGTTCGTCCCGTCGCACGTGCGGTAGCCGGGCCTCAGCCCTCCGAGACCCCCGCCGCGCGCGACTTGGGCGGCGGGGCCGCGTGCTCGGTCGGGTCGAAGTCCTGGGCGAGCGCGCTGACCGCCTCCGCGTTCGCCGGCATCTTGCGCAGCACCTGCTCGGTGGCCGCGACCTCCAGCGGGCGGCGCAACGCGGCGATCGTGGCGTTGAGGAACGCCACGAGGGGCACGGCCAGCAGCGCGCCGGGGATGCCAGCGATCGTCGTCCCGGTGATCACCGACAGGGCGATGGCGAGGGGGTGCACCTCGACGCTGCGGCTCATGATGAACGGCTGCAGCAGGTGCGCCTCGAGCTGGATGAGCACGACGATCGCGACCGTCACCACGATCGCCGCCGTGAACCCGTGCTCGAGCAGCGCGACCGCGACGCAGAGCGCCCCGGTGACCGTGAGACCGACGAGCGGGATGAACGAGCCGAGGAAGATCAGCACGCCGAGCGCCGCGGCCAGCGGCACCCGCAGCACGAACAGCACGATCATCACCGAGATGCCGTGGAACAGCGCGATGAGCACCTGGCCGCGCATGTAGCCGCCGAGCGTGCGCCAGCCGACCCGGCCGGCGAGGTCCATGCGGGCCTGCGCGCCGGTCGGCAGCAGCCGCAGCGTCCAGCGCCAGATCAGCTCGCCGTCACGCAGCAGGAAGAATGTCGACAGCAGGATCAGCAGGAACGCGCCGACGTACTCGGCGACGGTCTGCGCGGTCTGGATGGCGCCGTTGATCAGCGCCCCCTGATGGTTCTTCACCGCGTCGGTGAACTGGGTGCTGAGCTTGTCGATGTCGGACGACTTGAGATGCAGCGGGCCGTTGTGCAGCCAGTTGCGGAAGTGGGTCACCAGCGCGGTGAGCTGGTTCGCGAGTTCGGTCGAGTGGGTGCTGATCTGCCAGACGACGAACGTGCCGATGCCGCCGAGGGCCGCCACGCCGAACAGCAGCGCGAGCGCCGCCGACAGCGAGCGCGGCCCGGGCAGCGCGCGGTCGAGGCGGCGCTCGATCGGATGCAGCACCGCGGTGAAGAACAGCGCGAGGATGAAGCTGAACGCCACCAACTCGACGGTCAGGAACATCTGCCCGAGCACGTAGAGCCCGGCCAGGATCACCAGCAGTCGCCAGGTCCAGGCCGCGGCGACCTGCACGGGCATCGTGACGCTGTCGAGCGCCGACCGCTTCTCGGTCATCGGTCGGCCTCCAGCAGGGTGGCCGGACGCGGGCGCGGCCGGTCGGTGGGCTCGGGTGCCGGCTCCGGTGCGGCGTGCCGGCCGGTCGGCGTCGCGCCCGTCGCGTCCTCGTCGGTCGCGTCCTCGTCGGTCGCGTCCTCGTCGGTCGGGTCGTCGGCGCGGGCCGCGCGGTCGGCGCCGGCGCGCAGCAGGGCGAGCGCGAGCAGCGCGGCGGTGCCGTCGGCGGTCGCGATCCCGTTGTCGGCCAGCGGCTGCTGGTCGAAGACGTCCACGGCTCGGCGCTGCACCGGGTCGGGGGAGGTGTCCGCGGCGCGCCACCAGGCGGCGAAGCGGGGTTGCACCCGGTGGGCGACCAGCGCCGCCGCCACCGGGAGCGGGCCGTCCAACACGATCGGCGTGCGGCGGCTCGCTGCCTGTGCGATGAGGCCGGTGGCCGTGGCGAGCAGCGGGTCGCCGAGCGCGTCCAGCAGCTCGTCGACGCGTTCGCGCAGCGGCATCAGTGCGCGCCGCCGGTCGCGCACCGCGGTGAGCCGGGCGATCCAGGCGGTGGTGTCGAGGGCGGCGGCGCCGCGGGGCAGCACGGCGACCGGCTCGACGCCCGCGATGATGCTGACGGCGAGCGCGCCGGCGTCGGTGCCGCGTCCGCTCACGAGCAGCAGGTCGGTGCCGGAGTCGACCAGGCGGTCGGCGGCCGCCGCGCCGGCGTCGAGGCCGTCGCCCGCGTCGACCACGTCGGTGTGGACGCCCTCGGGCGCCTCGACCGTGGTCGGAGCACCGAGATGCACCCAGCGCACCGCGGCCGGACGGGGCGGCGGAAAGGCGGCGTTCGCGCCGGCGAGCCAGGCGACGGCGTCGGCGAGCCGCCCGACGCCGGCCCGACCGCCCCACTGCTGGGCGGCGACGGTCGCCCCGGCGTCCGGCCAGGGCACGTCGGCCCCGAGGCCCAGCAGATCCACGACGCTCACGTGAGGAAGTATGCCGAGGACGGGTGCGGCTCTACCCGGACCCGACGACCGCCACCGACGAGGAGTGACCCGCGATGACCTGGACCTGGCAGTTGGTCGGCCCGGACGGCGACGAGGTGAGCGGTCCGTCCGTGCCGCCCCACAGCAACCAGAGCGACGCCGAGAGCTGGCTCGGCGAGCACTGGCGCGAGCTCGCCGACGCCGGCGTGGCCGCGGTGACCCTGCTCGACAACGGCAGCCCGGTCTACGGACCGATGTCGTTGAGCGAGGGCTGACCACCGCGGCCGCCGGCGGTCAGCCCACCGCGCCGACCAGCGCCGGCTGCCGCGTGTCGGCCGGCGCGGCGGCCGGGCGCCGCCACACCCGCTCACCGGCCAGGGCGAGCAGGGCAGGCAGCACCACACCGCGCACGACCACGGCGTCGATGAGCACCGCCGCGGCCAGGGTGAAGCCCATCTCCTTCATCTCGACCATGTGCAGCGAGGCGAAGATCGCGAAGACCGACACCATGACGATCGCCGCGCTCGTGACCGTGCCGGCCGACCGCCCGATGCCGACGCGGATCGCCTCACGTGCCGGCAGCCCGCTGCGCACGGCCTCGCGCACGTGGCCGAGCACGAAGACGTGGTAGTCCATCGACAGGCCCGACAGCACGGCGAAGGTGAACAGCGGGATCCAGTTGATGACGGCGCCGGTCGAGTGGAACCCGAGCAGCCCCTCGGCCCAGCGGTGCTGGAACACCAGCGCCAGCAGGCCGAACGCGGCACCGGCCGACACCAGGTTGACCGCCGCGGTGATCACCGCCAGCAGCACCGACCGGAACACCCAGCCGACGATGACCATGGTCAGCGCGACGACGAAGGCGATCACCCAGGGCAGACGCTGCGAGCCGTGCGTGTCGTAGTCGAGGTTGGACGCGGTGTCGCCGCCCACCGCCCACCGGGCGCCGCTGATCGGTGCGAGAGCGTCGGCGACCACGTGCCCGCGCAGGTCGCGCACGCCCTGGCGGGCGGGGCCCGACTCGGCGTCGAAGGGGGCGTCGATGCGCAGCACGTGCACGGTGCCGTCGGCCGACGCGCGCACCGGTTCGCGTCCGTCGAAGAACCGGGGGTCGAGCGGCAGGTCCCGCAGCGCGGTGGCGACCCGGTCGGCGTCGGCGGGGGCCGCCTTCACGACGACCACCTGGGTGGTCGCCTCGTGCGGGAAGGCGGCGACGAGGCGGTCGTAGGCGTGCTTCTCGGCGATCACGGTCGGCAGCGACGCCGGCGAGTCGTTGACCAGCCGCAGTGACAGCAGCGGCGCGGCGAGCAGCACGAGCGCGCCGAGCGAGACGACCAGCGTGCGCCTCGGGTGCGCCAGCGACGGGCGCAGCAGGGCCAGCCAGAGCCGCGGCTCGCGCGTGCGCATCGTCCAGCGCCACAGCACCGGCACGCGCGGCCGGTCGAGATGCCGGCCGAGCAGCACCAGCAGCGCCGGCAGCACGGTCAGCGAGCCGAGCACCGCGACGGCGACGACCACGATCGAACCGGTCGCGAGCGACCGGAACGTCGGGTCGTCGGCGACCCAGAGCCCCAGCATCGCGACGATCACGGCCACGCCCGAGACGAGCACCGAGTGCCCGGAGGTCTCGGCGGCGATGTCGATGGCCGTGTGGGTGTCGTGCCCGGCGTGCCGTTCGGCACGGGCCCGCTTGACGTAGAACAGCGAGTAGTCGACGCCGACGGCCATGCCCATCAGCAGGATCATCGACGAGGTCGTGCCCGAGTCGGGCACCACGTGCGACACCAGCGCCGACAGGCCGGTGGCGGCGCCGACGGCCGACAGCGCCAGCAGCACCGGCACACCGGCCGCGATGATCGCGCCGAACGCGACGAGCAGGATCGCGAGCGTCACCGGCAGGCTGAAGGACGCGGCGGCCGACAGGTCGTCGCCGACCTGGGCGTTGACCGCGTCGTCGAGCGACCGGCCGCCGACCTGCTCGACCCGCAGGGCGGGGAACTGCCGTTGCACGGCGGCCGTCGCGGACACCAGCGGCGCGACCTTCGCGTCCTTCACCAACGTCACCTGGACGAGGGCGGCCGAGCCGTCGGGCGAGGTGACCGGCCGGGACACGGACGCCACCTCGGGCAGGGTCCGCATCCGGGCGGTGGCGGCGCTCAGCGCCTGGGCCGCGGCGGCGGCGTCGAGCCGGCCGCTGCGGGCCGTGACCAGCACGTCCTCGGTGTCCGGCGCCTCCAGGTGGGCGTCGTGGATCCACCGCGACGCCTGCCCCGACTGGCCGACGCCGCTGTCGAGGTGGCCGATGCGGTGGGTGCCGACGCTGCCGCCGACGGCGACGCAGGCGGCGACGAACACGAGCCACAGGGCGACGGCCCGCCAGGGATGGCGGGCGCTCCAGCGGGCGGCGCGGACGGTGACGGGACGGCGGGGAGCGGACATGACGGAGCCCTCTCGCAGGGACTGGTTTCGCTTCACGGCGGTGACGCTGCCGCCCGCACGGCGCCCGCACACGGGTGCTCGGCCCCCGGCAACGGTGGGCTTTTCCCCACCGTGCGGGGCGCTGCCGTGGGTCAGGATGGAGCGGTGCGTCGCCAGTTGGTCCATCGGCTCCGGCTCTTCGGCTGGGCCGTGGCCTCCGTGCCCCTGGCCGCGCTGTCGCTCGTGCTGTTCGTGCTCACCACCGTCGGCACCGCGCTGGTGGTGGTGACGGCCGGCATCCCGCTCGTCGCGGTGGCGCTGCGGCTCACCCGCCCGCTCGCCGACCTGCACCGGCGGGTGGCCGGGGGCCTGCTGGGCCGCCCGGTCGAGTCGCCGTACCTCACCCCGCCGGTGGGCAGTTGGGTGGCGCTGGCCCGGGCGCGGGCGCTCGACCCGGCGACGCGGCGCGACCTGCTCTGGCTGCTCGTCAACGGCACGTTCGGCCTCGCGATCTCGATCGGTGCGGTGGTCGAGACCGCGTTCGAGCTGGTCTTCTGGTGGTTGCCGAAGGGGTTGCTGGTGCGGCTGCACGCGTGGATCTGCGCCTCGCTGCTCGCGACGTCGGAGAAGAGCAGGCTGGCGCTGCGCGTGCAGGAACTGGCGTCGTCGCGGGCCGAGACGGTCGACACCCAGGCCGCCGAACTGCGCCGCATCGAGCGCGATCTGCACGACGGCGCGCAGGCGCGGCTGGTCTCGCTCGGGCTGAGCCTGGCGATGGCCGACGACCTCATCGAACGCGACCCGCAGGCCGCCCGTGCGCTGCTGGCCGAGGCCCGCAGCACCAGCAGCGCGGCCCTGACCGACCTGCGCGACCTCGTGCGCGGCATCCACCCGCCGGTGCTCGCCGACCGCGGCCTCGCCGGCGGCGTCGAGGCGCTCGCCCTCGCCTCGCCGGTGCCGGTCGAGCTCGAGCTCGACCTGCCGACGAGACTGCCGGCGCCGGTCGAGTCGGCCGCCTACGTCGCGCTGGCAGAGACGCTGACGAACGTGATCAAACACGCGGACGCGTCGCGCGTGGCCGTCCACGTCGGCCACCGCGACGACCGGCTCGAGGCGCTGGTCGTCGACGACGGCGTCGGCGGGGCCGACCCGGCGCCCGGCAGCGGGCTGCGCGGCATCGAGCGGCGGCTCGCCGCCTTCGACGGCACGCTCACCCTCTCGAGCCCGGCCGGCGGGCCGACCGAGGTCGTTATCGTGCTGCCGTGCGTGTCGTCCTCGCCGAAGATCTCGCCCTCCTCCGGGACGGCCTGATCCGGCTGCTCGAGGCGAACGACTTCGAGGTCGTCGAGGCGGTCGACAACGGCCCGTCGTTGCAGCGGGCGCTGACCGTGCACCGTCCGGACGTCGCGGTCGTCGACGTGCGGCTGCCGCCGACCTTCACCGACGAGGGCCTGCGGGCGGCGCTCGCCGCACGGGCCGAGCAGCCGGGGCTGCCCGTGCTGGTGCTGTCGCAGTACGTCGAGCAGCTCTACGCCCGGGAACTGCTCGCCGACCGCAGCGGCGGCGTCGGCTACCTGCTCAAGGACCGCATCTCGGACGTGAAGCAGTTCATCGACGCGGTGCGCCGGGTGGCCGACGGCGGCACGGCAATGGACCCGGAGGTCGTGGCCCAGCT
>NZ_JBQCEE010000212.1:0-28261 GCF_051960575.1 Jatrophihabitans sp.
GGCGACAGCTACCGCATGAAACAAGCCCGCACGAGAGGAGACACCGCCTCGAAAAAGAAGTGATCACCCGCGAGGAGTGGGGACTTTCAGTTGGCCACCAGCGGGGACCACAACTTGGCCGTTGACATGACGCATCGAAGGACGTGGCAAGATGATGCGAGATCAACGTACGCGATAACGAAATTTCATCGCTGCACTCCCGATGGGCGTGGTTGCAAACCAACTCCGTCATGGTCAGACTAATTCATCATCATTTGCAACGACCTGGCGCTACGCCGACACCCTGGCGAGCGCACTCTTCGTCCCCCAGCGCCAGATTGGCTGCTCACCATCTGCACGCTGCGACGCGCGGACTCGTACCGCGCGGATCGAGGCGCCGTCGATATCGGACAGGAGCACCGTCGGGACGCCGCTCAGCAAGACTGCACCGTCGGCAGTCTCCAGCCACAACCCGGTCAATCCGTTGGTCGACCGCTCGCTGCGGCTGACGCGCCCGGCCACGCAATCACGCCTCGTCCATGAGGGCGCTGCCTGCCACTGGGCGTCGCATCGCAACCGTCGGCGACAGAAGCGGCAGGTCTCCTCACTGGGGTTTGCCGTAGACGGATCAGCGCGCCGAGCCGCTTCAAGTCCGGCTATAGCCACCGCAATGTCGCGGTCTGTCAGCGGCACGGGGATACGCCCGCGTTGCGTGCTGAACACCTCGATGCGATCAGGCAGCCGACCGTGTTCCTGCCCAACGAGATACGCATAGATGCTCAGCTGGAACGTGATCCATGGTGACAGTCCATCATCGTCGAGCTGTTCAGTTTTCAGGTCGATCAGCGTGATCTCGTTTCCGATTACAACGATGTCCGGCGTGCCGTAGATGTGCAGGGTGGCACAGCGGATCGTCCGTTCGGGAATAACCTCGCTGACATCGGTGCCAATCGCCTCGGCCAGCACTGGAGCACGGGCAAGCAGGCGCTTACCCGTCAGGGTCCAGTCCGACGGCAAGTCGGAGCCAACCTCCGCAACCGCCCGATCAATCGCGGCCCGCATCGCGCCGCGTACATCGGCCTCTTCGTAACCGCGAGCACGCACCCAGAGATCCACGACCCGATGCGCCAAGGAGCCTTTGTTCTGTGGCGGTCCGTCAATCTGCACTACCCCAGAGACGCCGGGGCCTGCCGACGCCGGGCACTGCGCTACCCGCCATGCGTGCGTCGGGGAAAGCCAGCCGCCGTCGTCGGGGGGCGTCGTCACAGTTGGCCGGCGACGTCGTCGCAGAGCCGGAACACCCTGCCTGGGTCGCGGTCGAGCGTGAATGCGTCAACAAAGAATGTCTGCTTAGCGCTGTCGACCTCGGCCTCCGCGAACGCCGCCGCCTCAGCCAGCCGCTCATTGAGGAACGTGCTCTCGGACGCTTCGAGCGGGTGCCGCACGACCAAGATGTAATCACCGAGCTGCGGGTGCGTGAAGCGGACGGTGCCAGGTACGGACGGAATCGGAGCCGCGTCGTAGCCGTGCGACCAGTTATCCAGCGCCCGCTGTTGGTCGGCAAGGTCTACCGTGAGGTGCCCGGTTCGCAGCACCTCGAGCAGATCCCGGGCGAGACGCCAATCCAGCAACGCGTGATATGACATATTCCCGTAGTCGCGTAGACACCGGTAGCACGATGCGGTGCAGATGCCGGCGTGGTCTGGTTCGGCCAGACGCGCTAAGTATGTGTCGACGTCGTCAAGCAACGACGGCAACACCGCTGGGTCTCCCAAATAAGTACTGAATCCCGCACCGTTCTCTAGCGTGTCGGCGATGAAGGCGTACGGCGCGGGCTCTCCGTTAGCCATGCCCGCGAAGATGCCGGCCACCAGTTCAAGCGGCTCAATGTCCAACTTTGCCGCGGCGACCTTACGCAGCATGAAAGCGAGCGAGTACCAAGCAGCGCGTCGCCCATCGGACGGGTCTGCTGCCCCGCTCGGTTGGAAGCGCGAGGCGAAGTTCAGCCGGAGACCTTCAGCTGGCAGCGTGCCGTGTTCGGGACCGAAGAACAGGAAGTCGGTCGGTTGTACTGCGCCCAGGGCGACATCGAATGGATCGCCGCTGGCATCGTTTGCCGCGACCAGTCCCTTCGACACCGCCTCGACCGAAACGTATCCGCCCCATGCAGCTCTGCCTGCTGGCGGCGGTGCCGCGGGCCGGAAGCTGAACAACCGGCCGCCGTTGTCATTGATCACGTAGCGTTGACCCGGACCCGAGTAGGCCACAGCCGCACCGTGCGGTTCCTCATGCAGCGCCGACAGATCCGCGAGTGCCCGTGCTGCCATTGCGCGCGGCGACCAGCTGAAGTTGCCATCGAAGTCTCGTGGCCAGGCTCCCGCGCGGAAGCCGAGCGGCTCGCGCAGGGTGAAGCGGGCGAACGCATCCGGAGACCCGCACTGGGGGCAGATCGTGATGTCGCCGAGGTTGTCCGACGACAGGAAGGAACAGGACCGGCAGAGATAGATGTCGCGACTGACGCCGAGGGGGTCATCTGTCGATAGGCGGGGCGGTCGGCCGACGCCCTCGAATGCGGCAACGCCCACCGCGGTGTAAACGCGCCCGTCCCGGACGACTTCGCTCATGGGAGCGAACTGACTGACGGCCATCGCAAGGTCGCGGTCAATGGTCATCCGAGGCGGCCAGGGATACGAGGAACCGGGGCGGCGCAGATACAGGTAGCGCACGCTAGTTGGGAACCCGAACATCGGCAGCACGCCGCGCTCAGCCAACCGCTGGCTCAGTTCGTCATCGCCCACGCTCGCGACCGCGGCGTCGATCAACCCGGGCAGCTCGGCGATGCACCGGTCGGCCAATTCGACGGCGCGCGGGGCCAGTGGCGTGCGATCGACAATCGCGACTGCTGCCTGCTCAACGATCGGACGGTTTCGGGTTAGCCAGTCGACGAGAAGCGGCCGTACGGTCGGCCAATCGGCAACCGTCCCGAACGCCCCGTGCACATTGGCCGTTCGGTTGAACTGCACGCCGGTCGCGTCGATCGCGTCTGCAACTGCGGGCAACGCGAGGCGCAGTGTCTCACCATGGAGCGAGCGCAGCAGGATTTCGACACGACCCATCGCGAGGTATGGCTCAGGGGTCGGATCGTTGGTGATGCGGTCGGGCGCGTCGAAGTAGTACTCGTCGTGGCTACGGCCTCGACAGACCGTCAGGGCTACCGCCACCGGCGTGCCACGTCGACCAGCACGGCCCACGCGCTGCTGGTAGTTGAACCGGGTAGGGGGCATATTTCCGAGCACGACGGCCGACAGCGCGCCGATGTCCACGCCAGCCTCCATAGTGGTGGTTACGCTGAGCATGTCGATGCCATCCGCGATAGGCACCTCGGGATTCGCGCCGGTCTCAAGGAAGACCTCTTGGAACCGGGACTGGCGCTGTTGCGCGTCGCTCCGGTCGGTCTGACCGGTAAGCTCCTCGCTGTTAAGGCGGAATCGCCCGGAGCCGGTGGTGGCGCGCCAGCCGTAGTAGTCCTCCTCCACGACGTACGTCGTCGCAAAGTCGGGCAGCACGGTGCCGCAATAGGTGCAGTGGGCGCAGCCGCGCGTCAGGTGTCGGCGATGGCAGTTCGTGCACTCCCACGCGCGCCCGTCACCCTGGCGCAACATAACGCGAGATGGATCAATCAGGTAATCACGCACCGCCGGCCCACATTGCTCCGCGAAGATGCGTGTCAGGTCGGCAACGGTGGGACCGCCAGCTTGCTCGATCTTGCGCCAGAAGCGGTTGAGCTGACGCGGCGGACTGCCAGGCCGCGGATCACGCATGCCGTCGAATCGGCGCGTGTCCGCGAGCACGCGGAGACTGGCTCGCGCGTAGGCGAGGTCGGTCGTGACCGGCTCGTCGATTGCCTTGGTGTCGGTCGCGAGTGCCAGCCAGCCGAGACCGAGCGATTCGAAGTCACGTCCGGCTCCCGAAAACAACCCACCCAAGATCTCGACCATCAACGATCGGTTGATCTCGGCACGAAGGTCTCCCTGTTCAGGTGAGACGCCGGCCCGCGGCACGACCGGACTCGCATCCCAGTCATAGAGCGTTGTCCAGCGTCGCTTCGGGTTGCGGGCGGTCTCCTGGAGACTGGCGTGCGGCCCACCCGGATTCAGACCGAGGCCGAGCAGTACTTGCGCGATCGCACCGGCACTCACTTCAAGTGACGAGCCGGCGGACAGGCGTGCCACCAGGGACGACTCGTCAGCAGGGTTGGTGCCCGGTCGCCCCTCCCAGATTTTCCGGAGTTGGCCAAAGACGTTCGCGTCACGGGCTTCCAGACGATCTATTGCTACCCAGGACTCGGGCGTCTTGCTGTTGTCGACGACGTGTGTTCGGGCAAGGGCCAGATCCGCCGACGGGTCAGTCGTGGCACTCAAGTACTCGACCAGCAGCAATCGCAGCAGGTCCTGGTAGTGGCGAAGACCGAGGCCGGACGACAGTTTCGCCGCATCTTGTCGGCTGTCGGTGAAAAGGATGACCTTCCGGTCCTGTACCGCCAGGTCTGTCGCCAGCTCGGTGGTCAGGACCTGATTGATCTTTTCGAAACCGGTGCGCATGCCGCGGATTGGCGAGCGCTGGGTGGCGGGGTCGGTGTGCGGCAGGCGACCACTGCGTCCGTACTCGATTGCCCAGTCGTCACCACAGTTCGGGCAGCACGTCGGGAACGGACTGACAGTCGCGATGTCACGTGCCGGTCGGACGACGGCATGGAAGGTCCAGCCGGTATGCCCGCCTGTCGTGCCAACGTTGCGGACCTCGCCGTTGGCCGGATTGAACGCACTGCGGCGGAAGCTGTAGGTGACGTTGCCACCATCGCGCGTCCAGCGCGTCGTCTCCGGACCGTCGAGATCCTCCGCCGCATTCGGCCAGTACACGAGATAGTTTGCGGCGGTCCGCTCAAGCCGTACCTGGTCCGGCAGTTTGGCCAGCTCGGGTACGTCGCCAAGCAGAAGGGTCCGGACCGTCCGCTTCTGGGTGGCGCCCTCCGGCGTGAAACCCCCGAGCAGGACGTCACCACAGTTCTGGCAATACAGCAGCTCCAGCGCCCGAGCACCGCAGCTGCAGCGGGTGACCGGTTCGCTGAACAGGCGACCGACCGGGCGCGGCTCGGCTCGGTCAGGTGCATCGGGACAGTTCGGATCGGTGCACGCCCAGACCCCGGGTACGTTCCGGAAGAAGTAGTGCGCCCGCAGCTTTGGGTCAGTGTCAACGGGCAACTCGGCCATGCCGCGAAGCAAAGTTGCCAGCGCATCGTCCCGCTCGGGCGCAGCAGTGTCCGGGAAGACGCGCGCGGCCAGCTCCGGCAACGCCTTCGCAGACGCGACTTCGTCGCCTTTCTCATCGGGGTCGAGGAAGGCCCGGCGGACCGCGTCCAGGAGACCGTGATCGCGGGCGTACGCAGCAGCGTCGACCGCCTCGCTCGAGCGGATTGCGGCTGCGTCCGCGGCGGCGCCGCTCGTCGCCGTGGTCGGCATCGCCAAGTTGCCACGCACGAAATCGAATGAAGCGGCATCGACGCCGAAGAACTGCTCGAGGTATGCCTGGTCACGCGTAGCGTCGATCGACGCAGATGCGGCGAGGATGCGCAACTTGTCTGGACGCTCCGTGAGGCCAAGCCGTTGCTTTAGATTGCGCAGCAGATAGGCGACCTCGGTCCCGGCGGTCCCCCGATACATGTGCAGCTCGTCGATGACCAACGTAAAGCGGTTAGCCGGATCGGCGTCGAGCCACGCCCGGGTTGAATCAAAGAAGTTCTCGTCGCGTTCTCTCAGCAACATCACGTTCAGCATCGAGTAATTGGTAACGAGAACGTCGGGCGGGGCGTCAGCCATATCCCAGCGCGACCGCATCTCGGCACCGTCGAGCCGCAGCACGAAGTAGCGGACCTCATCCTTACCTGTCGACGCGGCAACAGCCGTAGCTCGCAGCGCGCGCTGTTCAGTTTCTTGCAGAATCTGTTGCAACCGCTCAACGGCGATGTCGCTGGTCCGGCTGCCCGTCACGGGCGTCGCACCGGTGTAGCGGCCAAAGAAGAAGCGGTGGCCGTGCCGATTGGTGTCGAGCCAGGCACGCACGTCGTCGCTGTCAAGCGCCCGACGCATGCGCATGAGTTGGTCGTCAACCAGGGCATTCATCGGGTAGAGGATGAGGGCCCGAACGGCTGCGGGCCGCCCGGACTCTCCGTGACGCTGCGATTGAAAGCCAGCGCCGGGCGTCCGCCACCACGGTACGAGCGGCGCTGCGTGACCAGTCCAACCGCGCGACTCTTCGAGCAACGAGGCAAGAATCGGCAGCAGGAACGACTCAGTCTTCCCCGAACCGGTGCCCGCCGTGATCACCATGTTACGACCAGGTGTTAGACCGGCCGCAAGCGCCTGCTCCTGATGGAGATACAGCGGCCGTCCCGGCGGGATGAGGCCTGCGCTGGCGAACGCGCCGAGTTCATCCGGGCCGTGACAGAGGGCCACCGAGTCTGCCAAGGTCCTCAGGGCCGTTACGTACTCAGGTCGGAGCTCAATCAGCGGCCGGCGATACACCCCGTTGTCGCGATCGAACAGCTCGCGCCGTTCCGTCTGAAGACGTTCGTCTGTCAGCCCGAAGGGCGTGTCGTAGTAGCGGAAGTACGCCTCGCGCAGCCGCTCGAAGGTTCCGATGACATCTAAGCCACGGGGTACCGCAATTTTCATTTGCCCTCCCGAGCGCGCGGTCAGTCGATAACCGAGACGACCTGACGAACTGATCTTGCCACCAGGTCCGCCACCGACCGAGGAATGTTTCGGTAGATCGCAGTCCGGGCGGTATTGCCGAATTGGGTTGGCAACCCACTGCAGAGCACCAGGGCCCTGGCCTGAAGCGGTGGCAACGGTGCTCCTTGGTCGACGAATAGGGTGCCGATGTCCTCGCCGTGCACCTGGCGCTCAGATCGCCAGCGCACCATCCGTTCGTGCCGCTCCGCCAGTGCCCACCAGATGCCTGGGGCGTGCTCAGTGCGGTGCCAATCGCCCCCTACTCGGTAGCGGTACAGCTGTCGCCCGTTGACGAGAAAGCGGCAAAGCCCGTCACCGTCCGGCAGACCGCGGGCAAAGTCGATACCCCGTGCACCGCCGACGACGAGGTGCTCGACCGGTGTACCCCAGGCAGGTTGTCCCGCGGGTTCGCCGAGTTCCACCCGCTGCAAGCGCTGGGCGATCCCGCGTGCAGCACATCCCACGTAGCGCACCTCGTTGGCGCTAAGTGCTTGATCGAGTTCGGCGAGTGATTCGGTCTGGAGGTAGACCGTTGCAGGTGTCGGTAGCCGTGCCTCGTCAGTTACCCCGGGCTCCGCCACGAAGAGCGCGCACTCGGCTTCAAGCTGGTCAATCAAATCGAGCGGACGGCGGCCGGTGAGCACGACGGTGCCGTCACCTGCCGGAAGCAGCGTCGCCGTGGCGGGTGCAATCGCCCAGCGGCCCCGGTCCCAGTCCACCTCGGCATGGCCGAGCGCCGACATGTCGCGCAGCCAACGGCCGGACGCGGTCTTGCCCGGACTGAGGTTGGCGGTGCGGGCGAGCCACGTGACGCGCTGCCGGAGGTCCTGGATGTCGCCTGCGCTGGTCTCACTCATCCAGGCCAGCATCGTGTCAACGCGCACGGGTTCGCTCCCATGCTTGCGTGTACAGGCGCCACAGCGGGCTCGGCGAACGTACACTGGCTGACAGCTCCCCCCAGACAGCACGATCGGCGGCCGTCAAACCGCGAAAGGCCGGTTCGGCACCCCTGAGCTTGGTGACCGTCCACCCCGCAGTCCGCTTCTGCGCGAGCCACACGGCTGTGCTTGGCGGCACCTCGAAGAAGGCGAAGGTCAGGGCCGGCAGACCAGTCGGCGACGGCGGATCGCTGATCGTCGTCATTCGACCGTCGGCACCGATAAGGATCGTCATCGCGGAGCCGCGTCGCGCCAGCACTGGACGTGCAACGTCCATATCGCGGACGAGTGCGCCACAGATTTCCGCGGTGTCGGGCGCGGAGTCGCGTAGCGCGCCGTCGATCCAGCCGATGCTGCCGACATTGGCCCGACGGTCATCGAGCGATCTGCGTTCGACGACGAAGGTGAGCGTCTCGTCGTCAACCTGCACAGTGTGGTCGGTGGGTTCCATGCCGCCGCGGAAGCGTGACAACGGAATCGGGAACAATGACGCGCGAAGACGGCTGGTCATCCCGTCGAGGCTGACGTCGACGTAACGCGTCTCATCGCCCATGGGGAGCACGAGGTCGGGCTCGCCGCCTGCCAGGTACACGTTAGCCGCGATATGCCGATCGATCGGCAAACCGTTGATCAGGCGTGGTCGAACCGCCGCCCCACGGCGCAGGCCCGCCGCGACCGAACCGGGCATAAGCGCAAGCGCGTTGTCAAGGCGCTCCTGATCAGAGAAGACGACACGGTCGAAGACGCTGAATCCGCCGCTACCCAGTAACCGGTCGGCGAATGCCGAGTCGAGCGCGCGCCACCCTTCGTCCGCCGCGGACCGAAGCGCCTGGTTCACCGCACCAGCTGCGTCGGTGGATGAGACGAACACGTGCTCTTCGAATGGCTGAACCAGATCAACCGACATCCAGCCACCGGCGTCGGCGTCGGCAGCGAGAACCAGCACCTTGGTGGGCTGAAACTCCGCAACGCAGCGTTCGCCGCGGGCGACAAGTCCGGACGCCAGGTCGGATGCTCGTACGGCCGGCAAGCCCTCGGCACGGTACATGGTGCTGTGCGGATCGGCCGTGATGAGGGCCTCGAACGCCTGCCCGCCGCAGATCCCCCTCAGCAGGTCGCCCGTGATATCGCGTACGGCGGGAACCACCCACCACGTGCGGGCGTCATCTAGGTCGACTGCCAGGCGTAGGTCGAGCCGGCGCAGACCCTCCGCCGTGATGATCTTGCCGTCCCAGGCAGTCGCCAGGTCGTGGAGCATTGAAGTGAGGAGCGGCAGCACCTCGTCATCACTCAACGATTCCACGAAGCGGTCGGTGAGGCCGTGGCCCCGGTGCGTGACCCAGCGTCGCAACATCCGCAGCAGGGAGTCAGCACTCGGCACACCGGCGGACTTTAGGCGTGCGGCCGAAAAGAAGCGGGTCAGCGCCGCGCGGTCGCTGCGGCGCACCAAGGTCTGCGACAGTGGATAACCGATGCGTGACTCATTGGCAGTTCCGGCCTGAATTGTGGAGGTGCCGAACGCGCCCTGCTGCTCCCGCAGCCAGCGATCAAGCTGTTCCCACATCTCAACAACGTCAAGGAACGCACTGCCGTTGCGGAGTGCCGTCAGGACGCGGCTAACGGTGGCTTCGTCGGTGACGTCCGGCAGCAGGGCTCCAACCAGTCGCCGGTAATACGCATTCCGTCGAGCGCTCGCATCCGTACGCATCTCAGACGCAGCAAGCACGCTCAAAGCGAGGATTGGCAGTGTGGGGGGCGGCTCCTCTCGCGGCCCACGGCGCCAGAGCGCTTCGAGCCGCTGCGCGCGGCCGAACATGCCCGAACCGCGCCCGACATCCACGATCTGCCGCACCGCCGAAGCCAGCGACCACGCGCCGTCCTCGCCCGGGTCAGCTAGCCGCTGCAGCTCGTCGCGATCGACGAACAGCACGACCGGTTCGTACGCCCGACCCGCAAAAAAGGAGTGCGCGAGCCGCGCCTGCCACCGGGCGTATGTCTGCGGTAGTACAGGCGGCGGGCTGGCGACGGTCACACGGGGACCATACGGCGGCAACCCAACAATTGCCGTCCGGCGAGACGGGTAGGTCAGCTGAACTGGACGTCATTCTCGAACACGGCCTCAGCAAGCGCCTCGTGCATAGGCTCGAGGTGCCGTATACGACCAGCGAGTCCATGGAGGTCAATGAAACTGGTCCCCGAAACGTAAACACCCGCCCGGAGGGGACCGGGTGTTTCGCTTGTACAGGGTTGGAACGTCGCGTGTTGGTGGAGCTGAGGGGACTCGAACCCCTGACCCCCACACTGCCAGTGTGGTGCGCTACCAGCTGCGCCACAGCCCCGTACTGCCTTGCCGGCTCCCTGGAACGAGCCGTCCACAAGACTACACGGGCACCTGAGACGGCCGACGAGTACCGTCCCCGGAGGCGGTCCGACACGCGGAAACCCCCCGAAACACGGGCCCTGCAGCGGTCTGAGCAATACTGGGGCCGCTAACTCGGTGCAACCGCACCCCCACGATCAAGGGAGAACCCAGTGAACCGCAAGGAACTGGTGGCAGCTGTCGCAGAGTCTGCCGACCTGGAGCAGAAGACGGTGGACGCCGTCCTGCGCGCCCTCCAGTCGACCCTCGAGGACGCTGCCGCGAAGAACGAGAAGGTCAGCGTCCCCGGCTTCTTCTCGCTGTCGGTCGGCCGCCGCGAGGCTCGCGAGGGCCGCAACCCGTCGACGGGCGAGACGATCCAGATCGCCGCGGCCAACACGGTCAAGCTGACCGCCGGCAGCGCGCTCAAGGACGCCGCCAACAAGTAGGTCCGCACGCTTCGACGGCCGGTTCCCTGATCGGGAGCCGGCCGTTCGTCGTTGTCCACAGGCCCCAGCGGCCGTGTACGAATCTTTCGTAGGCTCCCCCGCCATGGGCCCGACGATCGACGTGACGCCGGAGCGCTTCGGCGCCGCCAGCCGCGTCGTCGGCGCCCTCATCGGCGAGCCAGCGAACGACGCGGCCCGCCGCCTGGTCGCCACGCTGTCCGGTTGCGCCGGGATGGCCGGTGACGACCCGGTCGGACGTGACTGGGGCTCCACCTACGACGCCGCCGCCTCGGCCACCCTCGGCGCCACCCGCGACGTCGTCGACGCCGGCTTCCACCTCGCCGCTCTGCTGCAGAAGACGGGCTTCAACTGGGCCGGCGCCGAGATCGCGTCCGTGCCAGGCGTCCGCTGGACGCAACCGGACACCAGCGTCTGGCGCTACTACCGGTCCAACGTGCCGGACGCGCCGTCGTCGTTCGGCGTCGGCTCGGCCGGACTGCCGCCGCACTGGCATCTCATCTCCGACGTCATCGACCGCGTCTGGCCGAACGGGCACCAGGACAAGCTGCGCACCGCCGCCACGGCTTGGGCGGAGTCCGCCGCCCTGCTCGACGACCTCGCCGGCACCGCGCCGCTCGCTGAGGCGAACATCCTGGCCGAGCGGACCCCGGAAACCGACGCCGCGCTGAGCGCCTGCCGCTCGCTCGGCGGGCACCTGTCCGAGCTCGCGGCAGCCCACCGCGTGCTGTCGAGCGCCTGCACCGACTACGCGCACCTGCTCGACCAGCTGCACCACGAGGTCATCGGCGAGCTCGAGAGCCTCGTCGAGTGGACGGCCGGCATCGAGATCGCCGGCGGACTCTTCAGCGTCATCACCGTCGGACTGTCCGAGGCCGCGGCGCAGGCGGCCGAGCTCGCACGTATCGCCCTCACGGCGCGCTCGGTCGCCGCGATCATCGACCGCATCGGCTCGCTCATCGCCACCTGCGCCCGCACGATGCAGACGGCCGTCGAGACCGCCGGCTCGGTGAACTTCCGGCTGCGCGCGCTGCTGGACGCCGGCTATGCCCGAGTCACCTACCTCGGCGTCGACGCGGGCGTGATGAACATTGGCCGCGACGGCGCTGCCCTCGGCCCAGCGTCAGCCGAGCAGGCGGCACTCCCACCGCTACAGATCACGCGCAAGCAGATCGAGAAGAAGTTCGACGATCACGCGCCCGCCATGGGCATCGAAACTCCGAAGAGTCGTCAGGCGTACCAGGAGCTCGAGCGCGCCATCGAGCACTTCGTCGACGATCCCGCGACCATCCGCATACCGGACGGCACATACCGAGACGGCCCGGCGATCTTGAACGTCAACTACCAGACGGAGCAGATCGTCATTCAGCACTCGGACGGTCGCTTCTGGACCTGCTGGAAGATGAAGGCGTATCAGATCGACCGAGTGAGGAAGGACAAGGCCATTGGCATCGTCAGGCGTCGTGCCGGGGCTTCGTGACGCACTCGCTCGCTACCTCGACCTGCTACAGCCCTACGTCGACCGGCAGATCACGCCGCGTGAGTTCCAGCGGCAGTTCCTGGTTCGCTACCTCGAGGCAGACGACGAGGGCCCGGACGAAGCGCTCGAAGTTCTTGACGCCTTCTTCGCCGAAGTCGACAGCTACGTCGATGACCCAGCTCTCCGCGACCCCGCCGACCGGGATCTCGGACCAGACGAGCTGATGGCCGAGGCCGAACAGCTACTTGAGCGCGCCGGACTGCGTCCCTGACTACTTCTTCTTCGCAGCCGACGACGTCTTCGCGGCCGGCTTCTTCGCAGCCGACGACGACGGCTTCACGGCCGGCTTTGACGACGACGTCGAAGGCGACGGAGCAACCGACGACGAGGCAGACGACGACGGAGCAGGAGCCGACGACGACGGCGGAGCAGGGGTCGGCTTGGGCCCGTGCAGCCCCGCCTCCGCAATGGCCGCCTTGACCGCCGACAGCGACGCGGCCACCGAGCGACCATTCACGAGCACGGTGAGCCCGGCGGTGTATCCGCGCTGCGACGCCCGCTGCGTGATCGCCTCGACGACACCGAGGTGCTGTTCGTCCCGCACGCAGGTGCGGAAGGTGGCCACCTGCGCCTTGGTGAGTCCGATGGTCGTGCCGTAGCCCGCAATGTCCGACAGCGAGGGGCCGGAGGAGCCGACAGGCGGCTGCACCTGCTTGCCGCCCGCCGAGCCGAAGAACAGGTTGTTCAGAGCGACGAACTTGTCGACCGAGACGTCGGTGGCGCAGATGGCCGCGTTGGCCGCGCGCGACGACCAGCGGTCGCCCTTCGAGTCCGCGTCCAGGAAGGCGACCGGGTGGTAGCGCACCTGCGCGGTGTTCGCCTTGACGTCGGCCGCCAGCGTCGAGGCGACGGCCTGGTTGAAGGCCCGCGCCTGCGGCGAGGCGTAGTCCTCGAACAGGTCGACGGTGGCCGCCGCCTTCGTCCCCGACACGATGCCGTTCGTCGGAGCGGCGAACAGCGTGCTGACGGCCCCGCTGATCTTGGCGCGTCCACCCTGCACACCGATGCCGATGAAGAAGATCAGGGCGAGGATGAGTCCGAGCGATCCGTTGAGGTACAGCGACCGCGAGCGCGCCTCCTTGCGCTTCGCCTCGACGGCCGCGACGTATTTCTTGCGACCCTCCGGCGTGCGCAGCCGCTTGGCTGACGGCGGCTCGACGTAGTCATTGCGGGCCAGGTACTTGTCGACCGAGATCCGGCTCGCGGGGAACAGCACGAGGTACGCCGCGAGCACGAACAGCCCGAGCGCGCCGAGGATGTGCAGGAAGTAGTGCGACGAGCCGTTGGTGAGTCCGCCGATGTTGAACCACCCGACGCGCACGTCGAGCCCCCGTGCCGCCGCCTGGATCAGCGCCACCAGGAACAGCACGAACATCACGACCGCCGCGGACGCGAGCAGTCGCGTCGCGATGCCGAGCACCAGCAGCACGCCGAGCACCAGCTCGAGCACCGGCACGCCGTAGCCGACCGCGTACGACGCCCAGTCGGGCGTCACGTCGTAGGCGCGTACCGCCTGGGTGAACGTGCGGGGCACCCGCAGCTTCGACAGCGACGACCAGACGAGCACGACGCCGAGCACGAGGCGGGCCAGCGTGCCGAGCCAGGGCCGCAGACGGTCAAGAGTCACGAGGCGGAATTCTGCCTCACGCCACCAGCGGGAGATCGTGTGCCATTGACTTCGACTCGTTCGAGCTCTGCGGGTACTCGACCCGCGCGTAGTCGTCCTTGCCGTAGAGCAGGGCCAGCGCCGAGTGCTGCTTGCCGTCGTCCTCGGCCAGTGGGATCCGCGACGCCGCCTGCGCCGCGTCGATCTGGTCCTGGGTGCCGCGCAAGCCGATGATGTGCGCGCTGATGCCGTGCGAGAAGTTCTGCAGCCAGCGCTGGATCACCGGCGCCGTGTCGTGCTTGATGTCCGTCGTCACGAACACGACGTAGGTCTGCTCCTGCAGCGCCTTCGGCTGCTTCGCCAGCGCGTCGTGGATGTCGATCATCGTCGTCGGGCACACGTCCGGACAGTTCGTGTAGCCGAAGAAGAGGAACGTGGGGTGTCCGGCGGTCTGCTGGCCGAACGCGAACGGCTTGCCGGCGGTGTCGGTGAGCGTGAAGCTTGGACGCGGCTGGGCCGGGTCGAGGCCGAGCCCCTGGTACGGACCGCTGCCCGCGTTGTCGTTCAGGTCGGACGCCTTGGGCGTCGCCGCTCCCCCGCTGCTGCTGCACGCGGCGAGCGCCAGCGCGGCGAGGATCGTTGTCAGGAGCACCAGGACACGACGCACACCCTCATCGTGCCCCGCTCGCCTGTGCGCCCTGCCCCGCTCTCAGGTGGCGTTTGTCCACAGGTGTCCGAAGATGATCTGCGGATCTTCGTGGCTGTGCTTATCCTGCTGCGATGCGGGTGGGGACGCGGGCGGTCGCCGCTGTCGTCTGCCTGCTCGTGGGTGGGTGCACGTCGTCTGGGACGCCCGGTGGCGGGGGTTCGTCGTTGGATGTCTCGGCCTCGTCGAGCGCCTCGTCCGCTCCGTCGTCGTCGGTCGCTCCGTCGAGTTCGGTGGCGTCGTCGAGCAGTGCCCCGCCCTCGCGGGCAGTCCCGACGGTGCCGGCGGATGTGCCGCGGACCGGTCCGAACACCAGACCCGGCGAGCAGCCGCCGGTGCTGCCTGCTGTCGGGACGACGCACACTGCGGCGGGAGCGGAAGCGTTCGCCAAGTTCTTCGTGCAGACGCTGGACTGGGGCTTCGCGACGACGAGCAGTACCTACATGCGGCGCTACTTCGCCAACTCATGCGTCGGCTGCCTCAGCTACGCGACCAGCATCGATAAGACGGCAGCTCTCAAGGCTCATTACATAGGCGGACGACTGCAGGTTCAGCGAGCTCAGTTGAACTTCGTAAGTGCGGCAAGCGAGGAGACGGTCGTACTAACCGTTGACTCGACTGCTGGCGAGGCAGTCCGCGCCAATGGCTCGTTCCTTAATGCCGACCCGGCTCACAAGGGCGCAACAGTCACTCTGACGTTGGCTTGGCGCAATGCCATGTGGACTGTTACGGACCTCCGGCTGCAGCTATGAAGGGGCTCCGGCTAGTAAGCGTGATGAGCGTCGTGCTCGGCCTCTTCTATGGCCCCCAGTGGTCGAACGCCGCATACGCGGATTCCATCTCGTGCGTACTCGCCCAAGGCGGGGGCCTCTTCGGCAACGGCTACGGAGTAGTCGTCGACGGTAAGTGCGTCTCGGTCAGCGGTGCCGGCGACGCCGTCACGGCGGGCGCGGCCCTGCCAATCCGGATCATCGACTGCGGCCAGGACCCGACGAACAAGGCGGGCGGGTCGTGGAACCAAGGCGCCTGCGGCGCGCAGGTGGTCAGCTGCTTCGTCGATCAGAACGGCGTGCGGACACCCGTCGACACCTTCCTGGTCGAGCAGCGCAACGCGGCCGGACAGTGGGTGGTGCTCGACTTCTGGTGTCCGGGCGACCCCGACCCCGTGCCGACGACCGAGGCACTGCGCGAGGCGGTGGTCCGGCTGCTGCCCGCGGTCGACATCGGCACGACGCACGGCACCGACCTGGTGAATGCCGAGACGATCTTCTGGGCCGGCACCGCGGTCGACCGTGACCTCGGCACCGTGACGGTCGTCGGCCGCAGCGTGCGCCTGCGCATCCACCTCACGGCCGCCCACTGGGACTTCGGCGACGGCTCGTCCGACACGACTACGACGCCCGGCACGCCGTACCCCAACGCCGGCACGTGCGACACCGCCGAGTGCCCGGCCTACTACGGCCACACCTACCGGGCGACCGGCACCATGCGCGTCACGCTCACCGCGACGTGGTCGGCCGACTTCAGCCTCGACAACGGCGCGACCTGGACCCCGCTCGCCACCGCCCCGATGCCCGGCCCGGCGCGCACCACCGACGTCCAGCTCAAGCAGGCGCGCGGCGTCCTCGTCCCCGACCCGCACTGACAATCACGACGCCTTGTCCCCCGCGCCAGTCAGATCCGACCCGGCAAACTGACTGGGCGGGGGGGACAAGCTGCGGTCAGTCGCCGGGCACCGGCGCCGTCGGGGCGATCACCTTCGCGTCGACCTCGAGCGAGCCGGCCCGTTCGAGGGTCAGCTGGATGTTGACGTTGTCGCCGGCCTTGAGCGTCCCGTAGACGTTCTCGATCATCACGTGGCCCTTGCCTGGCGAGAGCGTGATCGATCCGTGCGCCGGCAGCACCACGCCGTCGGACATCGCCGCCATCGATCCGTCGGACGACGTCACGTGCAGCACCGTCGACGCGCCGGCGCCGCTGTCGACCGAGAGCAGCCGGTCGGGCTGGTCGGTGTTGTTCGTGAGCGTGAAGTACGCGGCGGCGTTGCGGGTCGGGGGCAGCGGCGCCCGCACGTACGCGCCGCTGATCGTGATGCCCTGGGCCGACGACCCGGACGAACCGGTCGACTCCGGGGTCGACGAGCGCCAGAGCAGCAGCACGCCGAGCACCAGCACGAGCACGCCGACGACCGAGCCGGCCAGTCGCGTCCGCGTCATGACGCCATCCTCCGCGCGGCGGGTGAGAGGCGGCCTTGTCCCGCAGCTCCGGCACATTCGGGCTGCTTGTCCTGGAGGTCCGGGACAAGCAGTGCGGAGATCCCGGAGCTGCGGGGCAAGGCGGAACGCGCGCGCATCAGTGCAGGCTGATCTTCACGTCGGTGGTGACGGCATCGATCGACGAGGTGGTGACGACGAGGTCGAACTGCCACGATCCGGACACCGGCAGGTTGACGCCCGACGACGACCACTGCGTCGGCGAGGCCTTCACCAGGTTCAGCGGCACCGGACCGATCTGCGCCGCCGTCTGCTGCGCCGACGCGGTGACCTGCTGGGCCGGCGACGAGGTCGTGACGGTTGCCGAGACGACGCCGTGGACGCCACGGTCGAGCCGGATCGTCACCGACCGTCCGCCGCCGAGCGAGGCCGTCGCCGACACCGGCTGCGCGTACTGCTCGGCCAGCGCCTCCTTGCCGCGGGGCTCGGCGACCAGCACCGCCGAGGCGACGAGCACCAGGACGCCGAGCAGCACCTCGACGAACACCGCCCGCCGCAGCCGCTCGGCCGGTACCCGGTGCTCGGGCGGCAGGTCGTCGCCGTCGAAGTACGAATCGTCGACGTCGGTCTCCGTCAACTTCTGTATGACAGATCCGGGACGCGAGGTGTCACTGCCCACCGTCTCGGACGAGCCGCCCGCGACGACCGTCGCCGGGACGCGAGCCGCCGGGCGGGGCCGGGAGACAGCGTCCAGCTCGGCCTCGGCCACCGGCGCGGCGACCACCGGCGCCACCGCCAGCCGCTGCACCGCCTTGCGTGACAGGTTCCCGAGCGCCACCAGCGCCAGGAAGAGCACGATCTTGATGTTGACGAGCCACCCGTAGGTGGTCGTGAACACGGCGCTCCAGGTACCGACACCCCGCCACGCCGCGTAGGTACCGGTCGAGGCGAGCACGAGCACCGAGGTGAACGCAGTCTTCGAGAAGACCGGCAGCACCACGCCCAGCTCAGCCGCCGAACGGCGCGGCAGCACCGCCGCCACCAGCATCACCAGCCCGCCGAGCCAGGCCATCATCGCGACGACGTGCAGTCCGTCGAGCAGCACCGACAGCGCGCGCGGCGAGGTGGTGTCGGCGTGCCCCGAGGCCGCGAAGGTGACCGCGATGCCGGCGCCGAGCGGCCAGGCCAGGATCTCGAAGCGCGACTCGACGGCATCGTCCTCGAAGGCGCGCGCCAGCAGCGGACCGAGCAGGCCGAGCAGGATCAGCCGCGCCGACACCATGTGGCCGTAGTTGGTGTGCAGGGTGTCGTCGATGAGCCCGTTGTCGAAGGTCGAGCCGAGCCCGAGCCCGGCGGTGTAGGGGCCCTGCACGAGCAGCGCCAGCACGGCGGCGACCACCGACGCGATCCAGCCCGCCGCGACCAGCCGCCGCGAGCGCGAGTCGGTGCGGCCGGCCGGCCAGACGGTCATCGCCAGCCACGCCCCGCCGAGCAGCGCGATGCCGGCGTACGACAGCCAGCGCACGACGTCGAAGGCCACCGACGTCGTCCGGTTCACGGTCTCGGTGGTCGCCGACGAACTGGGCTCGAGCAGAGGGCCGTTGCCCACCACGAACCGCAGCGTGCCCGCGACGGGGTGCGAGTCGGCCGAGACGATGCGGTAGCTGACCGTGTACGTGTCGGGCTTCAGGCCGGGCTTGAGGTCGTCGGCGACGACACCACCGAGTCCCTTGGGGTGGTACGCGGCGCGGGCGTCGACCCGGGCGCCGCTCGAGTCGGTGACGTGCACGTAGCCGACGGCGCCCAGCCCCACGCTCTCGTCGAAGGTCAAGGTCACCGTCGTCGGCGCGGACTTCAGCCGCTGCCCGTCCGACGGCGACGAGCCGATGAGCGACGAGTGGGCACTGGCAGGCCCGGCCAGCAGCAGGGCGGCGAACAGCGTGGCGAACAGCGCGCCGACGACGATGCGCAGGCGTCTCACGCGACACCCCGCAGCGGCCGGTCGTCGTGGTCGACGGCGGCCGTCGTGCGCGCACCCGGCCAGGTGGGCGGCAGGGCGCGCTCGAGCCGGTCGAGCACCACGAGCATCACCAGTCCGATCAGCACGCCGAGGTGGGTGGCCAGCCGCGACACGGTGACCTCCCCGTCCGCCACGTCGTGGATCGACAACCCGATCAGTACCAGCATGAAGGTCGCGAGCAGCGGCACCAACCCCGACGCCCGCCGGGGTGACGCGGCCGCGGCGACGAAGGCCGCGGCGATGGCCAGGTTGAAGGCCGCGTTCTCGTGCGTGGCGTGCATCGACATCGCCATGCCGACCGAGTCGCCCGCGCTGCCGAGGAGCCCGAGCACGATCTGCGCGAGCCCGGCGAGCACCAGCCCCATGCGCAGGGTCAGCCGCCACCGGTTCACCCGGCCGGCCGGCAGCACGACGTCGGCGGTGATCGCGGCGGACAGGTCGGGCACGTCGACGGCACGGACGCGCACCAGGCGGTGCAGCCGGGCCGCATCGTCCGCCCATGTCGCACACAGCGAACAGGCGGCACGATGGGCCTCGAACGCAGCCGACGGCACCCCCAGCGCCTCGCCGTCGAGTTGCGCTGAGAGTGCTTCGCGGAACCGATCGCACCTCACGAGACGATTGGTCGTCGGAGGGTGCCGAACGGTTCCCGGGTGTGGACGAGAAGGATGACCGACGTGGACGAGATCACCGCCGCCGCGCTGCGGGCCCGCCGCGGCGACCGCGCTGCGGCGACCGAGTTCGTCCGCGCCACCCAGCCGGCCGTCTGGCGGATGTGCGCCCACCTCGGCAGCCCGGCCGACGCCGACGACCTCACCCAGGAGACCTACGCCCGCGCGTTCGCCTCGCTGCACCGCTTCCTCGGCCGGTCGGAGGCCAAGACCTGGCTGCTGACGATCGCCCGCAACACCTGCGCGGACGCAGTGCGCCGGGCGGTGCGTGAGCGGGGACGTCCGATGGAGGCGGCGGGTGTCGCGAGCGACCACGCCGAGGGCGTCGCGCTCAACGCCCTGCTCGAGGCGCTCGACCCCGACCGCCGCGAGGCGTTCGTGCTGACGCAGGTCGTCGGACTGTCCTACGCCGAGGCCGCCGAGGTGTGCGGGTGCCCGGTCGGGACGATCCGGTCGCGCGTCGCCCGTGCCCGCGGCGACCTGGTCGAGGCGATGGGCGGACGCTCCGCCTCGGCCACCGGCTGACCCCATCTGTTTGCGCCCCCAATTGACGGGTGGACGCGTCCGAGCCGACAGGTGGCGGCGCAAACACCCACCCCCGGCCCCGCTCTGCGCCCCCAGTTGACGGGCGGACGCGTCTGAACCGACAGGTGGCGGCGCAAACACCCACCCTCGGCCCCGCTTTGCGCCCCCAGCTGACGGGTGGACGCGTCCGGACCGACAGGTGGCGGCGCAAAGGCCGACCCGAGACGGCAGGCCGGGGCTGGGTCAGGCCTGCTCGGCCGAGCGGGCGGCGCGGGTGACGTAGTGCTCGGCGACGAACGACATCGTCGGGATGGTGCCGGCGAGCATGACCAGCGCGTACCGCGGGATCGGCCATCGCAGCCGCACGCCCAGCGCCGCGGTCGCGATGACGTAGATCAGGTACAGCCAGCCGTGGGCGACCCAGAGCAGGCCGGTGGCCGGCTCCATGTGCTTGACGCCGGCAGCCTTCATGATCAGCGCGATGGTGCCGGCGAGCAGCACGACACCGGTGGTGAACGCCATGACGCGGTACCTGGTCAGGTGCCCGCTCGCCGCGGCGAGGGTGCCGGCGGGCAGGGGCGGCTGGCCGGTGCCGTTCCAGCTGACGGTGCTCGTCGAGGTCATGTCCGTCCTTCGTCCTGCGTCGCGGGCTGCGCGAGGCCGGCCAGGTAGTCGTTGTAGGCCGCGAGTTCGGGGTCGTCGGCCCGCACGGGCGCCGGCGGCACGTAGCGACGGTAGGTGACCGGGGGCTCGACCCGTTGGGTGGGCTCAGCCGGTGTTGGGTCGCCCGCACCCGTGCCCGAGCGGGTCGTGCGCACACGGTCGCGCACGAGCCGCGCGAAGAACGCGAGGGTGAAGATGCTGAACGCCCACCACTGCAGGGCGTAGCCGAAATTCTGCAGACTGAAGTGCTTGCTGTCGCTCACGTCCAGTTGCCAGTGGCCGAGTAGCACCATCGTCACGACCAGCGCGACGGTGAGCAGCGCGAGCGCCACCCAACCCGGTCGCAGCAGGAAGCGGTACTTGCCGGTCACCCTCTTAACGGTAATGGCTGCAACGATTAGAACAGGCGTACAGTCGAGACGTGGTCGCGTTCCAGGCTTCGCTGTTCGACGAGTCGGTCGAGACGGCCGTGCCGCCGCTCGCCGTCGAGCGCACCCAGCTGTCCGACGGGGCGTGGATCGACGTGCAGCGCCGCTGGATCCTCGGCTCCGACAGCCTGTTCGAGCGGCTGCGCGAGACCGTGCCGTGGCATGCCGAGCGGCGTCCGATGTACGACCGGGTTGTGGCCGTGCCTCGGCTGCTGTCCTTCTTCGGCGAGGGTGACCGTCTGCCCGACCCCGCCCTCGTCCGCGCGAAACAGTTGCTCGACGAGCACTATCTGCCCGAGGCGGGCGAGCCGTTCGTCACCGCGGGCCTGTGCCTCTATCGCGACGGACGCGACAGCGTGGCCTGGCACGGTGACCGCATCGGCCGCAGCTCGCTGCACGACACGATGATCGCGATCGTATCGCTCGGCTGTCCCCGGCTGCTGATGCTGCGCCCGAAAGGCGGTGGCGGGCGAACGCTGCGCTACGAGCTCGGGCACGGCGACCTGCTCGTCATGGGCGGCAGCTGCCAGCGCACCTGGGAGCACGCCGTGCCGAAGACGGCCAAACCGGTCGGGCCCCGCATCAGCGTCCAATTCAGGATGTTCGACGTCCGTTGAGACGGCGCGGCCCGGCGTCGCTTAGAGTGCGCGGGACTGGCGTCCGGCCGAGCACACGCGCTTGATGTCGTCCACCGACGAGAAAGCAGCCGCGCGTGCCCGACCGCTCCGCCGACATCGGCGCCCCGGACGCGACCCGTCGCCGTGTCCTCTGGGTGGTGGCGCCGGTCGTCGTGCTCGGGCTGGCGGTGACGGCGATCCTCGCCTGGACGGCGCACGTCATCGACCGCGACACCGAGCGGACGCTGCTGCAGCACCAGACCCGGCAGGCCGCCGCGGTGATCGAGTCGGCGATCACGCAGAACGTGAACCCGTTGCAGACGGCGCTGGGCATCGCGAACGCGACGCAGGGCTCGCCGTCCGGGTTCACCGACTGGATGCGCACCGTCGTCGGCTCCGCCCCACCCGCCCGCTTCGTCGACGTTTCGCTCTGGGACGTGAGCGGACCGCCCCGGCAGCTGGCGAGCATCGGCGTACCGACCGGCCAGTCGGCGGGCGCCGTCGGCAGGTTCGCGGCCGGCGCGCCCGGCGTGCCGACGTTCCGGATCGCGCCGCTGACCACCCCGACCGGCCAGCGCATCGCCTACGCCGTCGGCAGCAAGGGCGGGCGGTATGCCGTCTACGCCGAGCGGGCGATCCCGGCGAACCGGCGGGTGCCGGCCGAGAGCAACCCCGCGTTCGTCGGCGTGCACTTCGCGACCTACATCGGCACGCGCGAGAGCTTCGCCGCGCTGCAGACCACCGACCGCGCGAACAGCGACCTGCCGCTCACCGGGGTCGTGGCCCGCGAGCGCATCGACTTCGGCGACCGGATGCTCACGTTGGTGACCACGCCGTCGGGCCATCTCGGCGGGTCGCTCAACGCCGACCTGCCCTGGCTGCTCATCGTCGGCGGCGTGGTGCTCACCGCGCTCAGCGCCCTGGTCGCCGGCCAGCTCGTGAGCGGCCGCGCCACCGCCGAGTCGGACGCCCGCACCATCTCGCGGCTCTACGAGCAGCTCGACGACAACTACCGCGAGATGCGCACCAACGTGGAACTGTTGCAACGCGCGCTGCTGCCGCGCTTCGACCCCGACATCCCGGGGCTGGAGGTCGCGTCGCGGTACGTGGCCGGCGCGCGCGGCGTCGACATCGGCGGCGACTGGTACACCGTCGTGCCGATCGACGCCGACCGCTTCGCCTTCGCCGTCGGCGACGTGTCCGGCCACGGCGTCGAGGCGGCCGCGCTGATGGGCCGGCTGCGCTTCACCCTGCGGGCGTACCTGCTCGAGGGGCACGCGCCCGAGGTGGCGCTGAGCATGACCTCGCGCGACCTCGACCTGCGCGTCGACGGGCACATGGCCACCGCGCTCGTCGGGCTCGGCAGCATCCGCGACCGCACCGTCACCCTCGCCAGCGCCGGGCACCTCGCGCCGCTCGTCGTCGCCGACGGCACGCGCGAGTTCCTCGCCGTGCCGACCGGACGCCCGCTGGGCATCGCGCCGACGCAGTACGTCGCCTCGACCCATGTGGTGCCGCCGGGCGCGGCGTTCCTCGCCTTCACCGACGGACTGGTCGAGCGCCGCGGCGAACTCATCGACGACGGCATGCAGCGGCTGGCCGACGCGGTGCACGGGGGCCGGGCCCTCTCGTCCGAACTGGATGATGTGCTGCGCACCGTCACCCCGAGCGGGTCGGAGGACGACATCGCGATCCTCGCCCTGCGCTGGACGACCTGAGCTGCGCGCTTCGACGCCGAGTGACGGAAATGGCCCGCAAACCCACGCGTGTCGGGCCGTCACTCGACGGAACGGGTCGTCACTCGGCGCGGGTGGCCAGGGCGGCGCGGGCGGCGGGGTAGGTGGCGAGGCGCACGCCGTGGTCGTCCAGTACGGCGCGGGCGCGGGGGTCGCGGAGCACGGCGCACTCGAGGATGCGCTCGGGGCCGTAGCCTGGCACGTCGTCGCGGGTGCCGGGGTGGCAGCCGAGCTCGGTGATGCCGGGCGGCAGCTCGGCGACGATGGTGCGCCACGCGTCCAGCCCGACGAACTCGGGGAACGGGTACCCCTTGCCGTCCTGGCCGTAGAACCGGCCGCAGTAGGCGATGTCGGCGCACTGGTCGCGTACGGGCACCCCGAGCCGGCGCCCGGCGGCCGCGACGATGCGCCCGACGAGCGGGTCGCGGTGCACGTGCTGGTGCGAGTCGAGATGGGTCGGCGGGCGTCCGACGAGCTGGACGAAGCGGGCCAGCTGGTACTCGAGCTCGGCGGTCACCGCAGCGACGTCGTCGGACGCCGTGACCACGTAGCGCTCGTGCCAGTCGCCGTCGGCCCAGTACCACTCGCCGAGGTCGAAGTGCAGCCCGACGCTGAGACCGTCGGGGTTCGCGGCGGCGTACGCGCCTGCCGCCGCCGCATCGGGCCAGCGCACCATCAGGCTGGCGCTGGTGACGACGCCGTCGCGGTGGCAGGCGATGGTGCCCTCGTTCACGCCGGGCGAGCGACCGAAGTCGTCGGCGTTGACGATGAGCACCCGCGCTGTCATGCGGTCACAGGGTTGAGCCGCGCCAGCGCCGCCCTGGCCTCGACCAGCCAGTCGTGCCGGTGCTCCGCCGGCGGCGTCCAGGTGTCCGTCCAGCCGAGCCACCGCAGCGCGAGGGCGAGCCGGGCGCGGTCGAGATCGCGGGCGTCCGCACCGCCGTACGCCTCGACCAGCTGCTGGGCCTGCGGCTCGCGCCAGCCGGTGACGAAGGCGGCCAGGTCGAGCACGCCCGGCCCGACGCCGGCCGTCTCCCAGTCGACGGGCACGACGCGCGAGCCGCTCACCAGCACGTTGGACGGATAGAACTCGCCATGGACGAGGGTCGTGGGCCGCTGCGCGAGCACCTGCAGCTCGGTGAGCGCGGCGTCGAGGTCGAGCCCGGTGGTGCGCGGTGCGGCGCGGTCGAGCCAGGCGAGCAGGGTCGCCTCGCCGAGCAGGGGCGCCTCGTCGAAGCCGGCGAAGCGGCGGTGGTGCTCACCGAGCCACGCCGCCACGGCCAGCCACCGGTCGAACTCGCCGAGCTGCCAGATCTCGACGCCCTCGACGAGCTCGATCAGCAACCAGTCGTCTCCACATCCGTAGAGCCGCGGGCCGATCCCGGCCGGGCAGAGAACGTCACGGTAGATCGTGAGCTCGCGTCCGGGCGGGTAGTCACGGCGGGCGTGCAGCTGCTTCAGCAACAGCCGTTGCGTGCCGTGCGGGTGCTGCAGCACCACCTCGGTGAGCGGGCTGCTTGTCGCGTAGGCGTAGGGGCGGCGGGCGACGAGGGCGGCGCCCGGGAACAGCGCGTGCAGGTCGTCGTCGGACGGCTTCACGCGAGCACCCGGTTGAGCAGGCCGGTCAGCACGACGCCCGCGTCGAGGTGCGTCTCGGCCAGGGCGCGGGCGGCGTGCCGGTGGTCGGCGTACTCGTCGGTCACGGCCTCGATGGCGCCCGCGGCCGAGTCGAGGTCGGTGAACGACAGCAGCCCCTTGCCGGCGGGCAGCCGGCGCTCGAAGCCGGTGGCCGACGTGACCACCGGCCGGCCGCTGGCGAGGTAGGCGGCGCTGCGGTCACTGAACCAGCCCGAGTCGCTGACGACGTAGCCGGTCTTGGCCACGCCGAACTCGGCGAACGAGCCCGCGACGAAGTCGCGGTACTGCTGCGGGCCGGCGGCGACGGTGTCGGGGTCGAGCAACTGCCACCCGTGCGCGTGCAGGGCGGCGAGGTCGGCCGTCTCGTCCGGGTGGATGGCGAGTGCCGGCGTGAGTTGCTTGCCGACCCGTGACGGCAGGTCGAGCAGCGGCCGCAGCGCGTGCGCCTTCTGCCCGTAGTGCACGCCGTCGGCGTGGATCGACCCGTATGCGCGCCAGTGCCCGACGGTGGTGAACGCGTCGTGCCGCAGCGTGTCGGCCCACGGCCACTGCGCCAGCACGACGGGCGGCAGCAGCGGCACCCACTCGATCCCGCAGGCCGGGATGGTGCGCCCGACCGAGTCGCTCAGCGTCACGAAGTCGGTGTGCGCGGCGAAGCGCATGTCGACGCCCTCGACGGCGTGCCACAGCTGCACGAACGCGGGATCGAGGTCGAGGTAGACCCGCACCGGCACGCGGTCGAGGATCGCCCGGTCGGTCAGCATGCCGGCGACGTTGACGAGCAGGTCGGCGCGCCGGGCCGCGGCGAGCACGTCGCCGCGCTCGGCGCCCGCCGTCGTGCCGTCGGCGTCGATGACGGCCCACCGCCCCGCGAAACCGAAGGGTTCGAGCACGCGCGCCACCTCGTCGGCCGCCGCGACCGGGGCGGGTTCGACGAACCAGACATCCCAGCCGAGCGCACGGAATCCGAGCAGGTACTGCAACACCGCCCACGCCGCGCCGCCCTGTCGGGGGACGCGACCGATGGTCCCGGCGAAGAGCAGGGTGGGTCGCGGTTGCATAACACGGATTTTACCTTGCCTGGCACACTGTCGCCATGGCCCGGGACGTCGTCGTGCTCAGCGGTGCGCTCGCGCAGCGCCCCGGGCGACCCGGGCACACCTGGGTGTTCCTGCAGTATCTGCTCGGCCTCCGCGGGCTGGGGTACGACGTGCACTTCGTCGACCGGCTGCCCTCGGATGCGGACAGCGCCGACGGCGTCGAGTGGGTGCGCGGCGTCATGGCCTCGGTCGGCCTCGGCGACTGCTGGACGGTGCTGCTGCCGGACGGCGGCGCTGCTGGCGCGGCACGGTCGACCGCGCTCGACCGGGTGCGCCGGTCGGTGCTGCTGCTGAACGTCATGGGCTACCTCGACGACCCCGAGCTGCTGGCCGCCGCACCCCGCCGCGTGTTCCTCGACATCGACCCGGGCTTCGGGCAGCTCTGGCAGGCGCTCGGCCTGGCCGACGTCTTCGCCGGCCACGACGTCTTCGCCACCGTCGGGACGAACCTGCCGGCCTCGACCGTGCCGCTGCTCGACCGCCCCTGGATCACCACGGTGCCGCCGGTGTTCCTGCCTGCCTGGCCGGTGCAGCCGGCGCGCCCGGACGGCCCCTTCACGAGCGTCGCGAGCTGGCGCGGCCCGTTCGGGCCGATCGAGTACACGGGACGCACCTACGGCCTGCGCGTGCACGAGTTCCGCCGCTTCCTCAGGCTGCCCGTGCGCATCGGCGCCGACTTTCGGCTGGCGCTCGACATCGACCCGGCCGACGACGCCGACCGGGTGCGGCTCGAGGCCGACGGCTGGGTGCTGTGCGATCCGTCCACGGTCGCCACGCTCGACGCCTACCGCGGCTTCCTCGCCGACTCGGCGGCCGAGCTGTGCATCGCCAAGCAGCTCTACGTCGCCACCCGGGGCGGATGGTTCAGCGACCGCAGCGCCTGCTACCTCGCGTCCGGGCGGCCGGTGGTCATGCAGGACACCGGGGCGACGCTGCCGACCGGTGCCGGGCTGCTGACCTTCTCGACCCCCGACGAAGCGGTCGCCTGCATCGAGGCGGTGCGTGCCGACCACGCCCGGCACGCCCGCGCCGCCCGCGAGCTGGCCGAATCGGTGCTGTCGACCTCGGTGGTGCTGCCGAGGCTGCTCGACGCGGTGACCGCATGACGACCGTCGTGGTCGGCGGTGCGTTGGCCGACAAGGCGGGCAGCGGCGGTGAGGCGTGGGTGCGCCTGAGCTGGGTGCGCGGGCTGCAGCAGCTCGGGCTCGACGTGTGGTTCGTCGAGGACGCCGCCTCGGCCGCCGGCCGCTCGTACTTCGCCGACGTCGTGCGGCGCTTCGGGCTCGCTGACCGGGCCACGCTGCTCGTCGACGACGAGGTGGTCGAGGGGCCGGACCCGTCCGACGTCGCGGACGGTGCGGTGCTGCTCAACATCAGTGGCAACCTCGCGTCCCCGCAGTTGTTGAGGCGCTTCGCCCAGCGGGTGTTCGTCGACATCGATCCCGGGTTCACGCAGGTGTGGCACGCGCAGGGGCTGGCGGGGGCACGGCTTTCCGGCCACGACCGGTTCGTCACCATCGCCGAGCATCTCGGCCACCCCGACTGCCTCGTGCCCACGAACGGGCTCGACTGGATCACAACGCGCCAGCCGGTCGTGCTCGCCGACTGGCCGGCCGTACCGCTGCCGGACGAGTTCCGGTTCACGACCGTGAGCAGCTGGCGCCCGCCGTACGGCCCGCTCAGCTGGGGCGGACGCGAGTACGGCCTCAAGGTGCACGAGTTCCGGCGCATCATGGCGCTGCCGCGACGCGTCGACGCCCCGCTCGAACTGGCCCTGGCGATCCACTCGGGCGACGACCGCGACCGGCTGGCCCTGCTCGAGCACGGCTGGCAGCTGGCCGACCCGGCCGCGGCGGCCACACCGGACGGCTTTCGGGCCTACGTGCAGGGCTCGGCGGCGGAGTGCTCGGTCGCACAGGGCGTCTACGTCGGCATGCGCACGGCGTGGTTCAGCGACCGCACCGTGCGCTACCTCGCGTCCGGCCGGCCGGCGTTGCTGCAGGAGACGGGGTTCAGCCAGCATCTGCCGTCCGGCATGGGTCTGGTCCCGTTCACCGACCTCGATTCGGCGGCGGCGGGCGCGGCGCGCATCCTGGCCGACCCGATCGGGCACGCCGAGGCCGCCCGCGCGCTCGCCGAGTCGCACTTCGCCGCCGAGGTCGTGCTGCCACCCCTGCTCGACCGCCTCGGCATCACCTGACGGATGAATACCGCTTGTCCCCCGGCCCGGTCAGATCTCGCGGGCGAGAGCGACTGGGCCAGGG
>NZ_JBQCEE010000213.1:0-16113 GCF_051960575.1 Jatrophihabitans sp.
GCACGGATTCGTCACGAGGATCAGCGTCGACCGGATCACGGGCGTCGGCCCGTGGGGGGGCGACACGTAGTTCCCCCCCCCCTCCTTGCCCGCGGCGCCCGGCTGGTCGCCGGCGTCGGCGGCGGCCGGGGGCCGCCCCCCCTCGCCCCCGGGGGCGGGGGGGCCGCCGCCGTGCTGCGTCCGAGAGGAGCCACGATGTGCAACACCCACGACCACGCACCGGTCGTGCTCGGCGACTGGGTCGAGTACGTCGCCGAACCGCACCGTGACGGCAGCCTGCACCGCCTGCTGGTGAACCGTCGCGACCGCACCGCGCTGCGGCTCGGCGACGCCGACGCCGCAGCACTCGGACTCGACGGCGCGGCCGGGCCGCCGCCGGGCCCCGACCTGCTCGACGAGTTGCGGGCGGGGCGGCACCTCGCGTGCAGCCCGCCGATCGTGCGCCCGCGGCACCGGTGGGCGGCGGTGGCCGGGTTCGTCCGCACCCTCGACGTGCACAGCACCCGTGGGGTGCGGGCCGTCGACACGCTGTACCGCTGCGTCGCGCGGCACCTGTTCCGGCCCGCTGCGGTGGCCGTGCAGGCGGCGCTCGCGCTGGCCGGCCTCGTCGCGATCGTGCACGCGTTCTCGGCCGGCGCAGGCCACCTGCGCCTGGCCGCGCGCGACGTCCCGTGCGCGGTCGCCATCAGCCTTGTCGCGATCGCGCTGCATGAACTGGCACACGCGTTGGTCGTCGTCCACCACGGCCGGCAGGTCGACGCCTTCGGCTTCCGGCTGCATCTCGGCACCCCGGCGTTCTACGTCGAGTCGGTCGACGCGCTGTTGCTCGACCGCCGCGCCCGCATCGTGCAGGCGTTCGCGGGCTCGTGGGCCGAGTGGCTGTTCACCTCGTCGGTGGCGCTGGTGCATTGGGCGGCGCCCGACCTGCTCGGCGCCGCCGTGGTCTCGCGCTTCCTGCTGGTCAACTGCATCACCGTCGCGTCGAACCTCCTGCCGTTCGCCGGCCTCGACGGCCAGTTCATCGCGGGCGACCTCGCGCGCGAACCCGACCTGGCCGGCTCGGCCCGCGGCTCGATGCTGCGACTGGCGCACGCGTGGTGCGCAGGACAGCCGGTGACGCGTCGCGACCGCGCACTCGCCGCCTACCGTGGCGTCGACGCGCTGGTCTCGCTCGCCCTGCTGCTGCTGGCCGGGGTGTTCTGGTCGTCGCTGTTCGGCGGCGTCGTCGCGTCCGCCTGGCATGGTGGCACCGTCGACCGTCTCGTGCTCGTCGTCGCGCTCGCGATCGTGCTGCGGCCCAGCGTGGTCGCCCTGCTCCCCCGCGTCGCCGCCTCGGCCGCAACCCCCGTCGACCTGGTCGGGCGGGTGCGCTTCCGGCTGCAGTGGCGCTGGCGGCTGCCCGCGATCACCGCGCTGGCAGCGTCCGCCCCCCGGCTCGCCGGCCTGGACGACCTTGCCCTCGGCCGCCTGGCCGGACGACTCGTGCGCGTGCGCACGGCCTGGCGGCGGCGCCGTGGAACGGTGCGAGTGCTGCTGCCGGACGACGACATCGCAGCAGCAATCGCGATGCGCGCGCCGATAGCCTGCTGACGTGCGCCGCGAGATCACGTCCGTCGACGAACTGGTCGCCCTGCTCGGTGAGCCCGGGGCCCGGGCCGCGAACAAGGGACGCGACCACCTGCTCGACGTCGACCGGCGCTGGCTCGAGGCCAGCCCGTTCTGCGTCATCGCCACGGCGGACGCCGACGGCCGCTGCGACGCCAGCCCGAAGGGCGATCCGGCCGGCTCGCTCGTGCACGTGCTCGACGACCGCACCATCGCCCTCGCCGAGCGCCCCGGCAACCGCCGCGCCGACGGCTACCGCAACATCGTCGCCAACCCGCACGTCGGCATCGACTTCGTCATCCCGGGACGGGGCGACACCCTGCGAGTCAACGGACGCGCCCGGCTGGTCGTCGACGACGAGCTCGGCGATGTCCTCGCCGTCGACGGCAAGCGACCGATCATGCTGCTCGTCGTCGAGGTCGACGAGGTGTTCTTCCACTGCAGCAAGGCGTTCCTGCGCAGCGGCATCTGGAAGCCGCACACCTGGAACCCGGACGCCGTCGAGCGTCGCGCCGTCATCGCCCACGAGATCGAGCCAGACGGGCGCAGCATCGCCGAGCTCGACGAGTACTACGTCGAGGCGAACTACGCCAAGGGCCTGTACTGACCCGTCCGGTCAGCCGGCGAGCACGGCCTGTTCGAGACGCGCGTAGCTCGTCTCCATGCCGTCGACCATGCCGGTGCCGAGCACGAGGTCGCGCGTGGCCGCGTCCGGGTAGGTGATCACGAGCGTCAGCAGCGTGCCCTCCTCGAGCGGCGTGAGGGTGAGCTCGTTGGTCGTGCCGGGCGCGTCGGCGGGGATGCCGTCGCCCGACATCCGCTCGGTGGTGACGGCGCGGTGTGGCGGCGCGATCTCGAGCACCTCGCCGGTGGCGGTGAAGCTGCGTCCGGTGGCGTCGTCCTGCCAGACGTAGCGGTACGGCTGCCCGACCTCGGTCGCGACCTCGCACGTCGGCATCGACCATCCGTCCGGGCCGAGCAGCCAGCGCTGCAGCAGCGACGCGTCGTGGTGGGCGGCCCACACCTGCTCGACGCTGCCGCGGATCACCCGGCTCACCCGCACCGTCGTGTCGTCGAGCGTCTGCGCGGCGGCCGGCAGCTCGGCGGCGAACGTGCGCAGGTCGGCGAGCACGTCGTCGATCTGACCCATCGCCTGCCGCATCCCCTCCTCCATGCCCATGCCGAGCAACTGCTCGAGCTCGTCGACGGAGTTGAAGTAGGTCGTGGTCGTCAGCCGTGAGGCCGCGCCGTTCGCCTCGAACGCGAACACCATCCGCATCGACGGCAGGTCGGTGTTCGGGGTGCCGTCGGCGTGACAGAACCCGTCGCGCACCTCGAACGAATGCGGCGCCTTGACGTCGATGAACTCCCAGTAGCCACGCGCCACGTCGCCCTCCGGACCGGTCATCGAGTACTCCGAACGCCCGCCCGCGGCCATGTCGTGGCGCGTGAAGGTCGCGGGGTAGGTCGGCGGACCCCAGAACCGCTCGAGCCGCCGCGGGTCGGCGTATGCGTCCCACAGGCGTTGCAACGGCACCGCGAAGTCGGCGACGACCGTCATCGTCAGGGCTTCCGGGTCCTTGGTGACCGACGTGACCGGCATGGTGGTTCCTCTCGTGGTGGGCGCACGCTGCGCCCGGATCGACGGGTGTTGTTCAGTGCTGTCGGCGCGGCTCGTCGTCCTCGGCGAACATCGCGTCGAGACGCGCGATACGCGACCGCCACAGCTGCTCGTAGCCGTCGAGCAACGCCTGCGCGCGCTGGATGACCTCGGGCACGGCGCGGACGAGCCGCTCGCGACCGCGCGTCTCCTTCGTCACCAGCCCCGCCCTCTCCAGCACGGCCACGTGCTTCTGCACGGCCTGGAACGACATCGCGTAGTCCTGCGCCAGGTGCGACACCGACTCGTCGCCGAGCAGCGTGCGGCGGACGATGTCGCGGCGCGTCGCGTCGGCGAGGGCCGCGAAGATGCGGTCGACCTCGGCGTCGCTGAGTTCATCACGTACAACCATTTGGTTGTACGTTAGCGGTCGCTGCGCTGTGGGTCAACCACCCCTGGTGCGGCGGGTGTGGCGACGCTGCGGGGCGACTCGCCGAGCGCGGTCCCCGCAGCGTGGCCGCACACCACCGGCCCACCGTGGCAGCCGCGACGCGACGGCGCGCAGACTGGGGCGATGTCGTCCGCACGCCGCCTCTACCTGCTGCGCCACGCGAAGTCCGACTGGGGCGACCCGGGCCTGGCCGACCACGACCGGCCCCTCAACGCCCGTGGTGTCCGGGCGACAGGCCTCGTCGCCGACCACCTGCGCGCCGTCGGCGCCGAGGTCGATCTCGTGCTCTGCTCGACCGCGCGGCGAACACGCGAGACCTGGCAAGGCGTGCGCGGAGGCCTGCACCGCGATCCCGAGGTGCGGTTCGAGGCGGCCATCTACGAGGCGCCACCGCAGCGGCTGCTCGACCTGCTTCGCGGCATCGACGACGAGCATCGCGCCGTGCTGATGATCGGACACAACCCCGGCACCGCGCTGCTCGCGCACGGGCTGATCGCGGGCGGCGATCCCGACCTGCTCGCCCGGCTCGACGAGGGCTATCCGACCGCCGCCCTCACCACGCTCACCTTCGAGGGCACCTGGGCCGACCTGCGGCCGAACGCCGCACAGCTCGAGGGCTTCGTCCGACCTCGCGATCTCGCCGGTTGATCACCGGCCGACCGGCGCGTCAGACGACGGCGCTGCCGTGCTGCGTCGCAGCCGGGTCAGCATCGGGCACGGACGACCAGCCACGCGCTCGCGCGAGTTCCGCCGCGACGTCCAGGAACGCTTCGACGGCCTCCGTCGGCGGCTCGTCGCGCCAGGCGATCGCCCACGGGTACGCGGGCGTCTGTTCCTCGGGCCGGTGCACCGGGCAGCCGGCGTCCGCGTACCGCTCGGCGTAGCTCTCGAACTCGAGCACGAACCCGGGTGCGGCGGCGCGTCGCACGACGGCGAAGCAGTGCAGGAACATGCCGGGATTCCCGAGCCAGCGCAGTGCGACACCGTTGTCGTGTTCGAGGGCGGTCAGGAACTCGCCGTGCGCGTTGTACAGGCCCGAGCCCGGCGGGTCGGCGAAGACCTCCAGCGGTCGTTCGTGCAGCGAGGCCGTCGCACGCACGGGCTCGCCCGGGCGGCCGACCAGCAGCAGGGGCTCACGCCGCAGCGGGCGGTGCCGCCAGCCGACCGGGTACTCCTGCAGCATGCGCGGCGTGACGCGCACGATGGCGACATCGAGTTGACGAGCCAGCAGCGATCGCAGCTGCCGATAGCTGTCCTGCTGTCGCTCGACCAGCGTGACGCCGGGATGCGCCCGTGCGAAGGCGTCGGCGACGAGCCGGCTGGTGGCGAGTTCGAAGACGTGCGCGATGCGCACGGTGCCCACGTCGGCGTCGTGCCGCATGCGGTCGGCGACTGCGAGCAGTTGTCGCGCGTCCGCGAAGAAGCGGGCGCCACGCTCGGTCAGCATCACGTTCCGACTGTCGCGGACGAGCAGTGGGCCGCCCACCTCGGCCTCGAGTTTGCGGATCTGCTTGGACAGCGCCGGCTGGCTGATGAACAGCCTCGCCGCCGCGCGTCCGAAGTGCAGCTCCTCGCCGACGGCGACGAAGTATCGGACCAGACGCAGGTCGAGGTCCACGGCACCCCCTGACGGCGCGTCGTAGCGGCGATGCCACACGGTAACGGTGTTCGGTTCCTCGCGGTTATCGATCCGGACGAAACGTGTCTTGGACGCGCCGTCGGTCGCTGGTGTCTGCTTCGGTGGCTTTCGCCGACCGAAAGGCACCGCATGTCCACGACCTCCACACCTGTCGTCTTCATCCACGGCCTCTGGCTGCACGCCACCAGCTGGACGCCGTGGGTCGAGCTGTTCCGCGAGGCCGGCTACGACCCGATCGCACCGGGCTGGCCGAACGAGCCGGACACCGTCGAGGAGGCGAGGTCGCAGCCCGACGCGGTGGCCGACCTGAGCATCGACGACGTCACCGAACACTTCGCCAAGATCATCGCCTCGCTGCCGGCCGAACCGATCATCATCGGCCACTCGTTCGGCGGGCTGTTCGCCGAGAAGCTCCTCGGTCAGGGCGTCGGCGTCGCGGCCGTCGCCATCGACCCGGCCCAGATCAAGGGCGTCCTGCCGCTCCCGCTCGCCCAACTGCGCAGCGGCCTGCCTGCACTCGGCAACCCCGCCAACCTGCACAAGGCGGTCTCGCTCACTGCGAAGGAGTTCCGGTACGGGTTCGGCAATGCCGTCTCCGAGGAGGAGTCGGACGCGCTGTTCGAGCGGTGGACGATCCCGTCACCGGCCCGGCCGCTCTTCCAGGCCGCGGCCGCGAACTTCGCCGTCCACTCCCAGGCGAAGGTCGACACCGACAACGGCACCCGGGGGCCGCTGCTGCTCATCTCGGGCACTGCCGACCACACCGTGCCGGACGTGGTCACCCGCTCGACGCTCAAGCAGTACCGCGACTCGACCGCGGTCACCGAACTCAGGCAGTTCGAGGGTCGCGGTCACTCGCTCACGATCGACAGCGGGTGGCGCGAGGTCGCCGATGCGGTGCTGGCCTGGTTGCGGACGAACGGGTTGTAGGGCACGGCGATGGACCTCGAACTGAGCGGCAGGCTCGCCGTCGTCACCGGTGCCAGCAAGGGCATCGGGCTGGCGATCACCCGGGCACTGGTCGACGAGGGCGTGACCGTCGTCGCCGGTGCGCGGGACAAGACCGACGACCTGGCCGACCTGGCCGCGAGCGGACGCGTGCACCCCGTCTCCGTCGACCTCTCGACGCCCGACGGGCCGGCGGAGCTCATGGCGGTCGCGCGCGACCTCGGCGGGCCGCACATCCTGGTGAACAACGTCGGGGCGGCGGCGCCGCGACTGTCGGGGTTCCTCGACATCACCGACGACCAGTGGGCGGCGACGTTCAACCTCAACCTCATGGCCGCGGTACGGACGACGCGGGCAGCATTGCCGGTGATGCTCGCGGCGGGGGGCGGGGTCATCGTCACGACCAGCTCGGTCAACGCGTTCCTGCCCGACCCCCTCGTACTGGACTACAGCGCGTCGAAGGCAGCGCTGACGAACTTCTCGAAGGCCCTGTCCAAGGAGTTCGGCCCGCGAGGCATCCGCGCCAACACCATCAGCCCGGGCCCGGTCGCCACCGACCTCTGGCTCGGCGACGGCGGGATGGCTGCCACCGTCGCCCGCGCGACCGGCGGGGCCGCGTCCGACGTCGCCGGCAGCGCCGCCCAGCAGTCGGTCACCGGCCGATTCACCCGTCCCGACGAGATCGCCGCGCTCGCAACGTTCCTCGTCAGTGACCGCGCCGGCAACGTGACCGGCGCCGACTTCGTCATCGACGGCGGGCTCGTGACGACGACCTGACGCGAAGCCCGCCACCTTCACCATACGGCCGGGGTGGGGGCTTGCGGCAAGGCCCCGGTGCTCGGGCAGACTCGCGCGTCCAGCCAAGCGCCAGAGGGGTTTCGCGTGTCCGCACCGCTCGATGAAGGTCCGTTCTTCCACGGCACGATCGCCGACCTCGGTGTCGGCGACCTGCTCACCGCCGGCCGCCGCTCGAACTACCGGCCCGAGATCGTCATGAACCACATCTACTTCACCGCGCGGGTCGACGGCGCCGGGCTCGCCGCCGAGATCGCGGCTGAACTGTCCGGGTGCGGGGCGACGCCGCGGGTCTATGCCGTCGAGCCGACCGGCGCGTGGGAGCACGACCCGAACGTCACCGACAAGAAGTTCCCCGGCAACCCGACCCGGTCGTACCGCAGCCGTGACCCGCTGCGCATCGTCGCGGAGGTGACCGAGTGGACGCGGCTCACCCCGGACGAGCTGCAGACCTGGCGCGAGCGGCTGTCGGCGCTGCTTGCGGACGAGCGTGCGGAGATCATCAACTGAGGCGCGCTTCGAGCCGCGGTCCGTCACCGATTCGGAGGCCGCGCGCCCGGCGGATGCATCTGGTCGAGGGCCGCGAGCGGTTCTAGCCTGGCGTCACCACACTCCTGAACGGAGCGACCATGGCCACCACGTCCGACGAGGTCGCGGCCTCGTTCCAGTCCCTCACCGCGGCGGACCAGAAAGCAGTGGCGCAACGGCTCCGCGACTCACAGCCGGGCCTGTTCGACCTCGACCCGGTGACTCGACGGATCATCTGGGGAGCGGTCTTCGTCGTGCTCCTCGCGATCGCGGTCGGCGCGCTTGCCGTCATCTGGCACAGCTACACCGTGGATATCACGACGACGACGGGCACGGGCGCCAACCGGACGACCACCACGTCGCATCCCGACGTGTCGGCCGCGTGGGCGGTCATCAGCGCGGTCGTCGCCGGCATCGTCGGCCTGCTCGTCCCGAGCCCGACGAGTGGCAAGGCGTAGCCCGGCGCGCAGGGCGGCGGGCGAGGGCAGCGCCGGGCAGCGCCGGCACGCCTCGGTGCGGACGGAATTCCGTGGCTGACGCCGACGACGTGCGCCGCCTCGCCCTCGCCCTGCCGCGGGTCGAGGAGATCGACAGCGAGGGCTTCGACTTCCGCGTGGCCGGGAAGGGCTTCGTCTGGTCGTACCCCGAGCGGATTCCGGGTCGGCGGCGGACGATCCGCACCGATGTCGCGGTGCTCTACGTCGGGGACGAGGCCGAGAAGCAGGCCCTGCTGCGCGGCGAGCCCGAGCTCTTCTTCACGACCCCCGGGTACGACGGGCTGCCACTGGTGATGCTCCATCTCTCCCGCGTCGACACCGAACGGCTGGTCGAGCTCGTCACCGACGCCTGGCGCATGCGGGCACCGGCAGATGTGGCCGAGCCGGATGGCGTCGGCTGAGCGGCTGGACGCCTGTCAGCCCGCCGAGCTGCCACCCGCGATCTCGTACGACCACACCTCGCTCTGCACGCCCACGGGCGGCGGGGCGTCCCCGCCAGAGCGCTCGGCCGCCGAGCGGTGGCCGTGACCGAAGGCCGGTGACGACAGCCAGGCCTGGAACGACTCCTCGTCGCGCCAGCGCGTGACGACGAGCCACACCGTGCGGTCGTCGGTGGGCTTGAGCAGTTCGAAGCCCTCGAACCCGTCCTGGTCGTCGACCGCGCCAGCACGTGCCGCGAACCGGTGCGCGAGCTCGTCACCGCTGTCCGCGGGCACGGTGATCGCGTTGATCTTGATGACTGTCATGACGACGATGCTTCCACCCCTCGTCCGGAGGTGACGACCGCCGGTGGTTGCACCGGCGATCCGCTGGGCAGACCGCAGAGGTGAACGACGCAACCGGCGCGTTCGACGGCGCACCGCTGCCGTCGTGGGCGGATGAGGTCCGCGGGTCGGCTGCGGCCTCCGCCGGCAAGGTCGCGGACGCCATCGCGCTCGCCGACACCGTCGGCCGACTGCTGCCCGTGCCGGGTGCGGGAGCGACGGCGCTGCGGTGGTCGGTGCTGGCGCTGGTCGCCGAGCAGGACCTCACCGTCGCCCGAGTGCTCGAGCCGCACGTCGACGCGCTGGCGATCCTGGACGAAGCGGGCCTGCCGCGTCCGCAAGGCGTCTGGGGGGTCTTCGCGGCCGAGGCCGCCGGTGTCCGCCTGGACGCGACCGACGACGGCGCGCGCACGACCTTGACCGGCACCAAGCCGTGGTGCTCGCTCGCCGACCGGCTCGACGGTGCGCTCGTCACCGCCTTCACCGGCGACCGCCGGCGCCTCTACCAGGTCGACCTGCGGCAGCCGGGCGTCGAGCCGCTGCCGAGCGATGGCTGGGTCGCTCGCGGTCTGTCCGCGGTGACCAGCGTCGGCGTCGTGTTCGACGGCGCCGTGGCGACGCCCGTCGGCGCCCCCAGTTGGTACCTCGACCGCGACGGGTTCGCGTGGGGCGGCATCGGCGTCGCAGCCTGCTGGTTCGGCGCGGCGCGGGCACTGCTCACGCAACTGCGCGCGGCGGCACGCGACGACGACGTGAGCCGCATGCATGTCGGGGCGGTCGACGTCGCCCTGCACGGCGCCGCGGCCACGCTGCAGGTGGCTGCGGCCCTGGTCGACAGCGGCCGCGCAGGCGGCGCCGAGGGCAGTCGGCTGGCGACGCGGGTGCGCTCGGTCGTGGCCGGGGCGGTCGAGCAGACGCTGCACCACACGACGCACGCGCTCGGCCCAGGCCCGCTCGCGTTCGACGATCAGTACGCCCGGCGCGTCGCCGATCTCGAGCTCTACGTGCGCCAGCACCACGGCGAGCGCGACCTGGCCCTGCTGGGCGCCGAACTGACCGCCCGATGACCGATACCTTGCGGCACGACCAGCCCGGCACGAGCGAGGCGGCCTGGGCCGGCGCCCTCGACCGGCTTCCGGGTCTGGACGTGCCCGGTCGCGGCGACCACGTGCTGGTGCTCGCGGCCCACCCGGACGACGAGACGCTCGGCGCCGGCGGGCTCATCGCGGCGTCGCTCGCCGCCGGTGCCGACGTCGAGGTGGTCATCGCGACGGACGGCGAGGCGTCGCACCCGGACTCACCGACGCACTCCCCCGACCGGCTCGCCGCGCTGCGCCGACGCGAGGGCGAGGCGGCCGCGAGCGCGTTGGGCGGGCCGGCCGTCTCGTGGCTCGGGCTGCCCGACGGCCGTCTCACGGGACACCTCGACACGCTCAGCTCGGCGGTGGCCGAGCGGCTGCGCCCGACAACAGTGCTGGCGACGCCATGGGTCGGCGACCGGCATCCCGACCACGAGGCATGCGCACTCGCGGGCCGCCGCGCCCTGGCCGACCGGCCCGGCGTCAGGCTGTGGCAGTTCCCGATCTGGGCGTGGCACTGGGCCGATCCGACCGACGCGCCTCCCGGCGGGGACGAGCTGCACCGACTGGATCTCGGCGCTGCCACAGGGGACAGGAAGCGCGCTGCCGTGGACGCCTACCGGTCGCAGCACCTGCCGCTCTCGCCCGCCCAGGGCGACGGGGCGATCCTGCCAGCCGGCGTCCTGCAGCACTTCCGGCGTCCGTTCGAGTGCTTCGTGGTCGAGCCACGGCATCCGGCCGCCGAACCGCGCTGGTTCGACCGGCTGTACGACGAGGCCGACGATCCGTGGGGTCTGCGCGATCGCTTCTACGAGCAGCGCAAGCGTGACCTGCTGGTCGCCTCCCTGCCGCGTCCACGGTTCCGGCGGGCGTTCGAGCCCGGCTGCTCGCTCGGGCTCATCACCGAGCGGCTCGCCGAACGCTGCGACCACGTCGTCGCCTGGGACGCGTCACCCCGGCCACTGGCGGCGGCTGCCGCTCGTCTCGCGGGGCGGTTGGTCGAGATCGGTACGGGCGTCATCCCCGGCGAATGGCCCGACGGCATCTTTGACCTGGTCGTGCTCAGTGAGATCGGCTACTACTGCGCACCGGACGAGCTGGCCGAGCGTGTCCGGGCGAGCCTGGCGCCCGACGGTGTGGTCGTGGCCTGCCACTGGCGGCACCCGGCGCCCGACCATCCCTCGACAGCCGTTGAGGTGCATGACGCGCTTGCCGCTCGGCTGCATCGCACCGTCGGTCACGTCGAGGACGACTTCCTGCTCGACGTCTTCTCCCTCGACCCGCGCTCGGTCGCGCGACGGGAAGGGATCACGCCGTGATCCGCGAGGTCGTCACCGTCATCCCGGCCCACGACGAGGAGGACCGGCTCGGGGCCGCCCTCGCCGCCGTGACGCGCAGCGAGCGGTTGCTGCGTTGGCAATCTGCCGATGCCGTGCGCTGCCGCGTGGTCGTCGCGCTCGACGCGTGTGCCGACGGCAGCGGTGCCGTGGCCGCCGGTTTCCCCACCGTCGAGACAGTCGCCCTCGACGCCCGGTGTGTCGGCGCGGCGCGGGCGGCGGGTGCGGCGCTCGCCCTCGCCGGCCGCAACCCCCGTGAGGTGTGGCTGGCCAACACCGACGCGGACTCCGAAGTACCGGTCACCTGGCTCCCCCGCATGCTCGCCGATGCGCAGCGGGGCGTGCAGCTGCGGCTCGGCACGGTGCTGCCCGCGGACGACCTCGCGCACGCGTCCGCGCACCGCTGGCACCGGCAGCACGTGCTGCGCGAGCACCACCCGCACGTGCACGGCGCCAACCTCGGCATCCGCGGCGACGTCTACCTCGCGCTCGGCGGCTGGCCCGCGCTGCGCACCGGCGAGGACTGGGCCCTCGCCGACCGGGCGCGGCGCGCCGGTCATCTCTGGATCGCCCGCACCGCCCTCGACCCGGTGCGCACCAGCGCCCGCCTCGACGGCCGCGCGCCCGAGGGCTTCTCGAGCTACCTGCGTGGACTGGCCGCCGACAGCGCCTGAGCTACCCGCGCTCGTCCCCGAGCGACGATCACCCGGACACTGCGCGGCTCGGCATGACGGCTGCGCCGGTGGCGGGCGTCCAGTACGCACTGGTCGTCGGTGCGTAGCTGAGGCGATCAATGATCGGCGTCCGGTCGAGTGGGCCGATCTCGCCCTGCAGCGCGCGCGCCCGCTGCCAGATCGCGACCGCCGACCGGCCGGCCCGGCTGGTCGCGAGATGGTCGCCGGTCAGCTCGTCCCGCCACCGCTTGCCCAGCTTGGTCGGTGTCGCAATCCCGACAGGAATCTTGTCGCCACCGGCGGTCCAGATGACGAGGAACCAGGCGGTCCGCCGGCCGCGCTGTCGCAGGAGGGCGACGGTGGCCACCTCCGCCAGGTCGATGACCCGGTGTCGGACGAAGGTCGGGATGGTCAGCGTCCTGTCGGTCAGCACACGCGCGCGCAGTTGCGAGATCGCGAGCAGCAGGACCGGCGCCGCCAGCAGGATCAGGAGCAGTCCGACGGCGATGTCGCCCACGCTGTCGTGGGAGACGCCGATCGCCAACCCTGCGACGCCGGCGATGGCGAAGGCCGAGAAGTACACGGTCATCAGCCAGGCGAGCAGCGACAACCGGTCACGGAAGCGCAGCTCAGACAACGCTCGGCACCATGGTTCCACCCTATGCGGACGCCTGGGCCGGGCGTTCGGACTCAGCGCCGCAACGTGACGTCCTCGGGGTTCGGCCGGTTCTTGCGGTCGTCGATCTCCATCCAGACGTCGACGACGCGCAGCGGGGCGAAGCCGATCTTCTCGTAGACGCCGTGCGCGTCCCGGGTGCCCAGCACGAACCGCGGCACGCCCCGCCGGCGCAACTCGTCCACCAGCGTCTGCACCATCCAGGTGCCGATGCCCTTGCCCCGCCAGGCGTCGTCGACGACGACGTCGCCGATCCAGGCGAACGACGCGAAGTCGGTCGTGGCCCTCGCCAGCGCGACCTGCTCCCCGGCCGGTGTGTGGACCCCGATGGCGTAGGAGTGCTCGATCGAACGCTCGATCGTCGCCCGGTCACGTTCGTTCGCCCAGTACGACGCCGCGAGCCACGCGGCGACACGGTCGAGATCCAACAGCGCCTTGTCGTCGGACACGACGAGCCCGTCGGCGCGCTCAGCGAGAATTCCCACGACGAGACGGTAGCCGTTCGTCCCAACCGGGTTCGCTCCGGCGACGAAGCGCGTGCTGCGTCGAGGACGCGGCCAGCAGCGTCGTGCCGCTGTCGAGGCCGGGCAGCGATGTCCGATCACCCGACGGAGCATCGGGGCACGGCGGCCTACCCTCGGTGACGGCGCACGCCGGTCGATCTTGGTCGCTCCGGCACGTAGCGCTGATGACGGTGGAGTTCGCGCAGCCGGCCGCACGGGAGTACACGACGCCCGGTACGTAGCGCTGACGACGACACATCCGTCACTCCTGGCGCCTGCCCTCTGCGGCCGCGCCGGGCGAACAGGGCTGCGACCGATGGTCGAGGCCCGAAGGGTCCGGGGGGACACCATGCTGAACGACGACGACGCCTGGTCTTGGGTGCACGCAGCGGCTGCGGGCGACTCCGCGGCGTTCGGCCGGCTGTACGAGGAGTACGCCGGCGAGATCCACCGCTTCGTGCGCCGACGCACGATCAGCGCGGAGCTGGCCGAGGATCTGACGCAGGACACCTTCGTCCGCGCACTGCGAGCGATCGGCACGGTCACCGATCAAGGACGACCGGTGGCGGCATGGCTGGTGACCATCGCGCGCAACCTCATCCTCGACCATGCGAAGTCCGCGCGCACCGCCGCGAGGTGCTCACCGACGAGACCGTCGAGGACCGCGCCTGGCTGTGCAGCGCGGAGGACTGCGTCGTCGCGGAGTTCGACCGTCGGGAGGTCGTCGCCGCGATCCGGCACCTGACGCCGGTGCAACGCGAGTGCATCGCCCTGCGCTTCCTCGCCGGCTGCACCTTGGAGGAGACGGCCGAGTACACGGGCAGCAATGTCGGCAGCGTGAAGGCCGCCCAGCACCGCGGACTGCGCAGCCTCCGCCAACTGCTGGCCGCGAGCTGCCGCGGCGCCGACCAGGCACAGCCCGTCGACGGATGCGTCCTCGCGGAAGCAGCGGCCTGACGGCACCGGCACGACGACGGCCGTCCCCTGTCGAGAGCACCGGACTCAGCAAGGGGACGCGGGATCGAGAGCCGACGGACCTCGCCGGTTAACCCCAGACCTCGTGCGCCGTCTCGACGATGAGCCTCAGCTTGGCGATCTCGTCGTCGATGGTCAGCGCGTTGCCCTCGACGGTGGACGAGAAGCCGCATTGGCCTGACAGGCACAGCTGCTCGAGCGGGATGTACTTCGCCGCCTCGTCGATGCGACGCTTGAGCTCGTCCTTGCTCTCGAGCTGCGGGCGCTTGGTCGTGACCAGGCCCAGGACGACGTACTTGTCCGGCGGCACGAAGCGCAGCGGCTCGAAGCCGCCGGAGCGGGCGTCGTCGTACTCGAGGAAGAAGCCGTCGACGTCGAGTTGGCCGAAGAGCGCCTCGGCGACGAAGTCGTAGCCGCCCTCGGCGGTCCACGCCGAGCGGAAGTTGCCGCGGCACAGGTGGGTGGTGATCCGCAGACCGACCGGTCGGTCGGCGAGCGCGGCATTGATCTGCCGGATGTACAGCTCGTGCTGGTGCTCGGCGTCGGCGCCCATGGCGGCGAATTGCGCCCGCTGCGCCGGGTCGTTGAGGTAGGCCAGGCTGGTGTCGTCCAGCTGCAGGTAGGTGCAGCCGAGCGCGGCGATGCCCTGCACCTGCCGGGCGTAGGCGGCCGAGAGGTCGGCCCAGAATTGGTCCTCGTCCGGGTACACGGTCTTGTCGATCGCGGCCGGGCCGCCGCGGTAGTGCACCATGCTCGGCGACGGGATGGTCAGCTTCGGCGTCGCGGTGGTGACGACCGACCGCAGGAACTCGAAGTCCGCGCCGAAGATCGGTTCGTCGAGCCCGACCTTGCCGTCGACCTTGAGCGCTGCGGACTCGAAGTCGAGATCGCCCTGCTCGTTGCGGAAGTGCACCGTGATCTGCTCGTCGGTGCGGTGCACGCCCTGCAGTTGATAGATGAAGTCCATGTGCCAGGACGTGCGTCGGAACTCGCCGTCGGTGGCCGACTGCAGGCCGATGTCCTCCTGCATGCGGACGACCTCGCGGATCGCCTCGTCCTCGGCGGCACGCAGTTCCGCGGCGTCGATGCGCCCGTCCGCCCGCGCCGCACGCGCGTCCAACAACCGCTTCGGACGAAGCAGGCTGCCCACATGGTCGGCGCGGAACGGAGGCTCGGTGCGAGGCGTCATCCCTCCGTCCTACCGGGCCGGCACGACGATGACCAGGGCACGCGCACACCGCGCATCCGGCACCGAATCGGCGCCAAACCTGTGCAAACCGATCGGATGGCGTCAATCGAGGGGCGGAACCGGGCAAGCACGGCTGGGATGAACGTGGTGCCCGGCTCGCCTGGTCCTCCGTTCCGACCGCCCTCACCGACGTCGATTGGACCTGCCCCGTGCCCACCGTGCTCCTCGGTTCCATCAGCACGATCGCCGACACCTCCGAACTGCAGCGCCGCGCGTTCAACGAGGCGTTCACATCCCACGGCCTCGACTGGTCGTGGAGCCAGGACGAGTACCGGCAGCTGATCACCAGCAACGGCGGTGCGCAGCGCATCGCCGACTACGCCGCCGCGCGCGGTGACGAGGTCGACGCCGCCGCCGTGCACCGCACCAAGTCCGAGATCTTCCAGAAGCTGCTCGGCTCGACGAAGATCGAAGTGCGGCCGGGCGTCGCCGAGACGATCCGTGCGGCGAAGGCCGACGGCCAGCAGGTGGCGCTGGTGACCACCACGTCGCCGGCGAACGTCGACGCCCTCCTCGCCGCGGTCGAGGGTCAGCTCGCGCGCGACGACTTCGACCTCGTCGTCGACTCGACCCACGTCGACACCCCCAAGCCCGACGGTGCGGTCTACCGCTTCGCCCTGCAGCAGCTCGGTCGCACGGCCGCCGACGCGGTGGCGATCGAGGACAACACCGGCGGCCTCGCCGCCGCGGTCGACGCAGGCCGCGCCTGCGTCGCCATACCCCACGAGAACACCCCCGGCCACGACGTCGGCACCCCCGCCGCGGTCGTCGACCGCATCGACAACGACCAGCA